>JBCBUA010000097.1:14243-18204 GCA_039818365.1 Pseudomonadota bacterium
GAGGCAAGGTGTGTTTCCGGGACCTTCAAGCCCGCTTTTTCAGCAATCTGGGTAAAGCCATATTTGTCGTGCAGGGCCTGGAGATCTTCGTTCGGAAGCGCGAACAGACGTGTTTTGTCCGGCAGTCTGTCTTTCAGGAGACTGACATGGAGTGCTTCTTCGGAAACGGGAAGGACCAGATCGACGTCTTCGCGCGCCACGATATCGAGCAGGCAGGACAGATAGTGCTCCTGGCAGCTGTGCGGCGAAGGTGTTTTGAACGATTTCGCGACCGCGTTTGACGCCCGGCAGAGATGAAAGGCAAATGGGTCGGCGACCAGTACCCGGCACCCGGCTGCGGAAAGAGCACGCGCGAGTTCGAGCGCTTTGGGCAGACGTCCAAGCGTCAGCAATACGGTTATGGATTTGCCGTGCGACACAATTTCTGTCTCCAGCTTTGGGTGCACGCGGCAGACCGGATCCTTTTCAGCGGTAAGCCGAAGATGGTGCCCGTTCGCCTCATGCCGCGTCCGCGCCATTTGAGTGGCCGTTCGCAACGATTGTCTCGATCCAGTCGACAACGATTTCCGCATGGCATTCATGCACCAGGTGCCCGCCTGTCGGTGTCAGGGTGAGGCTGCCGTCTTGCACGAGGCCTGCGGCTTTCTTCGAGCTCGAGGCCGGAACCATCGGGTCGTCTTCCGCCGCGAAGAGATCCAGCGGTGCTGCAAGGCGTCTGAGCATGGCGTTGAGATGGGACAAGTCCCAGGAGGCCATCATGCCGAGAGCGCCGCGCACGTGTCCGGTCGACCCCAGCAGGCGGCGGTAGATCGCTTCACCGGGGGCGTCGATCGGAGACCCGGTTGCCGTCAAGAGATTGTGGCCAAGTGGCGTTGATTTTGCCAAGAGGGAAAACATGGAGGCCGACAACGGATTTGCGAATAGCGCTTTTGCCATCGGTGACAGGATGCGATTTCCACGGATCGGTTTCAGCGCACCGTTTATACCGAGGACGCGATGCGCGTGTCGGACGGGGTCCATGGATCTTTGAGCGGCAGAAATCAGCGACACGCCAATGACGGCCCCGGCCGAGTGGCCGATGATCGTCTCCGGCTGGAGCGCCAGCGTGTTCAGGAGAGACCGGATCGAGGTCGTCATGCCTTCAAGGGAGAGGTCGGGCGACGCGGTCGGGCACGTGAAGCCGTGGCAGGGGAGGTCGGGCACGAGCAGCCTGAAGCGGTTTTCCAGAAGCGGCACCACATTGCGCCATGAGAACGAGGCGGCGCCGGTCCCGTGGATTAACAGGACACATGGCGCAGTCGCTGGTCCAAATTCCTGAACATGCCAGCGATAGCCGGCAACCTCGACAAACCGGCTGGCATTGCGAAACGGCCAATCGGCTCCGTCTCTTTCCCAGTCCAGCCAGTCGCGATCCTTGTTCATCCTCTTGCCTCTTCAAGGGATGCGTTGACAACGTCCGACATCGATCCGGCATCCGCATGCCGCAGGAAATGCAGGTCCGCGCCCATGGTTTGTGCCAGCGAGGCCACGGATTCTCGCGGGCGGCGGGCAATATCGATGCAGATCGAGCGCATTTCCAGGCTCCGGTACTGACCGGCAACAAGCCCGAGCTCTTCTTGTGCGCGGGTTCTGTCCGGTTCACCGTTTCGCGCGATGTTACCGCGCCCGTCTGTCAGAAGCACCATGACCGGCGTGCTGCCCTGCCGGCGGACGGACAGGGCAAGTTCCAGACCCTTTTCCAGTCCGGAGACCAGGGGCGTCGGGCCGCCACCGGGCAGACCCGCCAGTTTGCGTTTCGCCATGACCAGCGAACGTGTCGGCGGCAGCACGGTTTCAGCACCCCTGCCACGGAAGGCGATCATGGCAACTTCATCACGGCGTACGTAGCACCTGGACAGCAGCTGCTCGATCGCTCCCTTGGTCTCGCCAAGGCGTTCCAGAGCGGTCGACCCGGATGCATCCACCATGAAGATGGCGGTTGACGGCGTTTCGTGGCGCAGACGCTGGAAGCGATAGTCATCCCGTGTGATCAGCGCCCGGGGCTGTTTTGCAGATCTCGTGTCGCGATCGGCCAGGCGGGCGAGCAACACGGCGCGGTTCCGGCTGCGGATCACCTGCCAGGGGGCTGCAGCGCGCAGCGTTGCAAGAAGGTTCGGCCGCGCGTCCGGGAAGGGGGCTGTGCGGGAAACGGCAATCGGCCGGCCGCGGCGGGCGTTCTTTTGCGGCGTTCCCGCCTTCCCGGTCCGGGCATTCCTCGACCGTGCCGGGCTCTTGCCCGACAGCTCCGGGATGCCGGAGATCGTTCCGGCGCTGACGGCGGCGAGCAATTCGCTCAACTCGGTCAGCTCCTGCGAGGAACCGGTCCGGTCCTTTTCCTCAGGCTCCGATTGCGCAGACCGGGGCTGTTGCCGGGGTGCCTGGCAGGGGTCGGATGCGGTGTTCCCGGCCGCTTCGGGCGGCTGTTCTTCCTCCGGTCCGGTCTGTGCCTGCAGTTGAACTCCGAGGCACAGCCGCAGAGCGGCGAGCGCTTCTGTTTCGCTGACGCTGTTGCTTCCGTTCATGGCCGCCAGCATGCGGCTGACCAGCGTAAGATATCGCAATCTGCGCAAGGAGGAACAGCCAGCGGTACTGGCGACGTGGGCCAGCACCTCTGTGAGTGCGGCCGAGATTTCAACGTCTTGCCAGGTGAGCGAGGTATCCTCGCACACGCCCGGTGGTGTCCCGGAAACGTCGCTCCACGAAACGGCACTCAGGTCGGCGATCAGGCCGAGCCGGTCGGAAAGCGCATATGGCAGCTGCTCTTCGGGCGAGGCGGATTCATCCAGTGCGACCACCTTGAAGCATGCATTCAAGCGGGGAACGTCCCGATTGTTTCCGTGTGCGGGCGACAGGCTGGTTTTCCTATCCATCGCGGTGCCGATAATGGCGGCAGTTGCAGCGTCCAGCCTTTCGGCCATGGGCAGGAGCAATACGCCCTGGTTCGCGCGTGCCAGCAGGCCGGGCGTGGACACAAGCCGTCCGGTTCTGGCGGTTGCGGGAATGTCGATACGTCCCTGGAGAGCGGAATGACCGATGGAATTGGGAACCCTGACCCAGTGCATCTGAACACCGAAGACCCCTTTCAGGTGCTCCAGGTAGGCGTCACGAACCCCGCCTGCACGTGCTTTCAGCCACAGGCCACCCAGTTGACTGCCTCCGGTCTTGAGGAGCCTGGCGGCAAGCAGTGCGTCGTTCCAGGCAGCGGACCGATCGGGATCCGGCACCGGTTCCAACGCGGGTCCTGCGCTGGTGTCAGCCATGGCCGGCGCCCGCACTGACAGCCGCGATTGCGCGCTCCACGCGCGGTGCGCTGCCGGCATCGTCAAGCGGATCGCGGCGCAGGCGATGACACAGGACAAGTGGCGAAATCTCCGATACGTCGCTCCAGGTGACGTCTGCGCGTCCGCCAAGGGCGGCGGAGGCTCTGCAGGCGCGCATCAGGGTCAATTCGCCGCGCATCCCGTCAATGCCAAGCCCCATGCACAATTGTGACATGCGCGTCAGGACATCGTCTGGAATGTCGACGTCGCGCAGGATCTTGCGCGCCTTGACGACCCGGTTGCGGATGGCTGCATCTTTGCGTGCCCAGCTCTCGCAAAAGGCTTCCGGGTCCGCCTCGTAGGCATCCCGTCGCCGGATCACCTCGATCCGCTGTTTCAAATCATCGATCGTGCGCACATCGACGGCGAGGCCGAACCTGTCGAGCAGTTGAGGGCGCAGATCTCCTTCTTCCGGGTTGCCGCTGCCAACCAGCGCGAAGCGGGCGGCGTGACGGATGCTGAGACCTTCGCGTTCAACAACGTTGACACCCGAGGCTGCGGCATCCAGCAGAAGATCAACCAGGTGATCTTCCAGCAGATTGACCTCGTCGATATAGAGAAAGCCCCGGTTCGCAGCTGCCAGAAGTCCCGGTTCGAAGTCC
>JBCBUA010000098.1:0-18151 GCA_039818365.1 Pseudomonadota bacterium
GACCTATATGCTGCTGTCAGCGCTGTGCGAAAGAAGCGAATCCGGCGTCAGTTCAACGAGGGCGAACAATGGCTTTGGCGATGGAATCTGAGAAAAAAGCCCAATCTAGTCAGGGTGTTCAAGTGATATCGCGCGCAGCTGAAATTCTGCGCGTTTTGAAAGACGACAATAGCGGACTCAGTCTGGGACAAATCGCAGAACGCGTACAGCTGCCCCGTTCTACGGTACAGCGGATCGTCAATGCGTTGCTGTCCGAACGCCTTGTCATGTCCTCATCCGCCGAGGGCGGGCTTCGCCTTGGCTCGGAGATCCAGTCTTTGGCCGCAGCGGGGCGGGTGAACATGACGGAGCTTGTTCATCCGGTTCTGACGGACCTTGCCAGACGCACGAAAGAGACCGTGGATCTTGCGATCTTTCGCGATGAACACATGGTTTTTCTCGACCAGGTCGTCGGCACACATCGCCTGCGGACGGTTTCTGCTGTCGGGGAGGTTTTTCCGATGACGGACACGGCAAACGGAAAGGCTGCGCTCTCCCTGTTTGAAGACGACCGGGTTGTTGCGATCGCCGGCCGGGAATTCAAGGACGGTGGCGAAGGCGAGCGGCCGCTCTCAGACTTTCTCAGAGAAATCGAAGAAATCAGAAAGACCGGAATCGCCTGGGATCTGGATGAGCACACCAAGGGCATTTCAGCGGCGGGATTTGCCTTTCAGGATCCGGTCGGACTTACCTACGCGATCTCGGTGCCGGTGCCCTCGCACCGATTTGCGGCGCTGAAGGAAAGCCTTTCGGAGCAGCTCTCAGGAGCGCGGGCCGCCGTCCTCAAGCTGGTCTGAAGCCTGACGACAACGTCTGTTATTTGCGCCCTCCCGGGGAACCCGTCCCGCCTAGGCGGCGATGCGCGCGGCTATGCCGGCGCGACGGCTGTCGATGCGTTCGGCGTCATAGTCTGACCAGTCTTCGAGAGCGTCTTCCCCGGGTTCTTGCCCGTCGGGGAATGCTTCGCTCAACACGTCCTCGGTGATATCGTTGCACCAGCCCTCCACCGGATTGAATTCCAGCACGGCTCTGACCTGTTCGATCTGTCCGTTCCTGATGTCGTCAACGAGCTTGTGTTTGTGCATGTCGGCCAACTCTAACTCGGGTGTGTAAAGGCAGCTTTCAAGTTCGCAGATGACCGAGAAAATGGCCGTGTCCAGATTTGGTTTCATCAAACCCCTCCTTCAAACTCAATTCAAAATATACGTAAAATGCGTACAAATCAAGGAGGGTTTTTCATTGAGTACGCAAATGCGTACAGACCTGATGTTATTTGTGCAATCTGAAGCCCTTGCGTGGGGTCCTGGGCGCTCATGCGTTTCCCGTCAAAGGGGTTTGAAAACCATCACGATCTTCGCCTTGATCTTGACCTCGGTGTGGTCGGCGTCGCCTTCCCGGTAGACGATCGTTTCCTGGAACCTCGGATCGTCTGACTCAGGCATGAGTTCGGACTGGCCGTTCAGGTTGATGAGACGCTTGGCGGTGCGTTCGATTGTCATGCCTTCGTCCCTCGAGCGCTCGACAAGGACGAGGTCATTTTCTTTGAGTTCAATACCGGCAGCAAGATAGTCGACGCACAAAAGAAGGTCGCCGTTGCCGGCAATCCTATTCAGGGATTCTCCGCGGACCCTGACCACATACTGGGCTTGCGCGGGAAAGCGAACATCATACGAAATTGTTGATTGAAAATCGTTTTCTGTCTCAAAAAGCGCGGCTTCCATCCAAAGCCCAGCGGCTACCTCACCGACGATCGGTACGCCGGATTTCGGCAGTTCGGGGATCTTTCTCTGGATTTCGGCAACGGAGCCGTCAGCCAGGGCGAGGATTTCCTCACGCGTGATTGCGGGCTCGCCTTTCCCGGGAAGGACCGCCAGAAGCTTACTGATGAAATTCGCCGGAAGGCCCGATTCAGGGTAGTCGGCAGAGAAATAGCGCTGGATCGAGGAAGCCTGTGAATAGCCCATCTCTCTTGCGATTGCGCGAAGGGAGAGGCCGGATCTTTCCTTCAGATACTGAAGCTTCGCGTGGAGGGTTTTCTCTGTTTGATCCATGGTGCCGGTGCCGTCACATCTTCTGAAGTGAACCATCTTGTAGCGTATGAAAACTGCGTTGACAAGTATACGCAAAATGCGTACGTATGTTGCCAGCGTTTCAATGACGCTAAAGACAGTCAGTTCAGAACTGGAAAGGGTAGGTTTGGTGGACGGACTAAAGGATCAAATAGAAGAGGCAAGAGATCGTGTGGCGCATTTCCGCCTGCGCGCCGAAAGACCGTGCGCACGACTGGAAGACGCCTATGCGCTGGAAAAGGCAAGAACCCGATTGCTGACGCTCGAGCTGAAGAGCCTGAGATGGCAGGTGAAGACCAATGAACAGTCCGGAAAGGGCAGGCGCGGCCGCGTTGAGAAACAAGGCACACAGTCAATCGGCAATCCGGGTCTCAGCAAAATCATGAGAACAAAACATAAACATTTGAGCCTTAATGCACGCGAAAGGGCGGAGGCGTCCTTTGCCGCACTCAAAAAGACATCCGAAACCCCGGAGGAGTGCTGATGGCGTCAGGCGGTCAATTGGACAAGCTCGCAGCCGAATACGGCATTCATTTCGTCGCGCCGGCCAGACGAATTGAAGGACGTAATCAATGCAAGGCCCGCCGGACCTGCCGGGCGTTGCTCACAAAGCATGGAGCAGCGCATCTGCGGCTGGTTTTCGGGCTGATCAATACGCCGGTCAACCGCGGCAACTGGTCGTCCCAGGTTCTTTCTGCCGTCTCGTGGCTGGTGCTGAACAAGCCGCGACTTGTCAACCACCCGGCCTTTGTTTCGCAATTCGATCGTTTGAACCTCAAAGAGTTGCTGCAGCGGGCCAAGGACATCAATCCAAGTGCGCCGACAGTCACGTTAGCTGTCCTCCTCGCGCATGAGTTGGACACATCAGTATCAGCAATTTTACCGGGGAAAGTCACTTGAGAGAGCTTGCTCTGAAGCCTGAGTTGACTACACTCTCGTCAGCAATCAGTGAGTGTGTAGAAGAAATGTGGCGATACGCGTCAATCGTGTGGTGCGTGTCGCGGGAGAAGCGCAGGCTGGGCGCTTTATCCAGACACGGATTGATAATCCTTGGTGGGGCTAATGGGTGTTTATCAGACAAAGGCGCAAGTTCACGCTTTCGAACGTGGCTTCCAGGCTTACCGCAAGGGAAAGTCTCCATCCGACAATCCCTACCCGCGCGAAGCGGACTATTTCGCATGCTGGATGCAGGGATACGCGAAGGCCGAGAACCAGGGCCGCGATACGGAACAAAGATCCCAATCCCGGCTTTAACGGATTCGCGGGTTTTTGGTGTCTCGGGATATGCTGAAAGCCAGTCCCGGAGCTTTCAGGCCCTTTGCCGTGGAAAGGGGCACTGAGTTGAGTGGCTCCCCGGACAGCAATGAGATCATGTCACGGCTTGTCGAGGCTATCATTGTGGTTGCCTGTACAGGCAAGGGCGATGGTCCCCGCTCCATATTGTCCGCCTGGCCGGACTTCCGGCGCAAGGCCGCACGGCGCAAGAGAACGTTTGAGCCCCGGCAGATATCAAGGGCGGAGGAGGCGCTGACCTGGTTTGCCCTCATTGAAGACCCGGACAGCCGGCGGGCCCTGCAGTTCGAGGTGATGTGCAAGGCGGGCGGTGGCCGCTTCAGCCGGATTTGCGACACATATGGCTGGAAACGATCCACCGTAACCAGCCGGAACAAGGTGGTCCTGAAACAGCTTGCGCGGAAACTCGAGGATGCCGCCTGACGCGTGCCGGATCCTGCTTCGACCGGGAAGGTTCAGGACCTTTCCGGTTCAAGGGGCAGGCCTTCGCCGACCTTGCCTGGAGTCTCTGTCCCGCTGACGGATGCCGCTATCCAGTTCCTGAAGGCAATGGCTGCCGCGGTCCTCGATTTTATCGAGAGGAAATAGTTTTCGTTCGCGGTCAGCGAGGCTTCGTGTGCTTGTGTTATCAAGCCTTGCCGGCCGGGTGCCGTGGCCAGATGTTCATGAACAAGGCAGACGCCATTGCCGTGAAGGGCCATCTGCAATGCGGGCCCATACGAATCCACATAGAGGCTGGGTGAAAGAGGAGCAAAGCCTGCCGCCTGTGCCCACGGTTTCCAGCCGTCCGAGGTTCCAACCGACTCGATCAGAGGCAATTCCTGCAGCTTTCCTTCAAGCGCGGGAGACTTCAACGCAATCAACTTGTCGGTACCGAGCAACTCGGCATCGGCCCCAGCCTGTTTGCGGGAACCGAACCGGATTTCGACATCTGCGGCCGTCTGGGTGAATTCGTCCGGCCAGACTGCGCCGATCAGGCGAAGCACGATATCCGGATGCCTTTCGGTGAACTCCGGAAGTCTCGGCGCAATGACCCACTGAATGACGCTGATCGAGGCCGATACCGTCAGCAGGTTGGTTGCCTGGTCGGTGACGAACGCAGCGGTGGCGCCGGTCAAGGTGGCCAGCGCGGTATCCACCTGCGGAAGCAGCCGGCGCCCGTGATCGGTAAGAGCAAGGCCGCGCGCCTTGCGGTCGAAGAGCGGGACGCCGAGACGCATCTCCAGCGATTTTACCTGCTGGCTCACGGCTGATTGTGTCATTCCGATTTCGTCCGCAGCTGCCGTGAAACTGAGATTTCTTGCAGCGGCCTCGAACGCGCGAAACCAGTTCAACGGGGGCAATGCCTGCGCCATGGTCAAGTCACCTATAAGTTTGACTAATGCCTGAGACTGAAAATCAATCGTTTGTCCGGAAAGTCAAGGCGCTCGATACTGTCCCAGGAGTTCTGTGAGGGGTTTGCGGAGGACGGAATGGATCCTGAGATCAGGAAAATCGTGACCTTTGACGAGGAAGTCTTCATCGAGGGTTTTCGCAAGGCGGATGTTCCGTGGCGCATGTTTGCGGTGGCAGCCGTGGTGCAAAATCCCTGGGCAGGCCGATACGTTGAGGATCTCGGTCCGGAAATCCGGAGCTTCGGCCCGATCCTCGGTGAGCTCATGACAGAAAAGATGATCAAGCTTGCAGGAAGCGGCGATGCGATCGAGGCCTATGGGAAGGCTGCCGTCGTCGGGCTCGACGGCGAGGTGGAGCATGCGTCCGGCCTGATCCACACGCTGCGGTTCGGCAATCACTACAGGCAGGCCGTGGGCGCCAAGTCCTATCTGGCGTTCACCAACACGCGCGGTCCGGCCAATGCGCCGATCATGGTTCCCTTGATGGACAAGAACGATGCCGGGCGCCGGTCGCACTATCTGACCATTCAGTTCGCCATTCCCGATGCCCCGCGAGCGGACGAGATCGCCGTGGTTCTCGGCGGCGCAACTGGCGGACGGCCGTTTCACCGGATCGGTGACAGGTATCAGGATCTGGAAGAGATGGGCCATGACCTGGACAACCCGGCCGCGGTCTGACCAAGACGGCCTTGCCGTCGTGACGTCCGGCAAGGGGCCGCGCATTGTGCTGATCCATGGTGTTGGTCTGCGGGCAGAGGCATGGGGTGCGCAACTTGCAGCCATGAGCGCACATCATGAGCTTCTCGCCCCCGACCTTCCTGGGCATTCCGCCAGCGCGGCGTTGCCGGGTTGCCCGGACTTGCAAGGATATAGCGACCGGATCGCGCGCTTGCTGGAGCCGGGGGGCGTCCTTGTGGGCCATTCCATGGGTGCCATGATCGCACTGGATCTCGCCAGCCGGTATCGCGACCAGGTAAAGGGTGTGGTCGCCCTCAATGCGATTTTCAAACGAAGCGCTGCGGCACGCGCGGCGGTGCAAGAACGCGCTGCGGCGCTCGACGGGGTCAGCGTTGCCGATCCGGCGTCTACGCTCGTCCGGTGGTTTGGACATGAGCCGAGCCAGGAACGTGCTGCCTGCCGCGACTGGCTGACCGCCATGGACCCACATGGATACAAGGCGGCCTACTCGGTCTTTGCGACCGAAGACGGTCCGGATGAGACCCAGCTGAAAAACCTGACTTGCCCGGCGCTTTTCATGACGGGCGGTAAGGAACCGAACTCTACGCCCGCCATGAGCCGTGCGATGGCCGATCTTGCGCCAAACGGCACGGTTGAGATTGTCGAAAGCGCGTCGCACATGATGCCGATGACGCATCCGGCGGCGGTCAACCGTGCCTTGCTTGATTTTGCGGAAAGGTGCCAGCAATGAACGAGATCGAACCGCGTGAACTCAGGGATGCCTTCGGTCAGTTCATGACCGGGGTCACGGTCGTCACGTGTCTGGATGAATCCGGCCGCCCCGTCGGCTTCACCGCCAATTCGTTTTCATCCGTGTCGTTGACCCCGCCTCTGCTGCTCGTCTGTCCCGGCAAGTTTCTGTCGAGTTTCAATGCTTTCAGCGCTTGCAGGAGTTTCGCGGTGAGCGTCCTGGGCGAGGGCCAGGAAGACATTGCCAATATTTTCGCCGGTTACAAAGGTGACCGGTTTGCCCGGGTGGACCACGTTCTCGACCCTGAGGGAGTTCCCCTTATGAACGGCGCGGTCGCTTCCTTTTCCTGCCGAACGCATGAGGTGATGCCGGCAGGCGACCATGTGATCCTTATTGGCGAGGTTACGGGTTTTTCCCGGAACGAGGGGCGCGGACTTGGTTATGCGGACGGTCGGTTCTTCAGCCTCGGTCTGGAACACAAGGCGCGCGACCCCGGGGCCAGAAAGAATATTTGCGGGGCGCTTGTCGAGGCCGACGGCGGTGTTCTTCTGAAAGCAACGCCGGATGGATACAAGCTGCCCGAATGCGTCGCCCCGGACCGGACGTCACTCAGAGACAGCCTTCGCAATGAGTTGCAGGGGTTGGGAATGGAGGTTGAACTCGGGCCGGTCTACTCCGTCTTCGACGATCCGTCCCAGGGGATCCACTTTGCCTATCTGCTTGCAAAGGCGACGAAGATGGATGCGGCGGCGGGCTATGAACGCATCCCTTTTTCCGAGCTTTCGGGTCTCTCATTCAGCTCGACGGCGACCGCGCGCATGCTGGACCGGTTCAGGCAAGAGGCCCAGACACGCAACTTCAATCTCTATCTCGGCGATGCGGTCTCAGGCGAGACGCACCAGATCCAGGAAAGGGCCTGATCATGGAGTTTTCTCTCTTCGCGCACATGGAACGGCTGTCACCCGACGAGCCGCATGCCACGCTTTACGAGGATTTTCTCTCGCTTTGCAAAATGGCCGACGAGGGCGGAATGCGGGCGATCTGGACCGGTGAACATCACGGCATGGAATTCACCATCGCACCCAACCCGTTTCTGTCGCTGGTGGACCTTGCACACCACACGAAGAATGTTCGTCTTGGCACGGGAACGATCGTTGCTCCGTTCTGGCATCCGATCAAGCTTGCCGGAGAGGCGGCCGCTGCCGACCTGATGACCGGTGGCCGGATCGAATTGGGGATCGCTCGGGGCGCCTATTCTTATGAATACGAGCGCATGATGCCCGGGATGGACGCCTGGGAGGCCGGGCAGAGAATGCGCGAGACGGCGCCGCTCCTGCGGCAACTCTGGCAGGGTGATCACGCCCATGACGGTGAGTTTTTCAACTTTCCCGCAAGTACTTCTTCACCGAAGCCGGTGCAGGAGGACGGGCTTCCGATCTGGATTGCTGCACGGGATCCGAACAGTCATGAATTCGGTGTGCATCAGGGGTTCAATATCCAGGTCACGCCGCTCTGGCAGGGGCACGAGGAGGTGGAAACCCTGATGGGGCGGTTCAACGACGCTTGCGCCACTTATGACGGACCACGGCCGAAAATCATGCTTCTGCACCATACCTATGTCGGTGCAGACAGCGATGACGTATATACGGCAACGCAGGAGCTTTCCCGGTTCTATTGCTATTTCGGTGCCTGGTTCCAGAACAAGCGGCCCGTCTCGCAAGGTCTGATTGCCGAGCTTTCGGACGAGGAGATTGCAGCAAACCAGATGATGGCACCTGAGAACCTCGCCAGGGATCTGACGATCGGTACGGCGGCAGACGTGATCGACCGGATCAAGCGTTACGAGGATCTGGGGTATGATGAATTTTCGTTCTGGATCGACAGCGGCATGAGCACCGAGCGGAAACGGGCATCGCTCAGCCGTTTCATCGACGACGTGATGCCGGCATTCAGCTGAGGACGGAAAATGCAGCACTATCAGCTTTTCATCAACGGTGCCTGGACCGATGGCGGCAGCGGTCAGGTCATGTCGACGCAAAACCCGGCAACTGGGAAAGACTGGGCGACCTTTGCCTGTGCTTCGCCGGAAGATGTCGACCGGGCCGTTGCCGCCGCCCGGCGTGTTCTGGAAGACCCTGCCTGGCGGGATATGACCCAGACAGCGCGCGGCAAGCTGCTCTATCGGCTGGCGGACCTGATCGAAGCTCATGCGAAGCATATCGGTGAGGTCGAGACGCGGGACAGCGGCAAACTGCTTGCGGAGACCGCCAGCCAGACCAAGTATGTCGGCGACTACTATCGCTACTATGCCGGGCTGGCCGACAAGATCGAGGGCCAGGTTCTTCCGATCGACAAACCCGATATGCATGTTTTTACGCAGCGCGCTCCGATCGGTGTGGTCGCGGCGGTTGTTCCATGGAATGCACAGATGTTCCTGGCGGCAACGAAGCTTGGTCCGGCGTTGGCGGCAGGGTGCGCCGTTGTGCTTAAAGCCTCAGAGATTGCACCGGCACCGATGCTTGAGTTTGCACGGCTCGTTGAAGAAGCGGGCTTCCCGCCAGGCGTCGTCTCGGTGATCACGGGCGATGCCGAAAACTGCGCCATTCCCCTGACACGGCACAGGCACGTCGACAGGATTGCGTTTACCGGCGGGCCGGAGACCGCCCGGCATGTGGTCCGAAACTCGGCTGAGAACTTTGCCGTGACCACATTGGAACTCGGCGGCAAGTCTCCGATCCTTGTGTTTGACGACGCGGATCTGGAAGGCGCTGCCAACGGACTGATCGCCGGCAATTTCGGCGCTTCCGGCCAAAGCTGCGTTGCCGGGACGCGCGGCCTTGTTCAGCGCTCCGTTTTTGAAGAGCTGGCAACGCGTATTACAGACAAAGCAAAGGGCATTATTGTCGGCGACCCCCTGGAGGCGGCAACACATGTCGGTCCGCTCTGCACCAGCGCACAGGTCGACCGGATCAAGGCAACACTGGATACGGCAAGAGGGCAGGGCGCCCGGATCCGTTTTGGCGGCGAAGCTCTCGACCGGCCCGGCAACTACATGGCGCCGACGCTTGTGGAGTGCGAAACACCGGAAACGGCGACCCTGCACGTGGAGATGTTCGGTCCCGTCATGTCGCTTCTGCCATTCGATACGGAAGAAGAGGCAATCGCGCTCGCAAATGACTCGCCTTATGGGCTGGGTTCAGGCGTATTCACGCAGAACGTGGCGCGCGCTCATCGGGTTTCTTCACAGCTGAGGGCGGGGATCTGCTGGGTAAACACGTACCGGGCCGTTTCCCCGATCGCCCCATTTGGCGGGTTCAACCAGTCCGGCTATGGCCGGGAGGCAGGGCTCGAAGCAATCCTAGACTACACGCGCACGAAAACGACCTGGATCAACATGTCGGAAGCGCCCATGGGCAATCCTTTCGTGATGCGCTGAACCGCAGTTCTTTCTGTCGAAAGCTTAATTTGCCTTGCCTTATGTGACGGTGTGAAGTGCAGTTGCACTTGACAGTGCTTTGTCGATTATCGGAAAAATATCCAACTTTTTTCAAATCGAGACACAGAATGCTGTTCGGTGGGCGCAAAGAGGATGACGAGACGGTGGTGGCGATGCTTGCCTCCGCGATCCGGCGCGACATCTCGTTCGGCGTTCTGCCCCCTGACGAGAAGCTCAAGATAGAGGCGTTGCGCCAGGCTTATGGCGGGTCCAACCACTCGATGCGTGAAACATTGCGGATGCTGGCAGCAGAAGGATTGGTCGAGGCGACCAGCCAGCGCGGTTTCCGGGTTATGTCAGCGACACAAGACGATCTGGAAGACATTCTCCTGATGCGCCTTCAGACCGAGAAACTGGGGCTAATGCGGTCCATGGACCGTGGAGACGTGGCCTGGGAATCGAATGTGGTTGCCGCGTTTCATACGCTCAGCCGTGCAGAGGTGGCGGTCGTGTCCCGGCCCGATGACGTTACGGCTCTTGAATGGGACGAGGCCTGCCGTGCGGTTTCGGAGACGCTTTTGTCGGCCTGTGGTTCCCGGCGGCTTATTCAGATGGCCGGAAAATTTTACAATCAGTCTCGACGTTTTCGCCTCGCGCTCCTACGTGAAGGACGGATCGAATTTGCAGCGCGGGCGCAGCGGCTGGAAAGGCTTCAAGCGGCCGTGCTCAGCCGCGACGAATTTGCCGCGCTCAATTTGCTTGAAGACGATATCCGCGCCGATCTCGGCGCACGACAAACAACAGCTTGAAGAAATCAGAACGGGAGGACCAGAACATGAGATTCAACAGACGCCAGACCCTTGGCCTGATGGGGGCCGCCGCTGCAACGACCCTGGCAGCCCCGGCCATTGCGCAGAACAAGAAGGTTGTGGTTGGCGCCCTGCGCTTCACCTCGCATTCCGGGAGCTTCATTGCGCTTGAGAGGGGGTATTTCAACGATGCCGGCCTTGATGTGGAACTGAAGTTCTTTCAGGCGGCGCAGCCGATGGCTGTAGCCATCGCCTCCGGAGACGTGGATTACGCGGTGACGGCCGTTTCCGGCGGACTGATTTCGCTGGCCGACAAAGGCGCGATCAAGGTGATCGGCGGTGCCCTCAGCGAAGAGGACGGCATTGACGGGCAGAAAATCCTGGCGTCCGACGCGGCCCACAAGGCCGGCCTGACGTCTCCTTCGCAGCTTGGCGGCAAGACATTCGGCATGTCCACGGCAGGCTCGTCCTTCCACTATATGGGCTCCAAGGTTGCCCAGGCCGAGGGCGTCGAAATGTCGTTCAAGCCGTTGCAGAAGGTCGGAGCGATCATCGGGGCGCTGAAATCCGGACAGATCGATGCCTGGTCGATCGTGCCGCATATCGCCAAACCGCTTGCCGGTTCCGGCGCGGTTCACATCATCGGCAATATCTCGGACTATCTTCCGGGCTACCAGGTGACCACTGTATTCACGTCCGCCAGGAACGCGTCCGACGAACGCGGTCAGACCGAAGATTTCCTTTCAGGATTCGGCAGGGGCGTCAGCGACTACAATTCCACGATGATCGACAAGGCTGGCGGCGACGACGGCGTCAACGAGATGGTCGATCTGATCCACAAATACGTCTACACCGACCGCCCGCGCGAAAAGGCGGCCCCCTCGATCATCAATGGAACGATGCGGATCAATGAAGGAGCGCGCCTGAACGTTGGCTCGCTCAAGGATCAGTTGGAGTGGTTCCAGTCCGAAGACCTGGTCGGCAAGGACATCACGCTCGATACGCTTGTCGACAGCAGCTACGTGGACACTTACGAAGGCTAAGGCTGGCTCAAACGGAGGCGCCGGTCGCGACGTGTCGCGGCGGCGCCCGTGAGTCCATAAGCACAATCAGGCGAAGACCTCATGGGCATGGATATAAGACTGGACGGGATCTGCCATTCCTATGGCGAGACGGAAGTGTTGCGAGACATTTCACTGGATATCCCGACTGGTCAGATCGTCTGTCTCGTCGGCCCGTCCGGGTGCGGGAAGTCGACACTTCTGCGGTTGATCGGGGGACTGGAGCGTCCCGGGGGAGGCCGTGTCCTACAGCTCGGTGCGCCGCCCGAAGACAGTCTCAACCCTCTCACTTTCGTGTTCCAAGACTTTGCCTTGCTGCCCTGGCGCTCCGTCAAGGGCAACATCTCACTCGTGCTGGAAGATCATGGCATTCGGGGCAAACGGTCCAAGGCGATTATTGATGACGTCCTGAGGCGAACGAAGCTCGCCGACTTTGCCGACGCGCTGCCGAAACAGCTTTCCGGCGGCATGAAGCAACGGGTTGCGATCGCGCGTGCGCTTGCGGTCAATCCGGCGGTGATGCTGATGGATGAACCCCTGTCGGCGCTTGATGCCCAAACCCGTGAATTGCTGATGGACGATCTGGTGGCGCTCTGGACGCGTCAGCCTTTTACCGCGGTCTATGTCACCCACAATCTGGCCGAGGCGGTGCGGCTCGGGCATACGATCGTGGTGCTCTCGCGCCGGCCCGGTCAGATCCGCGAGATCGTCCGGATTGACACACCGATCGGTGAGCGCCGCGCGGGTGATCCGGTCTGTCAGCGCAAACACGATCTTCTCTGGGACCTCATGCGCGAGGAGGCCCGCGCAGCGGACGAGGAACTGATCGATGGCTGAAACGGAAGCCGGGAACCGGGCGGCGGACGACCAGCCGATCGAAGTGCGGTTTCGCGGTGGCGGCTTTGCGCCCAAATCGCTCCGCTGGGTGGGTGTTGCCGTATTCATTGTGCTTATCGGGCTGATCCAGTGGGGCACGCAGAGCGGCTGGATTTCCGCACTGACCCTGCCCAAACCGAGTGATGTGCTGGCGACATTCGTGCAGCTTTGGGAAAGCGGTCTTCTCTTCAAGCATCTGCAGCCCTCCCTGACGCGCCTCGTGATCGGTGCGGCACTTGGCGCGAGTGCCGGGATCGCAATCGGCGTGCTGATCGGGCTGTTCTCTTATGTCCGTGCCGGGCTGGTGCCTTTGGTCGCAGCGATTTTCCCGATCCCCAAGATCGCGCTTCTACCTCTGTTCGTGATCTGGTTCGGGATCGACGAGGGATCCAAATATGCGCTGATTGCCTTTGGCACGTTTACACCGACCGTGGTGGCAACATATGGCGCGGTCGACAATGTCGACCGGTCATTGATCCGCATGGGACAGAGCTTCGGCCTTTCCTGGTCTTCGATCGTGCGCAAGATCGTTTTGCCCGGAGCGATGCCGGGCATCCTGTCGGGCCTTCGCATCAGTCTCGCAATCGCCATCATTCTCCTTGTCGCCGCAGAAATGCTTGGCGCGGAATACGGTATCGGGGCGTATATCCTCGAGGCCGGCTCGCTTTATGATCTGGAGCGCCTCTTCGCCGGGGTCGTAATCCTGTCGCTTCTCGGGGTTCTGGTGAGCGCGCTTATCGGCCTCCTGGAAAAGCGTTTACTTGGCTGGCGGGTGTAAAATCGTCCCTGGGCGCTCAATAAGATTTTTTACTAGTTTTCTGATTTCAAATTGTTTTCCAAACGGCTTTGTCTGAACAGACACTTCAGACAAAGCCGTGAGATGGACGCTTCGTCAAAACGAGGCTAGAACGGGCCTCATCACGGTACCTTGCAGAAATGCACCCATGTTCAGACGAACTGTTTGCATTTGGCCAGCTCCGTGGCCCTACTGTTTTTCGTTTTGGCATTCCAAGAAGCAAAAGATCCGTCAGCCAACTGGCCCCGCTTGAACGGCAGGGCCACCTGACCCGGTTTTCGGGTGCCCCTGGGAACTTTTGGCGACCTGGTTGTTTCGTTTGACTGGCATTCACCTGAAAAAGGACTTTGGACCAGTGCTGCGCAAGACGATGCGGGACAAACGGGACCACACCGCGGAGCGGGTGCAAGGACCCGCAGCAACGGATGCACGGGACCCGCAGGAGGCAGGGGACAGCCTGCCGCCAGAGGCCCGACCGCCACGCGGCGGCAATCAAACAAACCAACTTCATCAGGGTGGTTTGAACCGCCCTTTTCTTTGCCTGAAAAGGACTGAGATGGACCAAGCACAGCGGGACACCGAAACCGAGGCGAGGTGGCCGACTGCAGAGCAACGTCAACACGTGTTTGCCGCGCTTTGCAGTCATATCGCGGCCGGGTTTTCGCTCGAGAGCTTTCCCGACGCGGACCGCAAGACGATCCGCTACTACGCCGAGCAGTTCCCGGAAGACTTCCCGCGCGAGAAGCTCGAGGAGGCCGCGCGGCGCGGGTTGCTCGAATGGGAACGGATCGGCAAGGACGGGGTGCGCGGCGATCTTGCGAAGTTTAATGCGAGCGCCTGGGCGTTCAACATGAAGAACCGGGCCGGCTGGCGCGACAGGTCGGAGGTGGAAGCCTGGAACGTTCTCAGCAGCCCGGAAGAGATGTCGCGGATCGAGAAATTCAAACCACGCAGTGCCGAGGAAATCGCGTTGGGTGTCATGGCTCTGCTGACACGCGAGAACCCCTGGAAAAACGAGGAAGGCGGCACTGCCGCCGATTGATCCAATCACACACTTGCCGCGCACCGCGCGGTGAGCCTTTTTTGAGGTAGATAAATGACGGAAACCGTAGAAATCGAAGCAGCAAATGCAGATTGGACGGAAGCCGCGGACGGCCTGCCAAATGTCATGATCGCCACGAACGGACGCGAGGCGGTCAAGGTGCATGTGGGTGCATCCGCGCCAGGACCGGATGGTGCGGGCATCGAGATCGATCGTGACACACCGCTTTCCCTGTCCAATCTGACTGATACGGACAGTGTTTATGTCAAAGGTGCGGTCAATGATACGACGGTTGTTGTTGTCAGAGGATAACCCACCATGTTTTTCATGCAGGTAAGAAAACGCGGTGATGGAGGCAAAGGCCGCTGGTATCGTGATTGGCGGCATGGCCGTGGGGCTTTGTTCGGCGGTGGACGCTCGCACACAGATACAGGCACAGTCCACGTTGAAGGCAAGAGCTTTCAACCGACAGACCTGACGGGCCTCCAAGTCTGGCTTGACGTTTCCGATCTTTCAACAATGTTCCAGGAAATCGGGAGCGAAACGACGCAAGCTGTGGTCAATGGACCTGTCGGGCGCATCCGTGACAAGTCGTCAAACGGTTACATTGCCGTAGCCACGTCCGATGATCGGAGACCGATCCTGCGTCAATCCGGCGACCTTCGCTATCTTGAATTCGATGGCGTCGATGATCTGCTGCAGATCGATGGCAGCGCCTATTCAATTCCGCAGCCCAACGTACTTTGTCTGGGCGCTCAGATTCCATCATCAGGCCGCGCTCTTGACGGTTCGGTCAACAAGAAACGGGCGATCCATGAAGCTGCAAATAACAACCGGATCAGGTTTTATGCGGGAAGCTGGTCAGCTTACGTTGCCGGGAGGAGCGACACGGATGCACAGGTCTTTACGACCAAATGGGAAGGGCCCATTTCCTACGCAAGAATAAACGGAACTCAGACGAGCTTCTCCGCAGGCAACAATACGCTACAAGGTCTGACTGTCGGGGCTTCGTTTGCCGGCAACCCGAGTGCGATCAAGTTCTATGGCGTCGTGGTCAATAATGGTGACTTAAGCCTGGAGGAGATTGGCAACCTTGAAGCCTACATGGCCGGTTTGTGCGGCGTGAGCCTATAACCCCGTCAGACGCTCGAAGGCCTTGACCTCATCCATCAGTCTGCTGGCTCGGCACGACATATTCCGCGTTGCCACGCTGGCGGGCAACTGATGCTTAGATCCCCGAGGCAACGCTGCCCGCGAGAAAGCCCGCAAAGAACGAATGCCCAGTGCGGTGAATTCGAAACACGCATCATTGCTCCTGCAACCTTCGAAGCGAACTTCAAATGCACCGCACTATCTTAAGGGAGGAGTCTCGCCGCCACGTTGAAAGTGGATTGCCGGCCAGTGAGACGTGAAACAAGGACTACCCAGGTGCGCGGCGCCTTTGACGTTCAGAACAGCGCTTTGCGCCCTGGGATGCGCAAGCAACGCGGCTCCGCAGGGCCTGCCCTTGTGATTGCGATAAAGTGTCTATTGAAGAGGTTTTGCCTGACAATGACGGCGTTGAACAAGCTGATCGACCGGATCGAGGACATGGGCGCGCCGGAGCGGGTGGCCCTGCAGAAACACCTGGACGAGGCCGGCGTTCTGCATCAGTTTGAAGTCTGGCAGCCGCAGGCCGGGCCGCAGACGGAGGGGTATTTCTCCGAAGCGGATCTGACGCTCTATGGCGGCGCGGCAGGTGGCGGCAAAACCGATCTGATTGCAGGTCTTGCGCTGTTTGCCCATCACAAGGCAGCCATCTTCCGGCAATCCCTGAAATCGCTCAAGGGCCTCATCGAGCGCATGAACACGCTGATGGGCGCGGCCGGGCTCGGAAAAATTTCCGGAACACCGCCCCGTTGGGTGGGGCCGGATGAACGCATCATCGAATTCGGGCATCTGGGATTGCCAGGCTCGGAAGAAGACTGGCAGGGGCGTGATCACGATCTGAAAGCCTTCGACGAGGGCGCACAGATGGATCCTCGCAAGATCCTGTTTGTTCTCGGCTGGCTCCGAACGACACGGCAGGGGCAACGTTGCCGGGGCCTGATTGCAACAAATCCGCCGCTCGGCGGGCAAGGAGACTTTCTGATCGAGTGGTTCGCACCGTGGCTTGATCCGCTTCACCCGAAATTCGGCAGCGTTCAGACGGGTGAACTGATGTGGGCGGTCTTCGTTGACGAGGGCGACACGGTGCGTACGGTTTGGGTGGATGGGCCCGAACCGGTCCGCGTGGAGGGAGAACTCAGGACACCGAAGAGCCGGACTTTCGTTCCGGCACGTCGGCAGGACAACCGGTATCTGGGCGCAGACTATGATGCGCAGCTGGACCAGATGCCCGAACCGATGCGAACGGCGCTGAAGACCGGAGACTTTCAGTCCGCGCGCCAGGATCATGACTGGCAGGTGATCCCTTCGGAATGGGTGGAGCTCGCGTTCCAGCGGTATGATGCAGGTGTTGACGCAGACAAGCCGATGGATGTGCTGGCGGTGGATGTGGCCCAGGGCGGCAAGGACAAGACCGTGCTGCAGCCGTTGCATGGCAGGCGCTTTGAAGAAAGCCTCATCCGTAAGGGGGCAGACACGCGGGACGGGGCCGAGGTGGGTGCCCTGATCGTCCGTGAGCGCCGGGATAATGCCCTGATCGTGGTCGATTGCACCGGCGGCTGGGGCGGCGACACGGTCGGTTTCCTGTCCCGGGAAAACAGCATACCGGTCGAGAAATGTGTCTTCTCCGTGCAATCGGGAGAGTGCGCCAGGGAGAGCCGGATCCCGTTCTACAATCTGCGTGCGCAGCTCTATTGGCGGTTGCGCGAAGCGCTGCACCCCAAAAGCGGTCTCGGTCTTGCCATCAAGAGATCGTCGGCCGTCAAGGCACAACTCACCGCCCATCGCTGGAAGCTGAAAGGCGGACGGATCCTGATCGAAAGCAAGGAAGACATCAAGAACCGTCTCGGGACCTCCCCGGACGAGGCCGATGCAATCGTCGAGGCACTTGGATGGAAAGACAAAGCGGAGCTGAAACAGGTGTTGGGGACCGACCGGGGGCTGCGGAGCGTGCCGCTGGACGACCCGCTTCACGGTTTCTGATCAAGGACCTGACGGTTCGCGATGCGAGCTACATAGCCGCCAACATGCGCCTGGAAGACCTTCGGGAAATCGCCTGCCTATGGCAGAACTGGGACACGCGCCTGCTCGGAGTTTGCGCGCTGGAAACCGCGGTGCCGGGCATGGTCTGGTCGATCTGGCATGATGGACAGCCAGCCGCCGCCTATGGATTCAGCCGGGCGGCCGCCTTCGATCCGGACCACTGGCAGGCCTGGGCCTATGGAACGGACCGGTTCCGGCGCTGCGTTCCCCAAATGACACGGCATCTGATGGCCATTCGCCCGGTGGTCGAGCGGGATTGCCGCCGTCTGCAGGCCCTCACCCACGACAGGCACGACGTCGCGCATCGCTGGATCGAGTCGCTGGGCGGGGAGAGGGAAGGGGTGCTGCGGTCCTATGGGCGGGGTGGGGAGGATTTTATCGTGTATGCGTGGGTGCGTGCGTAACTGCGTTGCTCTTGCCGCTGAAAACACAGACACGTAGCATAGGGGCCGCGCCTTTTTGGAGTCTCTCATGATCGATACCGCCACCCTGATCGCCTATGTCACCATTGTCCTGGGCTTTGTGTTCATACCCGGCCCGGCAACATTGCTTACCGTGGCGCGGGCGACGAGTTCTGGTACGAAGGCGGGGATTGCGACCGGGGCGGGGATTGCTGCCGGTGATGTTGTGCATACGGTGATGGCGATTGTCGGGGTGTCGGCCATTATCGCCACGTCTGCGCTTCTTTTCAGCGTCATCAAATATGCAGGCGCCGCCT
>JBCBUA010000099.1:0-18103 GCA_039818365.1 Pseudomonadota bacterium
AAGATTGTCCAGGGCCGTCGTGAACGCGAGATCGGGAACGCTGTATCCCTTTTCGCGCGCACGGGTCAGAAAGTCGGTCACATAGGCGGACAGCCACGTGTCCCCGCCTCCGTAGCTGCTCCACAAGCCGAAATCGCCTGAAGAGGACTGATTGGCGAGCACGCCGGCAATCGCCTTGACGACCCGTTCCCGTATGGCGTCGTCTCCGCCAAGACCTGCCGTTTCGGCGACCTCGCTCAAATAAAGCAGAGGCAAGGCGCGGCTTGTCGTTTGTTCGGTGCACCCATAAGGGTACCGGTCGAGCGCGGCCAGAAGGCCGGCAAGGTCGATGCTGGCAGCGCCGCCTGCTGTCAGCGTCACGTTGACTGTCGATGCCTTGAGACCGTCAAAACTGTCGCCGCTGAGCGTGAGCCTGCCGCCTGCCGCCAGTTGGAATGATGACCGGCGAACGATTTCCGGCTGGGTGTCCCTGATATCAAGACCGATCCGTTTGACGAACCCGGCTCCGTCAGGCCCTGTCAGAGCCGCGACCACTTCGCTCCTGGCCGTCGCCGCGCCTGCGCTAACCGGCAGAAGCACAAGCGCCTTCTTGCCGGTTTCGATTTCAAGGCTGCGAACCTGCCTGGGCGCATTGTCGACCGTCAGGCCGTCACCGGCCGAGACTTCCAGTTCGTATGTTCCCGTGGCTCCGTCGACATTGTCGATCTCGATCGCAATGCGCGATTTGTCACCTGGTGCAAGAAAGGATGGCGCGCTTGCGGTCATCACCACAGGCGAGCGCACTTCGACTTCCTGCTCCGCATGTCCAACGCCGTCAGCCGACCAGGCGACTACCATGAGTTTCAGGGCACCGTTGAAAGCAGGAACATCGAAAGAGACCGTGGCTTCGCCGTCAGGTCCAACATCCACCAGACCGGAGAACAGGGCGACGGGCTCCTCGTCAGGCGGCGGCGAATCCAGGCGGAGCGACATGGCATCACCACCGGAGCGCAGCCGGCCCGTCGACCCGGCCATCCTGTCGATAAGCTGTCCGTAAAGGTCACGGATATCCGTACCGAGGCGGCGCTGGCCGAAATACCATTCCTCCGGCTTCGGCGTTTCGTAATCCGTCAGATTCAAAATGCCGACATCGACGGCGGCCACCGTTAGGTAAGCCTGGGTGCCGGCCTCGAGATTGGCGAGCCTGACCGGCACGTCGAGTGTTGTCTCGGGCAGGATCCGCTCCGGCGCGGAGACTTCCACATCAAGTGCCCGGTTCCCGGCATCGACCTGCAACCAGGACAGGCCTACCGAGCGGGACGGCATGCGCTTCTGATCAATATCCATCGGCCTGTAGAGGCTGGCGGTCACGTAGGCCCCCGCCCCCCAGTCATCGCTGACCGGGATCTCGATTTCCGTCTCCTCGGCAGACACGTCAACGGTCTGGCTCGCAAGCAGGCCGCCGGCGACGACATTCACGACGGCAATGCCCGCCATCTGCGGCTTCAGCCTGAGTTTTGCGACCTCGCCCGGCCGGTAGCTGGCCTTGTCCAGACCGACGTCCAGGTAGTCCGGTGTGTCGCTGGCCGCGTCTGCCGAATACCAGCCGGCATTGAAGGAGAGGCTCGTCGCTGTCTGGAGTACGCCGCTTCCCTTGATATCAAGCCTGTATTCGCCCCATTCCACCGGCAACGAAAGACTGGCAGGATTGGCTGCCAGGGTTTCGATTTCGCCGCTGGCGACGCGCTGGGAGGTGGTAATCGGCTCAAAGGACCAGCGCCCGTCGAGACGGTACCACTGGTATCTGCGATTGACCTTGGAAAGCGTCCAGGTCAGGCCAGCCGCATCAATCGCGTTGCCGTCCTCACCGACCGCAATGACGGAAAACGCTGCCGGTCCGCCTTCATCAACACCGCCGTCAAACGCCGGTTTGATGCCGATGCGAGGCCCGTCCAGGGCCACAGGCAGTTCCAGATCGCGTTCGACAAAACGGCCACCGGCCTCGACCAGCCGTGCAATCAGCGTCCCGTCGTAGAGTGCAGTGGTTTCGGGCAAGGCCGGCATTGCGACATCGAACGACAATCTGCCGTCCACGTCGGTCTTCAGTCCCGATGGAAGTTCTCCGCGCCGGGAAAATGTTTCTTCGCTCTCCAATCCGAAGACGTATCCCGGATGATCTTTCATCGTCCGCACGGGACGGACGATCATATCTCCTTCAAGCGACTGGCCGCTGGCAGGCGATCCGTAGAGGAATTTTGCTTCCAGCGAGACGGGTGTCGGCAACGACCTGCTGAAAGCGGATGCCTGCGTGTCCAGCTCGAAATCGACGCGTTCTGGCTGATAGTCTTCAACAAGGAAGGTTTCCTGGGCCAGCGCACGGCCCTTGGGGTCGGCAAACACCTGCCAGGACCAAATGCCCTGCTGCGCTGACGACCCAAGATCAAGATCCTTGAGATGTCCGCCAAGACCTGCGTCCGTGACCGTGAAGCGGGCATGCTCCACCCCGTCGGGGCGATTGAACACGAACGTCAGCGGAAAGTTCTCCTGGGCGACGGCCTTGGAATTGCGCAAAAGCGCTTGCGCGTGCACCGTCTCGCCGGCCTTGTAGATACCCCTGTCGGTCCAGGCAAAGACATCCAGAGGTCCGGGTGCCGGACGGCCTTCGACACCCCGGTCGGACAGGTCAAACGCCGGCTTGCGCAGGTCAAGGAAGGAATAGTCCCCTTCCTCGGTCTCTGCGATCAGCACGCCCGGCGCAGATCCGCCGCGCCCGCGTGTCAGTCCGGCCGCAAATTCTGCAAAGCCGTCCCGATTTGTTGTTGTTTCCGCGAGAATGTCATTGTTCACGGCAAGCAATCTGACCTTGACGCCTTCGATCGCCTCCGCAGATGCAAGCGAGCGGACATTCGCGGCAAGGCCATTGTCGCCGCTGAGCGCCGTCAATCCGAGATCGGACACAAGGAACCACTGGGTTGCAAGCGTTCCCCACCGGTTCTTGACGTCCAGTTTCGACCGGGCCGTCAGAGCGTAAATGCCGGGCTTGAGATCAATGCCCGTGTCCGCAACCGGGAACGCCGTCGTGACGTCCAGATTGAGCGGGTTCTCGGTCTCAAGGGTCCCTGACCAGACCTTCTCACCCAGTTCGTCTTCGATCCGGTCCGCCTGCCACGGGTCGAGCTGGCGCAGGAAGCGGTTGTCGCGAAGCACATCGGCGACGGACCTGTTGCCGACGCGGTAGATCGTGGTTTCGACTTCGCTCGTATTCACCGAGACGATGGGGATCGTCGGATTGCCGCCCGAGGGCAGGACATACGACCGGCTCAGGAAATGAACTGACGGTGACCGGTCCTTGACGTAGATCGACAGTTCGGAGGTTTTTTCCAGCTTCTCGCCATCAGCGGCGGGCAAGCCGCTTCGTGCGGTTACCTGATAGCGGGCACCGTGTTCGAGCCCATCTGCACAAATCTGTGTTCCCTCGGCATCGATCGAGGCCGTGGTCGGGCCGCGAACGGTGACATAGGGGGTCAGGTCTTCGCCGAGCGGCAGTTTCTGAGAGAAAACAAGGCAGACCCGGGGCGCGGTACTGTCGGAATCGACCTGGTGATCGACAATCCGGAAACCGTGCTGCGCCACCAGTTCATCGTAACGGCGGCGCAGGCTTGGGTCATCGACCAGCGCGAGCGACGCTCTCAGCGACTTGATTGCGGGTTTGAATTCGCTTCTGCGCACAAGGGAGCTGCCAAGCAGATCCAGCGCGAACGCGCGCTCCTGGGGCGTGATCGCGCGAAGATAGGCGTTGATCGCCGCTGACACCGCGTTTTTCTGCTTGGTTTCCCGTTCCTGCCAATTGTCCGGATTTTGCGCCAGCAAGGCCTGGGTGAGCTGGGTCCAGGCCGCGTAATCTCCCGGTTCCAGAACAATGAGCTGCACGAAGCCGGCTTCGGCGAGCGCTCCATTGCGGTTTCGGAGAGCCGCCAGCCCCTCGGCTCGAAGTTGTTCAACCGTTGCCCTGCCGGTCCGCCGGGAATTGGCAAGGCTTTGCGAATAGGTTTCAGCGCTCTCCAGTTGCGCACGCGGCACAAAAGCCAGTTCGGCCTTGCGGTCCGCGCTCTGGTCGGCGCGCGGAGCCTGCACTTCGACAACCCGTCCCGCAATCGCGCCCTGGAAACTCTGGAGTTCGCCGAAGTCCGACTTAAGGAAACACCAGCCCGCAGACGTGTTGAACGTGAAGGCGCGGCACTGATTGTCCTGGAGGCAGGCGCTGGTGCAGCCGTTCAGATCGACGTCCTTGACGGTTCGATAGTCGCCGCCGAAGAAATCCGCATCATCGATCGTCACGATGCGCCGCTCCTGGGCATTGGCCGCGGGGACAAATGCGATGGTTCCCGCAAGGATCAAGGGTGCCGCGAGCGCTCCAAGAGAAGGTTTCTTCAAACGTGCCTTGATGAAACTGATTGCTTTGAAAAAGTTGAATGAAACAAACATGCCTGTCCTCCCGGACCGAGAATTTTCTCTATCAAGGCACCGGAACGTGACAAGGACAAGGCAAATCTGGTGTGCGAACGGGGAGAACGAACCTCAACCGATCCGGTCAAGCAGTTCATCAATCAGCGAGGCCACCTCGTTCGCCGCCTTGCTGGATGGCGCATCCTCGGTCACCGCAACGCCCTTGCCCATCGCGGAGGCAAAAACCGTGCGGTTGCCGAGCCGTGCGTTCAATGTCTCGTAGCCAGACTCCGCAATCGCCTCCGCCATCTCGCCCGTCAGCGAGGCGCGCGGGGGGACACGGTTCAAGACCAGCAGCGCGGGCGTGCTTTCACGGTTGGCGAGATCGATGGTCTGGGATGTCGCCCAAAGATCGACCGGTGTGGGCTGAACCGGGACAATGACGAAATCCGCCGCATCGATCGCAGGTTTTGCATCGCTATCCGTCTTGGGCGGTGTGTCGACGACGACATAGCCGTGCGACCGGGCCAGTGACCGCGCTTCGCGCCGCGCGCCCCAGCCGGATGCGGTGCGGAACTCAAGCCCGGTTTCCTCTTCTCCCAGAGTTTCTTCGCGCGCTTCGAACCAGGTTCCGAGCGACCCTTGCGGATCGACGTCGAGGATTGCCACCGGTTCACCCGACTGTTTGGCCAGCGCCACCGCAAGGTGGGCCGCCAGGGTTGTTTTGCCGGATCCGCCCTTTTGCTGGGCAACGGTCAATATTCGGCCTGACATCGCACTTCTCCAGAATGGGACCTGCATTGTGCGACGCATGTTTTCGCAGCGCAACAAAACAATGGTGCAATACGAAACAAATCACCGGAGTTGGCTGCTCAACCCTGCGTTTTCCACGCAAATCCGGCTTTAGCGAAGCCTATTTTCCACCAAGAGCGCTGTAGACGTTCCACGACGGCCGTCCGGTCACCGGCAAGCCGTACTTGGCTTCGGCCTTGCGGATCCCGGCGCGGGTCAGCGGTCCGACCTTGCCGTCAGGCTCACCCACGTTGAAGCCGTTCCTGTTGAGAAGTTTCTGCAATTCAAGGCGCTGCGCCCGCGAAAGACCCGGATTGTCGGTCGGCCAGGGTGTCTTGAACGGCTCGCCATCGGCAACGAGTTCGGACAGAAGCGCGATCGCGAGCCCGTAGGAGGTCGACGCGTTGTAGGAGCGCAGGGCATTGAAGTTGCGCGTGACCAGGAAAGCGGGGCCGTTCGCTCCGGCGGGGCGGATCAGAGCAGCTTCGGTCTTGCCCGACACGCTGCCGCCGCCGACCCTCTTGAGGCCGCGCTGACCCCAGGTTGACAGGGCGGCCCGTTTCTTAAGACCGGTGGGTCCCGAATATCCGGACGGCACCTTGACCTCGTAGCCCCAGGCCCGGCTGTCTCTCCAGCCCGCATTTTTCAGGAAATTTGCGGTCGACGCGAGGGCATCCGGAACGGAATTGACCAGATCCTTGCGCCCGTCTCCGTCGAAATCGACCGCCAGACTGTTATACGTGCTCGGCATGAACTGCGTCTGTCCGAAAGCACCGGCCCAGGACCCCTGAAAATCGTTCACCGGAACATCCCCGCGCGAGGCAATCTGAAGGGTCTTGATGAGTTCACCGCGGAAGTATTTCTGCCGCCGTTTACCGGCACAGACCAGGTTGGCAAGCGCATGGGGCGTGTAGAAATCGCCCTTGAACTGACCGAAGTCACTCTCAATGCCCCAGACGGCCAGGACGACGTGGCGGTTGACGCCATACCGCTTTTCGATCGCTGAAAGGGTCTGGCGGTGCTTGCGGAGGTTTTTCTTGCCGTCCTTGATCCGCTCGGCATCGACAAGAAACGCCATGTAATCCCAGATCTCGGTCTTGTATTCCGGCTGGGAGGTGGAGAACCGGATCACCTTCTCATCGAAGGATGCCCCCTTGAGCATGCGCTCGGCGACTTCCGGCCGGACGCCGGCGGAAATTGCCTCGCGCTTCAGCGATGCGACACAACTCTCAATGGCATGGGCGCTCGGCGACCCGGCCGTCCAGATCAGACCCGATCCAAGCGCCAGGAGCGCCAGTCTTCTCAACCCAAATCTCGGCATGTGCCCCTCCAAGAGCATTGATTCCTCTGCGGGATGTTATGATTATCGCACGATGGAAATGCGGCGAAAAAGGGATGAGTGCACACTTAACCTCACAGGAGCTGCAAATCCCGCTGCCAAATTCGCGTTCGAACGGTCGGTCATCCGCTGAAAAAGCGTCTTCCGGAGCTGTCCGCCCAGACATTCGCCCGGCCGATCAGCCGCCGCAATGCGACAAGCCCTGCGGCATGGCCTTCCTCGCCGCCGCCACCGGAAGCACACGCCCATGCCAGCACAACGGGCTTGATCGATACTTCAAACAACGCCGTCGCAGATGTCAGGACGCAGATCTCGGTATCGATGCCGCACACATGCACCTCGGACAGGCCGTTGAGATGCACCCACCTGAGAAGATCGTAGGAGACCGCAGAATAATGCGGTTTGTCGAACACGAAAGCGTGGGAGACAGGTGCGAAGGCGAGCTCGACGTCCGCCGTATCCGGGAGAAATCGATTCCAGTCCAGAAAGCGGCGATGAGGCGAGTTGACGTGGTTCACGAACCGGGACGCGGCGACGTGCTGATAGTCCCCCTGCAGAGCCTCAACGATGCCGGGAATATGGTCCGTCCCCGCGCCAACGAAGCCCGCCTGAACATCCACAATCAGCAATCCGGTATGCGCCTGCATGGTCACCCACTCCCAAGGACTAACAGGCGACCACAGGGCTGCGCATTACGCAAGCCGTCACATGAAAACGGCGCGACCGCCTTATTTGCCCTCGATCAGTTTCCTGCGCAGCCAGCCCGAGGCCTGATCCATCATGATGACGACCAAAATCGTGAGGATGATGATGTAGCTCGTGTTTTCCCAGTCGCGGGACGTTTTCATGGTTTCGACAAGCATCAGGCCGATGCCCCCTGCCCCGAGCGCGCCGATCACGGTCGCCGAGCGGGTGTTGGATTCCAGGTAGTAAAGTACCTGGGATACAAAGACCGGCAGGATTTGCGGGATCACACCGAACCGGTAGCGCTGGATCTGGCTGGCGCCCGTGGCCCGGACACCCTCCACCTGCTTGTTGTCGATGTTTTCCAGCGCTTCGGAAAACAACTTGCCGAGGGTCCCGGTATCGGTGAACGCGATCGCAAGCGCTCCGGTCAACGGTCCGAGACCAAAGGCGCGAATGAAGATCAAGGACCAGATCAGCATGTCGATGCCGCGGAGAAAATCGAACAGGCGGCGCGTGCCGAAACGCAAGAGAAGAGATGGCGTGAAGTTCCGTGCGGCCAGAAATGCCAGGGGCAAACCCACAAACGCGGCGATGAGCGTGCCGAGAACGGCCATCATGATCGTTTCAAAGAGTGCGGTGAAGACCTCGCCATGCTGCCAGTCGGGATTTCCGAGAAAGTCATGCATGATCAGCGACATGTTCGATTGTGCCGGATCGATGCGTTCATTGGAGAGCGCGATGGCCCACAATTGGCTGAAGGACATGCCGTGCAGCTTGGACTGGAAGGAGAACCAGAAATTTTCCCACCCGCCAAAGTAGTTGTGCACTTCGATTTTCGTTTTCGTCACCTGAACGCGCCGATCAAGTGTCGGGCGGGCATCGAACTTTCTCGGATCGTCCTTTAGCCACTCGGGAACGGGACCGGGCGGCAATTCGGTGGTCACGCCGCTATTCGTTGCCGTAACCTTGATGGTGCCGTAGTCGGGAACGGTAAATTCCATCACCTTGCCGGTTATCGCCACTTCGTAACCGTCGCCGAGATCGACAATCGCGTTCGTTCCGTCAACGTCCACCCAGTCGGGCAAGTCTTCCTGCGCGTAGGTTGCCCGGCGCTCCCCCTCGATGGCAACCTCCATGATGTCGCGCCGTAAAAGCTTGGTGACGTGCACCTTGTAGGCGACACTGTCGGTCGCCAGGATAACCGCCCTTTCGGGTTGCGCTTTTGCGAGCAGTTCCGGCACGCCAAAGGCAAACCATGTGTAGGTCAGATAAAGGACGATCGCCAAGGGAGCACCGACGGTGAGCCAGGCCCGGCGACGTATATTGCGGAAAACAGTGTCTCGGTCGAAGACCGGTTCATTGAGCGTATCGACAGCCATAACGAAGTTCCTCAATGCGCCCGGCCGGAGCCGACGAGTTTGCCACGCAGGTAGGACGAGACCTGGTCGATCATCATGATGGTGCAGAACAGAAGCACGAAGATCGCAGCCGTTTCGTCCCCCGCGCCCTGACCCCAGCCGATTGTCCGGCGCAACTCCTGCCCGATGCCGCCCGCGCCGACAAAGCCGAGAATGGCAGAGGCGCGCACGTTGATTTCAAGCCGCAGCAGGAAATAGCTCAGATAGTTCGGGGCGACCTGTGGCATCACGGCATAGCGGATGCGCTGCAGCCAGCTGGCACCACAGGCAGACAGCCCTTCGATCGGCTTGCGATCGATGTTTTCATTGACCTCTGAAAAGAGCTTTCCGAGAGCACCCGCCGTGTGAACCGCGACCGCGATCATTGCCGGAACCGGACTGGATCCGAGAACAAAAATCAGGAACAGAGCGATGATCAGCTCCGGAAACGCGCGCGTGATGTCCATAATGCGCCGAACGACCGGGATGAGAGGTCCCCAACTGTCAACGTTGCGCGTGGAAGCCATGGCGAGCACGACCGCCATTGCACCTCCCAGAAGCGTCGCGACCGCGGCGATGTTCAATGTCTCCAGCATCGCCGGGAGAAAGGTCAATATGAGACCGAAGAATGCCGGTCCGGCCTGCCAGGCTTCGGCGACAATTTCGCCGGGATAGTCGAAGAACTTTGAAAGCCCCTGCAAGAAGCCGCCGGAATTCATCTCATTGGATTTCGAAAAACCGGACACAAGCACTGCAACAACAAGCAGCAACCCGATCAACGAGTACAGCTGGCGGCGTTTGCGCAGTATCAGGATTTCCTGTTCGAGAGCGGCAACGGCCATGTTCTAGGAGCCTTCCGTGAAAGAATTCTGGCATGTCGGCAGCGTCGTGCTGCCCGGAACGGTCTTGGTCCCGTCCCCCTGCGCCCGCTTTTGCAAGCGAAGGCTGCAGCAGGGATCCGGTGACCACACGCGCATGGGTGGTGGCTTACAAAAGCCGTCCTGTGAGCAAGGGATCGCGGTCCGGTTCCTTGCCTGAAACCGGAGCGCATCAACGCCTTGCTTCAAGCAAACACGGGCCGGCAATCGGCCCGTGTCCTGGTTCATTTGAACCTTAGTTCTTGTTCTTGGCCTTACGGGCCTCGACAATGTTCACGTAAGCTTCGTGCGTGATCGGCATGAAGCCCTTCGTCTCACCAGCCGCAATGTTGTAGGCGCAGTCCGGATCGATGGAGTTCAGGGACGCGATCAGGCCGGTCATCTTGATCTTGACGTCTTCCGGCAGCTTCTTGGACAGAACGATCGGGCCTTCCGGGATCACCGGAGACTGCCAGATCTGGCGTAGCTCGGTCATGTCGACCAGACCGGCATCGGATGCCTTGCGCAGAGCACCGGAATTGTAGCCGTCTTCCCATTCACCAAGACCGTCCGCCCAGGTCACACCAGCATCGATATCGCCATTGGAAACGGCAACGATGGTCTGTTCGTGACCGCCGGTGAAGACGACGTCGCCGAAGTAGTCGCCGGCTTCCATCGAATAGCCTTCCTGCGGGATGGCGATGGACGGGATCAGGTAGCCGGACGTGGAGTTCGGATCACCAAAACCGAAGACCTTGCCCTTCATGTCTTCCAGCGAGTTGATCTCGCTGTCGTTGCGGGCAAAACCGATGGAGTAGTAGCCGTAGCCGCCGTCAACGTTGACCTTGACCAGAACCGGGTCAACGGCTTCCGGATCGGTCAGGTGAACCTTGGCGTAGCTGGACGCGCCCAGCCAGGCAAGGTCGAGGTTGCCGCCGAGCAGGCCTTCGATCACGCCATTGTAGTCGGCCGGGGCGAAGAGCTTGACCGGAACGCCGAGCAGGTCAGCGGTCTTTTCTTCCAGGCACTCATAGGCGCGCAGGCGGTCGGAGGCGTTTTCGCCGCCAAGAATGCCAATGCGGAATTCGGTGATTTCTTCTGCGCCTGCGACCGAAGCGTTCAGGGCGATCATGCTGACAGCGGCAAGCGCGGCAACTTTGGATACGATTTTCATTTGGGACACTCCCCGAGAGTCTGAAACCGATGACGTTTTAAGGTGCGCAGGCGGTTCAAACCGCTGCCGCCGCCGGGGTCATCACACCGGCGGATTCTTGTGCGCCAGAAGGTCCGGCATCGATGGCAGTGGATGTGGCTGCCTCGTTGAAACTTTCGTCCGCGCCGTAGATCTCGCGGGCTGCACTTGTGGTGAGTTCTTCCGGTTTCCCATCGAAAACGATGAAACCGTCGCGCATTCCGATTACCCGATCGCAATAGCTTCGCGCGGTATCGAGCGTGTGCAGGTTGCAGATCACCACCTTGTTGTCGCGCTCGTGAATTTCACGCAGGGCGTCCATGACGATTTTGGCGTTCATGGGATCAAGCGACGCAATCGGTTCGTCGGCGAGGATCATATGCGGGTTTTGCATCAGCGCGCGGGCGATCGCGACACGCTGCTGCTGGCCGCCGGACAGTTCCTCGGCGCGCTTGGTCGCTTCCTGGACGATACCGAGGCGGTCAAGGGCCTCGAGCGCGTCACTAACGTCGCTGGCGCTGAAGATATTGAAAAGGCTCTTGAGTGTGCCGTGACCGTTCAGACGTCCCAGCATCACGTTGGTGGCGACATCGAGACGGGGCACGAGGTTGAATTGCTGGAACACCATGGCGCAGTCGCGCTGCCACCGGCGCATCATAGCGCCTTTCAAACGCAGGATATCCCTGCCTTCAAAAAGGATTTCCCCGGACGTTGCCGGCGTGAGCCGGTTGATCATCCGAAGCAGGGTCGACTTGCCCGCGCCGGAGCGGCCAATGATGCCAACCATCTGCGGCTTGTCGATGTTAAAACTGACCTTGTTAACCGCAGTCCGAGACCCAAAGGTCTTGGTTACATTCTGGAATTCAATCACCCGACAGCCCTGTCCGTTAATTTGCTTAGCGCCCGGGGGAAAGAGCCATTGGTCGATTACAGTCAGATGACAGGTTTCTGACGTTCAGGCTAAGAATTTATGTCTTTTCAATGACATGTAGGCACCCGCTTCCGCCGTGACTTAGCCGGGTAATTTTTTTTTCCTCGAAAATCTAATCTGTTGGTATTCTGAAAGCCTACGCGAAAAACGCCTGTTATTGAGGCAAGGCACCTTTCTCCATTCCGCCGCAAAAACAGGCACTCCCCGTTTTCCACGATGTTCAGGCCGCTGAACAGGCAGAATTCGTCATGGCATTGTCATCAAAACGTCACTTGCGGCGCGCCTCGGCCCGCTAGAAACACAGCCGCCAGTGATCAAACCCGACGGAGACCAGATGTCCGCGCCAACGCAAAAATCCAGCCTGAGCGAAGCCCCGAATATCCATCCCGAAGCCAGCGTGCTGAATTGCGACCTCGGGATCTGGACGGAAGTCGGCGCACGTACCGAAATGCGCGAAAGCCGGATGGACGATTATTCCTATATCGTTCAGGAGGGGGATGTGGTCTGGGCGAGCATCGGAAAGTTCTGTTCGATCGCACGGCGCGTGCGCATCAACCCGGGCAATCACGCGACCTGGCGCGCATCGCAGCACCACTTCACCTATCGCGCGGCTGCCTATGACCTGGGCGAGGATGATGCCGGCTTCTTTCAGTGGCGCAAGGACGACTGGGTGACGATCGGGCACGACGTCTGGATCGGGCACAACGCGACCGTGCTTGCCGGGGTCACCATCGGCACCGGCGCGATCATTGCCGCGGGTGCCGTCGTGTCGAAGGATGTTGCCCCTTACACGGTGGTCGGCGGTGTCGCCGCCAAGCCGATCAAGCGCCGTTTCAGCGAGAAACAGGAGCAGGCACTGATGGATATCAGCTGGTGGGACTGGTCCCACGACCGGCTAAGGGAGCGCCTGCCGGACTTCCGGGAGCTTTCCATCGACGCGTTTATTGAAAAATATCGATAGGTCTCTTCCAGAGGAGCCCTATTGTGCGCTTCGCCTGCCGGTGCTTTGTTTCAGGGCAAACCGCAACGGAGGCATTTAAATGAGCACACGAACTGCCACGTGCAGGTGCGGACAGCTGCGCGCCGAGTGCCAGGGCGAACCTGTGCGCATTTCAGCCTGCCATTGCCACGAATGCCAGAAGCGGACCGGGAGTGTATTCGCCGTTCAGGCGCGTTGGCGCGATGAAAATGTCCGGCTGTCCGGAGACTACAACGAATGGCACCGCGACTGCGACAGCGGCCATGTCGCCACCTATCGTTTCTGCCCGATCTGCGGATCGACGCTCGCCTTTGTCATCGAGGGGTGGCCAGGCGTCACCGCGATACCGGTTGGCGCATTTGCCGACCCGGACTTTCCGCATCCCCGGTTTTCGGTTTACGAGCATCGCAAGCACCCCTGGGTGAAGATCGAGATTGAGGGGATCGAGCACTCGTCCGACCCGTCCATCGCGTTCACACAAGGCGAACTCAGGAAATGAGTGAAATCGACCTCACCGAAACCGGCTGCAGCAATGTCGGCGTGTCCGCAGGCCTCAACCGGGTCATCCTCTACGTGCGCGATGTGGATATCAGCGCCTCGTTCTATGCGTTTTTCTTCGGGTTCAGGGCAGTAACGACACCAACGGATCGCATCACGGAACTTGTTCCTGAAAACGGCGGCGTGCACCTGATGCTCCACAAGGCCGGAAAGGCGCAAAAACTGGGTCAGGTCGCCGTCAAACTTGTCTTCGATGTGGTTGATGTTGCCGCCTTTCGGGACCAGGCCGCAAAAAAGGGCCTCAAATTCGGAGCCATTCACAAGGCGGACGGGTACGCGTTTTCCAATGCCAAGGACCCGGACGGAAATGCGATCCAGGTTTCCAGCCGCGCCTTCAAACCGGTCTGACTGCCGCGATTGCCACTCCCCCTTTGCGGCAAGCGGCTGTACACTGTGACCATGACGACCGAAACCGCCGTTCTCGCCTCCAGCCTCGGCCCTTCCCTGCGTCGATGGCGCGTCCTCAACCGGGTCAAGCAGCAGGCTTTGGCCCGGGATCTTGGCGTTTCCCAAAGCAGGATATCGCGCTGGGAAAGCGGCCAGGCGGAGCCGGACGCGTTTGAACGGCAGAAAATCACGACGCTGCTGCGCGCCCGGCCCGAGACGGCGTCGGATCGCGCCCTTCTGGATCTCGTGACGCAGGCGGCCACGCCCGTTCATCTTGTATGCGACCTGACGCACAGGCTGCTTGCTGCGTCACCGGCCCGCACGAAAGACTGGCGGGTTGCCACCGCCGATCTCATTGGCACGCCGCTCTGGCGCTTTGCGTCGGAAGGCATAAGGGTGGCCGAAAACAGCCTGGAGGACAGCGGCTGGTTCGAACCGCTGGGGCCCGACATCGTCTACCTGACGGAGCGTGCGGAGTTCGCGGAACTGACCATCCCGGAAAGCCGGATCCGCATTTCGAGGCTTGCCCTGTCGGACGGACGGTTTGCGCGTCTTGTCCGGGACGAAGCTCCCCTGCCCGCATAAATTATTCAGACCATCGCAAGGCCCGGTGCGACCGGCTACGATGCCCGGCATGACACAAGACGCTTCAAAACATCCGGCGGCGGCGATGGAGCCGCACAGGCTCGCGGGCATCCTGACGTTTCTCCAGGAAGCCGAACGGCTGAAGGACACGATCCGCTCCGGCTCAACGCGCAAGGGACGGCCGGAAAGCACGGCCGAACACAGCTGGCGGCTGACGCTCATGGTGCTCCTGTTTCAAAAGGAACTGGAGGGGATAGACCTGCTCAAGCTGGTGAAGCTGTGCGTGGTGCATGACCTCGGCGAGGCGATTTCGGGCGACATCCCTGCACCGCTTCAACAGGATGGCGACGACCGGGAAGCACGCGAGCGGCAGGACTTCCAAACCCTGTGCGGCGGTCTTCCCGAAGACCTCGCCGAAGATCTTCTCGGCCTATGGGACGAGTATGCCGGGGCCAGCACTGCCGAGGCCCGGCTGGCGAAGGCATTCGACAAGCTGGAGACGATCCTGCAACACCATCTGATGCCGCCGCAGAGCGCCGCGTTTCATGCCTTCAACCTGACCTACGGGACTTCGAGAACGGACCAGTTTCCACTGACGCGGCAAATCCGGGAGATCGTTGATGACCAGACACGCGCGCTCGTTTCGGAAGCTCAAGACAGAAACGGCTGAGCGCCATTCGGCTACGTGCCCTTGAACAGCATGAAACGGGTGTTTTAGGGTCAGGAAGAAAGCCCCGGTTCAAGGATGGTCCCGATGTACAAGATCCTCCCGCGCAGCAACGGTCCGGTTCTCGGCGTTGAGATCTCCGGCAAGCTCGATATTACCCAGGAAAACGAGTTGACCGAAAAAGCCGACAAGCTGATCGCGGAACACGACAAAATCAGCATTCTGGTCGTGCTCGGAGATGAGGTGAGCGTTTCATTCAAGGCCGCCGCCTCCGATATCAAGTGGATGCTGTCCCATATGGGTCATTTGCGGAAAGTCGCCATCGTCGCCGACAGCAAGGTGCTCGCAGCGCTGGTCGCCGTCGATTCGCTGTTTGCAAAGGCCGTCGGAATCGAAGAAATGCACTATTCCACGGAAGAAATCGAAACGGCCTGGCACTGGATTGAAAGCTGACGCCTACGTCACATCTTTCTGTTGAACCGCATGCTGGTGGTTCAACAGTCTTCCAATTGTTCCTCGCTCAGGAATGCGACCTGCTTTACCCGTCCATCCTTCACCTCGATCATGTGTCCGTGAGGGACTTCAACCCAGCGGCTGGGTGCTTCGTCGAGCGGTTCGGAAACAACCATGACTCCGTCTTCGAACTGCCGGTAGTAGAGCGTTGGAGGGAACTTGTCGGACGCGTAGCGCGCGGCATAAAGCGTGTGGCCGTCCGACCACGCGGAGGCAAAACGCATATGGGGTTTTTCTCCAGCGTAGCGGGACAGGGCTTCCGCCTCGTGGACCACGCGCGCCATGGCAGCGCGTGGGTGTAGCCGCAAACCATAGGCGAGCGCGATCAGAAACAGGCACTCGCTGTCCGTGCCGCCCATGCGATGCCGGTAAAGGTCATCGGGGATCATGTTGTCGAGACGCCGCCTGACCTTTTCGTAGCCGCCAACCTGGCCGTTATGCATGAACGCCCAGCGCTCGTGGGTGAAAGGATGGCAGTTGTCGCGGGTGGTCGCCGTGCCGGTGGAGGCACGCACATGCGCCAGAAAGTGCCCGGACCGGACATGCCTTGCGATCTGAAGCAGATTGGGGTCGGACCAGGCAGGGCGTACATCCTTGTACAAACACGGCGTTTCACGGTCGCCATACCAGGCAACACCAAACCCGTCCGCGTTGACGGCGGTCTTGCAGGACAGTGCGTTCCGGCTCTGATCGATCAGCGAGTGGGCCGGGTCGCAAATAACCTCTTCCAGATATCTCGGTGCGCCACTCCAGGCTGCCCATCGGCACATCTTGTCACATCCTCTGCAAGCGGTCTCAGGCAGCCGTTCTGGTTGCCTTGAAACGCGCCGTTTCCTGATCGCATTCATAACAATCGGCAAGCGGATACGGCGAACGTGCAAGTTCATCGACCGCGGCTATGATCCTGTCCGCCTTCTCAGCCGTGAGCAGAACCGAAAAATTGAGCCGCGTCCATCCCGGCTTTTTCAGTTCTTCCCCGGCGAGAATACCCTTACGCAACCTATCCGATTCGCCGGCGCCAATCGAAAGCAGGCGATGCGCGTAAGGCCCGGCGCAGGCACACCCTCCCCGCGCCTGGATACCGTAGGCATCGGACAGCATCCGTGTCACCAACTGCTGGTGGATGTAGCCGCCGCGCTCGCGATCACGAACCCGGAAGGAAAAAACCGGCAGGACATGCCGTGCGTGCGGGTTGCCCATGATCTCGATTGCCGGATTGTCCTGCCAGACCGCGAGCGCCCTGTCTCTCCAGTTGGCGTTTCTGGCGTCCATCAGGTCCTGGCCGATGGCTTCCTTCACCAGAAAGGCCAGACAGGCCCGGATATCGCCGATCACGTTGGGGGTTCCCGCTTCTTCACGCGCGCACAGGTCGGACGTATAGTCATGTCCCCAGGGTGAAACGAAGCGGACACTGCCGCCGCCCGGAAGGACCGGTACATCCCGCGTCACGGCCTTCTTGCGCACGATCAGGACACCGGACGCGGCCGGACCGCCAAGGAACTTGTGCGGCGACACAACGACGGCATCCTTTTGCGTGTCCGTACCGCAGCGCATGTCGATCGGAAGATATGGGCCCGACCCGGCGCAGTCCCAGACACTCAAGGCGCCATGTTTCTTGAGCAGCCGTGTTACGGCCAGATCGTCCGTCACGATCCCGGTGACGTTGGACATCATCGAAAACGCGCCGACGACCAGTCTGTCCCTGCCGCACGCCAGCAGCCTTGCCTCAAGGTCTTCCAGATCGGGTCCGCCTGTTTCGTCTTCCCCGATCTCGATGACCTCCGCGCCGCTTTCGCGCCAGGGCAGAATATCGGAATGGTGCTCATAGGGCCCAAGAAGGACCAGGGGTCTCTCGCCCCTTGCAACGGCCTCGCTCACGCCGAGCAGATGCACCAGCCTGTTGAGACCGGCGGTCGCGCCGGACCCGCAGAAAATCGTGGCATAGGACTCGTCCGCGCCGCAGATGCGCGCGATTTCCGCCCGCGACGCCTCGCGCATGCGCGTCATGGCACTGCCGCAATAAGAGGCCTCGGTGTGAGAGTTGGCGTAGACGGGCAGCACCTCTTCCAGGACGAAGTCCTCGATCTGGCGCAACGCCCGGCCGGACGCGACATAGTCGGCGTAAATCATCTCGCGCTCGCCAAGCGGCCCGGCGATGCTGGCGCCTTCGCCGATCAGTCCCGCGCGCAGGCCGCCGACGAGATCCGGCGTCCGCAGGGATGCCTTGAAATGATCGATTGCCTTACCGGTCTCGTGGGTCATTTACTGCTCCAATCTCGTGCTGCAGCAATCGTATGACCTTTCAAGATGGGAATTCTTCACAAGAATTCTTTGTATACCGCCTAGTTTTGTGTCATTTGATCGAACATGGAGAAAAAAATAGATCAAATAGACCGGGCAATGCTTCGTGCGCTGCAACGAGATGCCCGGCTTTCGCAAAGGGAACTCGCAGAGATAGTCGGGCTGTCACAAAACGCGTGCTGGCGCAGGCTGAAGGCGCTTTACGAAAACGGTCTGATCAAAAGCCACACCATCCGGCTGGATCCTGCGCTTCTGGGGCTCAACCTGACGGTGTTCGTCATGATCCGGACGCGGCATCATTCCAGGGACTGGCTCGAAAGCTTCCGCCGTGAGGTGTCGGCGATCCCGAATGTCATCGATTTCTACCGTGTCGCCGGTGACTACGACTACATGCTGAAGGTTGTCGCGGAAGACATGAACGCTTTCGACAAGGTCTATCAGCGCTTGATCGAGAAGGTCGATCTGGACACGGTCACGTCCTACATGACCATGG
>JBCBUA010000100.1:0-18046 GCA_039818365.1 Pseudomonadota bacterium
GAGACTGTCAAATCCACCCTGTGCGTTGCGCACGAGCAGGAGCGCAAAACCGATTGCCAGGCATATGCCGAGATGGCTCAGGGTGTCCCAGCCGCTCCAGTAGATGATCAGGCTGGCAACGATGAAGGCAAGGCAGCCGGTAAAGGGCGCGGCGGGCAGTTGAAAGGCGCGCGGCGTATCGGGCAGAAGGCGGCGGAATGCCATGACGGCGATCGGTCCGACGACAAAGGAAAGCACGATTGAAGACGTGTTGAGCGCGATCACCTCCCTGAAGGGGAGCAGAAAGAAGAAGATCGCCGAAACGACAAAATTCACAAGCAGGGCGAACAGCGGCACACCGCGCTCCGACAGGCTTTCCATGAACTTTGGAAACAGGCCGTTCTGGGCCATTGCAAGCCCGAGGCGCGCGTTGGAGCCGACGGAGACGAGGCCTGAGGCGAAACTGGAAATGCGGGCGCTGGTGTCCAGAAGACTGACGATCCAAAGGGCGCCGACGGCAGTCGCCAACGCAGCCATGGGGCCAAGCTCTCCGGTGAAATGAAGCGCGTTCCAGCCATTTTCAAGGTCCTGGCCGCTCAGGGCTCCCAGGAAGGCAATCTGCAAAGCGCCAAGGATAAACAGGCAGATAACAAGGCTCAGCACGAGCGCGAGCGGGACATTGATTTTCGGATTGCGCGCCTCTCCGGCCATCTCGATGACATGGCGGAAGCCGAGGAGCGCGAAGATGACTCCGCCGCTCGAAATCGCCGACAGGACCCCCTTCATGCCTTCGGGCGCAAAGCCGCCGTAATTGCTGAAGTTCTCGAAACGAAATTCGGAAGCGATGATGACCGCCGCCAGAAGCGACGGAACAATGATCTTGATCCAGGTGAGGGCCGTGTTGATACGCGCGAAGAACTTGACGCCGAACGCGTTCAAGACCGTGAAAACCATGAGGAGCACACAGGCCACGCCGAGGCCGCCCGGTGTCAGCTGTCCATCGGGTGTGTAAAGCCAGGGCGCGTTGCTCGCCGAATAGCGCAGCACCGCCTCGACTTCGATCGTTGCCGCGGTGTTGTATCCGACCCAGGCCGTCCAGCCCATCGCCATGGAGACGACGGAGCCGTGTGAAAAATGGGGCACGCGGCCGATCCCGCCCGGAACGGGTAAAATCGCCGATATCTCCGCAAAAGTCGCGGCCAGCAGCAACATGGCGACCCCGCCGATCAGCCAGGCGAGGATTGCCGACGGGCCCGCAGCCTGCGCGGCAAGGAGTGGTGCGAACAGCCAGCCGGACCCGAGAATGCCGCTTATGGCGACAAAGGTCAGACCCAGAAGCCCGATGCTGCGATGCATGTGCGCCAAAATGTTCCCCCGCGGACGTCAGCATGTGCCTGAAGCTTAGCCGAGGGAAGGTCTTAACGGGAAGCCGGGATTTGCATTGTTAGGCCATCTTGTGCGTGACCCGCCGCTCAGGCTGCCTGGCCGGACGGGACCACCGCGTCAAAACAGTGCGTCTGTTCAGGTCGCAAGAACCAGCGCCGCCTTGCCGGTGCGGGACAAGTCGACCTGCGTGCGCCGAACCTTCGTGGCGAACACGTTGCTGATATCGCGTTTGAAAACCTCGAAACTGGTATAGCCGAGCTTTTGCAGATGGGACAGCAGATCGGTTCCGCTGCTGTCGCTCAGAACCTCGCACAAAAGCGCGGGCCTGTTTTCGGACAGGGTTGTCTCACCACCCCTGATGACGCTGGTCTCATGGCCTTCCACGTCAATCTTGACGAGCCGTATCTTGCCGGCATCGATGCCGTTTGATGCCACAAACTCATCGAGCGTGGTGCACTCGATATCGGTCCGGTTCACCGGGATCTCGTGATGTGTCTCGTCCAGCGTGGCCCAGCCAAGGTTTCCGTTCCGGGGCACGAAAATCGGAACCACGCCTTGCGTGTCCGAAAGCGCCTTGTTCACGGGTGTGGCGTTGCCGGCGCCGGCCAGCGCCAGGTTGGCCTTGAGCACCTCATAGGTGACCGGGTTGGGTTCGAAAGCGAAGACCTGTTCGAAATAGTCGCGCAGGAGGATGGAATAGACGCCAATGTTGCCGCCGACATCTAGAAAGACCGCGTCGTCTTCCATGAGGCTCTCATCGAGATAGTCCTGGACACCGTCGAGCTGGGTCTGTTCGAAACTGCCGGTGCTGAAGAGGCGCATGCCGATGACATCGTTCATGGGAACGCAGATATGCGCGAAGCCTTTCCTGCGGTCTGCCCTGCTGCGCATGGCTTCAGCAACAGCATAAAGACCACGGTCAACCAGAAGACTGGTTAAACTTCTAGTACGTAACACTTTTCGGTACACTCTGCTTGACTTATAGTTCCTTTAGGGCAACCAAGCTGTCGCAGTGGTGTTTCCAAACCATTAAGGCGTGCTGCATGACGATGGCAGCGGTCAATCAGAGTGAAAAAAGGTCTAAGCGTTGCACTTCCGTCGTTGTACAGCCTCAGGCTGAAGCAGCGGTGCGGATTGCGGCAATATTCTGCGTGTAGCTGTCGATCGTACCGCCTTTGAAGACGGCGGAACCGGCAACAAGCACATTCGCACCTGCGCCCGCCACAAGGGGGGCCGTTTCCGGTGTCACACCACCGTCGATTTCCAGATCGATCGGGCGGTCACCAATCATGGCCTTGATGCGGCGTGTCTTTTCGACCTGGGACTTTATGAATTTCTGTCCGCCAAACCCCGGGTTCACGGTCATGACAAGGATCAGGTCCAGACGATCCAGCACGTATTCCAGCACAGTTTCCGGTGTCGACGGGTTGAGGGACACACCTGCCTTCTTGCCCAGATCGCGAATGGCCTGCAGCGTACGGTCCAGATGTTTGGTCGCCTCGGCATGCACCGTGATGATATCGGACCCGGCCTTGGCGAAGGCCTCAAGATAAGGATCGACCGGCTCGATCATCAAATGTGTGTCGAAGATCTTGTCGGAATGCGGACGGAGTTTCGCGATGACATCGGGGCCAAAGGTGATGTTGGGGACGAAATGCCCGTCCATGACATCCAGATGGATCCAGTCTGCGCCCGCCGTCACAACGTCGTGGACCTCCTGGCCGAGTTTGGAGAAGTCGGAGGCAAGGATTGATGGTGCGATGATGATGTCACGTGGCATTCAAAGGCTCCCGCAGTGTCCAGGGGCCCGGATTGCACGAGGCCGGGCCGACCGATCTCAGTGGGCGGCTATCACGGCAGGTTGTCCGTTTCAAATTCTTTTTGCGTTCCTGGGGGCAATTGCCGGGTTGATAGGGAGAGGCACAGCGGTCGAACAGGATGCGCGCGGGGCGTAATTACGCCTGCGCACCCGATCCTGACCCGCTTCGTGAATGCCAAGGCATACTGGTCTTCAAAGCCGTCCCGTGATTGCCAGATATCTGCGGTCCGGGCCTTCAAAGCCCAGACTTTCCATCTGAACAAAAATCGCAAATACCGCCGGTCCCTTTTCCGGGTAGAAGGTGAAGACCCGCTCGATCCGGTAGGAGAACGGGCACCGGCGGCTCTTGGGCACGCTCGTATCGTCGTTCAGCATGCGGGTGATACCGTTGCTGACCATCGTCAGGCGAAACCCCTTCGTTTCGACACCATAGCCCGCGCATTCAGCGTTCTGGATCGGGTATTCGTTCAAGGTGAGGTCGAGCGAGGTTTCGCCCTGCAAGAGCGGCAGACGCGGCGCGACCTTGACGTGATACGGGTTGGAACCCAGTTCCGTCGCCGGGTTGAAGGCAACCGTCTTTCCCTTTCCGAAGATCGATGTCTTGTCGAGAAGCGCATGTGCCGTCTGCTGGTTCCGCGTTCGGGTTTCAGCCAGCGCGTCTTCGGGATCGTAGCCGTTTTCCTCGTCGATTTCGTCGACGCGGCGGAAGGGCGAGGGTTTCACCCAGTTGTCCGAACGGACATCGAGAACGAAGATCTCCGAATAGGGAAAGCCGGAGCCATCCTGCCATCCATACTGTTCGAAGGCGAAATAGTCCCCATGGCTGGAAAACCCGTAAATTTCCAGTTCAGCCGTATCGCCGGCGCGGGCCGATGAGCTCGTGAACCCCGCGAGCGCAAGGAGCGGCAGCAGACAAAAAGCTGCGCGAAAAAGAGGCACGGCGAGGCGGAATCCGTTTGGCATCAATTTGTCCTTCGATATGCGCTTGTGTCCCAGCACCTTAAACCTGTCCGTCCGCCGTTTCAGGTCCGCTGCGTCACAGAATCCACGTTTAGCCGGCAGAAAACCCTGACGAAGGGCTTGAGCAACATCGGCAGCAAATAGATCGGGAACTGTCCGACCGCGAACCAGAGCCAGGTGAACTCCGGCAAGGTTCCACCGAAGGCGGCGACCATCAGGCCCATGTTCCGGGTTCCGCAGGTATGTGCGATGGCGTAGGCATCTTCCCGTGTTGCCGGCGCGAACAGGACAAGCGACAGAAAGATCTGGGTCAGCGCAAGACCGAAGGTGAAGGCCGTGATCGCAAGCATGAAGAGCGGCTGCGAAAGGAAATTGGCGGCAACCCCGTCCATCGCCGCGATCGCGAAGATGAGCAGCACGATGACATTCAACCCGCTGATGTGATCGCCGCTCCTGGAAAGGCGCTCTTTGCCGAGAATCCGTTTCAGCACCATGGCGATCACAAATGCTCCGGCAAGCAGGATCGACAGCTTGATGGCCAAACCGCCGACGCTCAATGGCAGTGCGTCGCCCAGCATGAGGCCGCCGACAAAGGGAACGGTCAGCGGCGTGACGATCATGGCGGCGACGGACAGGGCCAGGCTGAGCGTTCCGTCGAGGCCGAGCAGATAGATGAAGGCGGGCGCTGCCAGAACCGGCGGGGCTGCGGTCGAGATGAAAAGGGCAAGAGCAACATCGGGGCCGAGCTGCGAAAGCCCGGTATGCGTCAAGAGGAGATAGGTGAGAAGCGGGACCCCCAGCATCATCCAAACCAGCGCAGCGAGCAGCAGGGCAGGCCGCTTCAGTCGTGTCCTGATGGCGGCCTGGTCAACGCGCAGAAACGCAAGCGTGAGCAAGCCGAAAACGGCAAGCTCAAGATAGGGCCGCAGATAGGCCGACAAGGCCGGCAGGGCCAGACCGATGAAGATGCTCACCGCAAGCGCGGTCGTTCCATGACGGCCGGTAAAGGCCAATCCTGCCGCGAGCATTCGAATCATCTAAAGTCGTCTCCTGAAACCGCGAGGTGAGGCGGACACCTTGCGCTACTTAACCGAACGGGAACGCCGATACCAGTCAGATCGGCGTGTCCGGCATGTTTCAGGCAGGTGTATGACAAACAGGGCAGGTCAGCCACGTTTTCACGATGTAGTGGTGCTGGGGGCAGGTATCGTCGGTGTCTGCACCGCCATCCACTTGCGCCGGCTCGGACTGGATGTTGCCCTGGTCGACCGGGCGCATCCCGGCGAAGAGGCATCCTTCGGCAATGCCGGGATCGTTCAATGCAACGGTTTCACGCCGCATGCCATCCCGACCAATCCCTTCCAGCTTGTCAAAATCGCGCTGGGCATGTCGAGCGCCGTGTCGCTCAATCTCAAGAAGACATTCGAGCTTTTGCCCTGGCTCAGGCAATATCATGCTGCGGGCAGTCCGCGCGGTGTTGAGGCCTATTCCAGGGCGATCGCCCCGCTGAGAGCGCTGGCGGCGGAGGATCATCTCGACCTTGCCCGCTCGACAATTGCCGACCGGTTCTACCGCAAGGGCGGGTGGCTCTACCTTTACCGCAGCGACGCCTCTTACCGTCACGGCGAGGTCGAGCGCCACTACGCAAGGGTCTTCGGTGTCACGTATGACGAACTTCAGTCCGAAGAAACGCGCGTCCTTGAGCCGGGCCTGAAGTCGGCAAATTTCAAGGCCGTCCACTGGCTCGAGAGCTGTTCGGTATCCAATCCGGGTGCTGTCGTTGATGCGTTCTGGCGCGGTTTCATTCAGGAGGGCGGCGCGTATTTTCGCGGCGATGCGTTGAAGCTTCAGCGGCATCACGGTGACTGGGTTCTGGAAAGCGAACGCGGAACCATCCAGGCCGGCAATGCCGTGATCGCCCTCGGGGCCTGGTCCAATGACCTTGTGAGAAAGTTCGGAGAGGAGTTTCCGCTTGTCGCCAAGCGCGGGTACCACATGCATTTCCAGCCACAGACCGGCGCTTCGTTGTCGAGGCCCGTGGTGGACGTGGACAACGGCTTCGCGCTCACGCCGACGGACAAGGGGATCCGCCTGACGACCGGTGTCGAGCTTGCCGACCGGGATGCGCCGCCCAATCCCAACATCATCAAGCTGGCGAAACGGCGGGCTTCGGAACTGCTACCGCTCGGACGCGCGCTGCAGGAGGAACCCTGGCTCGGGTCGAGACCGTGTCTGCCCGATTCCCTGCCTGTCTGTGGTCCGTCCCGCAGAACGCCCGGACTTTGGCTCAATTTCGGTCACGGCCATGACGGGTTCACGCTCGGGCCTGTCACCGGACGGTTGCTGGCGGAGCAGATTGCCGGCAGGGAGACGGGGTTCGATCTCGGCGCCTTTTCAGCGGCACGGTTTGCTGATTGATCCAAATCGGGATGGGCGTTCGAACGGTCTGATCAGGTGCTAAGGGTCTGCCTTTCATGGACTATCTTTAATTTGGTTGCGCGCGGGATGCCCCCATCTTGAGGCTGAAGGCCGGCGCAGTGCCGGTCGCAGTCAGGAGATCAGTCATGATCCATTTGAAAGCATTCGGCCCGGCGAAAACCGGGTTACTCGCGGCGGCAATCGCTGTTGGCAGCTGCTCGGCCGCCTTTGCCCAGTTTGAGGTCGGTGACACCGTTGGACATTCCGTTTCCGAGATTGCCGGTTCCCTGGAAGCAGGCGGCTACGAAATCCGGGAGATCGACGTTGAGCGGAACCGCATCGAAGTCGAGGCCGTCCTGGAAGGGACCAAATACGAAATCAAGGTGGACCCGCAATCCGGGCAGGTGATCAAGGTCGAACTGGACTGAACCTGCGATTGCGTTCGCCGGTTGTTTTGACGGGTGGGCAACCGTCTCTGAGCCTTCAGAGGCCTAGTTCTCCCTCAACGGCAGCGCCACCGTGTCCTTGACCGTGTTTACAACGATGCGCGACTGCACATCCGACACCAGGGTGTTGTCGAGCAGTTTCAGGCGCAGGAAATTGTCATAGGTCTTGATGTCGTCCGTGACCACCTTGATGAGGTAGTCGACTGCACCGGTGATGCGTTCGCAGGTCACGACTTCCGGCCAGTGATGCACCAGCTTGTCGAACGTGTCCATGTTGTCCCGGCTGGGCACAGCGAGCTTGACGAAGGAATAGGCAACAAACCCCAGACCGACGGATTCCCGGTCAACGATCGCCGTTATCTGCCTGATGATCCCCTGTTCCTTCAGCCGCTTGATCCGCCGCCAGCAGGGCGTCTGGCTCATACCGGCTTCCTTGGCGACTTCGGCGATTGAAAGCGATGCGTCGCGTTGCAGGACTCGCAGAACGCGAATATCGGAGGGGTCGAGAAGATTTTTATCGGTCATCGCTGTTTTGAGGAAATTTAGTGCGCTCTATGGAGTTGTAAGCGGTACGATAGCACAGAAACTGCACGAGAAAAGGATGATATTTATCTGAAGATGGCGAGCGGAGAGGCGCAGCCGCCAGGATCGACGTTTCAGGAGGACGCTGGATGAACGTTCATATGCCAACCGTGTCGTTGGAAGACAAGTATGTCGCAACGGACGGACAGGTCTACCTTACGGGCATTCAGGCGCTCGTGCGGCTTGCACTCGAACGCGCCGAACTGGATCGCCAGGCGGGCCTGAAATCAGGCGGTTTCATCTCGGGTTACCGCGGTTCTCCCCTTGCAGGATATGACACCGAACTGATGCGTGCGCACCGGCATCTGGGGCGAAACGACGTCGTCTTCAAACCCGGCGTCAACGAGGAACTGGGGGCAACGGCCGTCTGGGGCAGTCAGAAGCTGCGCGGTGAGGGCGGTGTTGGCCGGCCGACCGAGTATGATGGCGTCTTCGGCATCTGGTACGGAAAGGCTCCGGGCGTCGATCGTGCCGGGGACGTTCTCCGCCAGGCGAACGCCTCGGGCACCGACCGCAACGGCGGCGTGCTTGCCCTGGCCGGCGACGACCATCTTGCAAAGTCCTCCATTCTTCCGGCCCAGAGCGAATTCTTCTTCGAGCATGCGGAGATCCCGGTTCTCAATCCGTCCGATATTCAGGACGTGCTGGACTATGGTCTGCACGGGATCGAGATGTCCCGTTTCACAAGTCTCTGGACGGCGCTCATCTGTGTTGCGGACACGATGGACGCGTCTGCAACCATCAATGTCTCGCCCGGCAGGCTGAGGCTTGTCCGTCCGCTCGAAGGCGATCCCCGCAGGGATTACCGTCAGAACCGTGACCTTCTTCTCGGCAACCGGCTGGAGACCGAACGTCTGGTGCGCGACCTGCGTATCCCGGCGGCGCAAAACTATGTGCGCACCAATGGCCTGGACCGCGTGACCTTCGGCACGACAGGACAGGCCAAACTCGGGATCGTGGCATCGGGAAAGGCTTACCGGGATCTTCTGCAGGCGCTCAATCTCATGGGCATCAGTGAAGATTTCGCCAAATCCATCGGGCTTGCCGTTTACAAGGTTGCCATGACCTGGCCCTTGGAACCGCTGGGGCTTCGTGACTTTGCCCGCGGCACCGAGCGCCTGCTCGTCGTCGAGCACAAGCGCGCTTTCATGGAAACACAGATCAAGGCGATTTCGTATCACTGGCCGGACATGAGCCGCCCGGAAATCTGGGGCAAGCGCCGGCCGGACGGCGCGCCGTTCCTGTCCGATGTTCTGGAGCTTTCCGTCGCCGAACTTATCAAGGGCCTGATGGCCTGGTTGCCGCAGGATGTCGTTTCGGAGGAAATGGGAGCGGTTGCCAACCGCATGACGAAACAGGTCATGTGGGCGCAGGGACACGCGGAGCGCGCCGCGCGCATTCCTTATTTCTGCTCCGGCTGCCCGCATTCGACCTCGACCAAGACGCCCGAGGGCTCGCGCTCGATGCCCGGGATCGGCTGCCATGCCATGACCGAAATGGCCGGCCGCACCACCGAAGGCCAGATCGCCATGGGCGGTGAGGGTGTTCTCTGGGTCGGACAGCAGCCGTTTTCCGGCGACAGCCACGTTTTTGCCAATGTCGGTGACGGAACCTATTTCCACTCCGGTATCCTTGCGATCCGTCAGGCCTTGGCCTCGAAAGTGCCGATCACCTACAAGATCCTCTACAATGACGCCGTCGCCATGACGGGCGGTCAACAGGTCGACGGTCAGCTCACTGTCCCGCAGATTACACGCCAGCTGGAGGCGGAAGGTGTTGAGCGTATCGCCGTCGTTTCGGAGAACCCGGACGCCTATGGCTCATGGACACCGCTCGCCGCCGGCACGAAAATTCACCACCGTGACGAGCTGATGGATGTTCAAAAGGACCTTCAGGGGTTCAAGGGCGTATCCGTGATCGTCTACGATCAGACCTGCGCCGCGGAGAAGCGCCGCCGCCGCAAGCGCGGCCTTTTCCCGGACCCGGACAAGCGGCTTTTCATCAATGACCGCGTTTGCGAGGGATGTGGTGACTGCTCTGTCCAGTCGAATTGCCTTTCCGTTGAGCCGCTGGCGACGCCCTTTGGCGAAAAGCGCGTGATCAACCAGTCGAGCTGCAACAAGGATTTTTCCTGCATCAAGGGCTTTTGCCCCTCGTTTGTCGAGATCGACGGCGCTGCGCTTCGCAAGCCGAAAAAAGCCGATGTCGACATCGAGGCGATGGTCGACGCGTTGCCCGAGCCGGCACTGGCGACGCTTGAGCAGACCCGGAACGCGCTCGTCGCCGGTATCGGCGGCATGGGTGTCACCACGATCAGTGCCGTGCTGGCAATGGCGGCCCACGTGGACGGCAAGCAGGCATCGACACTCGACATGACCGGACTTGCCCAGAAAGGCGGGCCGGTGACCTCGCATATCCGCTTCGCGGCAAGTGACCGGTCGATCGAGGGGCCCCGCGTTCCGACCGCGAGCCTCGATCTTCTGATTGCAAGCGATCTGGTCGTGGCGACCAATGCGGACCAGCTTGCGCTCGCGCAGCGCGGGCACACGTTGACGGTCGCAAACACCAAGGTTGCTCCCACCGCGGAATTTGTGCTCAAGCAGACGCTGTCGTTCGATGAGCAGCGCATGGACAAGGCGCTGAAGGAAGCCTCCGGCACTTATCTGGCGATGAATGCGGCGGACATCGCGGAAAAGCTTCTTGGCGATGCCATCTTTGCCAACATGCTGCTGGTCGGCATGGCCTATCAGAGCGGGGCGCTGCCGGTTTCAGGTTATGCGATCGAAACGGCTCTGGAGCTGAACGGCGCAGCCGTTGCCAACAATGTGAAAGCCTTCCGGGCCGGGCGTGTGCTGGCGGCGGAGCCTCAAAAACTTCTGGGAGCGCTTCCGTCGGAAGAAACGCCCAGGACACTCGGCCTCGACGAAAAGACAGCGCTCCACGAAAACGAACTCACGCTGTACCAGGATGCGGCCTATGCCACCGCTTACCGGGAGATTGTTCAGGCCGTCAAACAGGCTGACACACAGCACGGGCCGGGTACCATGCGGCTGACGCAGACCGTTGCGGACATGCTGTACAAGGTCATGGCCTACAAGGACGAATACGAGGTTGCGCGCCTCTACTCCGATGCAGACTTCCGTCAGAAGATTTTGCAGCGTTTCGAAGATCCGAAGGCGATCAAGGTCCATCTTGCGCCTCCGCTGCTCGCCCACCGGATCGATCCGAAGACGGGACGCCCCGAAAAGATTGCCTTCGGGCCCTGGATCTTCAGTGCGTTCAAGCTTCTATCGAAGTTCAAGGGCTTCAGGGGCAAATGGTACGACCCCTTCGGAAAGACCGCGGAAAGGCGCGCGGAGCGGGCGTTGATCGAACAGTACAAGGCCGACATTGCCGAGATCGTAACCCGCCTGCCTTTCGTGAATTACGGCCTGCTCGTAGAGCTTGCCCGCATTCCGGACCTTGTCAGGGGCTTCGGGCCGGTGAAGGAAGCGAACCTGAAGAAGGCGATGGACAAGCGGCGGGTCCTTATGGAGCAGCTGAACAAAACGGATGACGGCGACGATCATCGCGACACCCAGACCCAGTTCCTGGAGGCCGCCGAGTAAGGGCGTCGTGCGCCTTTGCTTCTGCTGCCGCACCCGCTGGCGCCTTGTCTGCGCTCCGAGCGCCAGATGAATGGCGCTATCGAGGCAGTCGTCCTTGCGTCCGGACCGCCGGCAGACCCTTGCGGGCGGAGCGCCGGCGGCAACCGGCGTGTCAGGACCACAGCCCGGTATCAATGCGTTTCGGTGCGCGGCGCATCTGTTCGCGAAAGCGGGTGTCGCCGTCGGGGAGCACGTCATTCAACAGCCCGGTCGGAATTCGCCGGAGCGACCGGCGCCGGCGATAGTGTGCCAGCCATCTTCTCAAGATGACAAGAAGCAGTCCCGCGTGTGCGGCGTTGCCGTGAGGTTCTGTCCTGCGGGGGACCGGCAGTGGGGTCACTTTGGGCATATGCTCCTCCTGAATTAGAAAAGACTTTCCTTTTTTAATTTAGGAAGTGCTCTTTCTGGGTCAATAAAAAAAGAAAAATATTTTTAAATAAGAATTCGCGGCTCAGCTGCGCGGTTGACGCGGACTTTGTAGAAGGACCGATGTTCACGCGGCCAGTGCCGATTGGCAGGCCCTCGTGAAAAGTACTGAAACGGTCGCCGATATCAGATTGGCGGCATGCAGACCGGATGAAAAGACGCGCCCAATTCGCAGGTGCAGCATCTTTTTTTCGATCGAATTTACAATTTTTTTCCTCTTTCTTGCGGGATCAATTTCGGCCAAAAAAATTCTGGAACTTCTATATGGTTCAACTGTTTGCAGGGGGTTTGGGCAATGCAAATCGAATTTTCGGTAAATTTGTCAAAAAGACAGTTACATTCTGTTCAAACCTGTTGGTTTCTTCTTTAATTCTCCAAATCATCTTCGATATCAGAGCCCTAGAAGGCGTTTGTGCAAGAATTGGTATCGAAGCATGAGTGAAGCGTTGAAAACAGAACTGGTGAACTTTTCGGAGCTTACCGGGGAAGCAGGAAACGCCCGCAAGGCGGAACTGGCCAAACATGTTGCGGCGCTGTTTGCGCTAACCTCGGAACGCTGCTCCGACGAACAGGTCGGAATTTATGACAGCGTGCTGCTGCGGCTGGTGGACATGGTCGAAGGCGAAGTCCGCCGGTATGTCGCAGAGCAGATGTCGGGTCTGAAACGCGGCCCGCGGGAAACGATCTGCCGCCTCGCGGACGACGAGATCTCGATTGCTGAACCCATCCTGGTGCGTTCAACCGTTCTGAATGATAACGACCTCATCAAGATAGCGGAGAAGCGCGGCAACTCGCATTGTCTTGCCATCGCACAGCGCGAAGTGCTGTCGGAAGGGGTTACCGATATTCTGGTTCAGCAAGGTGATCTGAAGGTGAAGCGCAAGGTTGCCGGCAATGATGGCGCCACCTTGTCCGATGCCTCCATGAAGTCCCTCATCAACGATGCCGCTTCGGACGCGACCCTGCAGACCTTCCTCAGCGAACGGGGCGATCTCGCCGAGACACACATTGCCGAGCTCGTGGCAATTGCGAGCGAAGAGGTCCGCAAGAAGCTCCGTGACGCCGGACGCAGCGAAGAGGCTGCCAGGGTTGGCGAGGCCGCTGATCTCGCGGCACAGCACATGTCCAACCAGTATTGGCTTGGAAAGTATGATTTCAAGACGGCCAGGGCGCGCGTGTTGCTGCTCGCAAAGCGCGGGATGGTGAACGAAGCGGCCCTGCGCCGTTTCTGCTCGGAGGACCGGTTCGCCGAAGCCGTGGCGACGCTTGCGTTCATGATGCGTGTCGAAGTCGAGGAACTCAGCCACTGCATGGTCAGTCCCAATCCGGAACCGTTCATCGTTCTGGCGAAGAGTTTCGGGTTTTCCTCCATTTCCGTCAGTGGTCTGTTGTCGATTGGCCCCTGGCGGCACCGGCTCACCCCGGAAGGGCGGGTCGCGGCGATGTCGCTGTTCAGCCGCATGACGGTTTCCGAAGCCAAGCGTAAAATGGCGCATTGGGACAAGAAGGTGGTCGCCTGAGACCTGCCTGAAACAAACCCGAGATCGCAATCAAAAAGAGCCCGGCTGATTGGCCGGGCTTTTTTTGCGCGAAAGCCGGTGAGCAATTTAACGATTCTTTAAAAACACGCGGAACCGTGCTTAACAGGGGCGGGGGACTAAATGCGACTCGTATGGGGCTCAAATGCAAAAGAACAAAATCCAACTCCAACAGGGTATGTTTCGGCTGGTCATGAGGCGCGCGGCGATATGCCTGGCAGCCGCTCTGATGGTCGTTGCAAGTGGTTTGGACGCGGGGTCGCCGCCCGCGCATGCGCAAGGCATCACCGGTGTCGTCACCGGCATCGCGTCAGGGAAGGATGAAACCGGAAACGGCGCGGACACGGCCGATACCGGCGCATCCGGGACGGCGGAAGAACCACCTGTTGAAGCGCAAGAGGCCGGACTCATTCAAAACGTTGACGAATTCGTCGATCACGCCGTTTCCGCGCGCGACGTTTTCCGCGCGATACTGGGCGAAATCCCGGTCATTCACCAGACCATGCTGTGGACGCTGCGCGCCGAAGGTGAAGGGGCCGGCCTGAGCTGGATACCGACCGCGCTTGTCGATATCGCCGCGGGTATCATTTTCGGGGTCCTGGCCATGGTGTTGCTGGCCCGCTGGGGCCGGCGCCAGTTCATGGGCATGTACCGGGAAGATGTCTACAGCCGGTCCGACAAGATCATCTATCTTTACTTGCGCGCCCTCCTGATGCTTGTCGGTGTTGCGCTGTTCTTTGGCGTGGCGGTCGTCGTCTATCTGATGGTGGGATCGGGTCTGCAGGCCGCGAACCAGACGGCACTGGTGGTGTTCAGCGTCATTTCGGCGTTTTTGGTTCTGCGGATCATCTTCCTCAACGTTCTCGTGCCGGACGCAGACAGTCACCGGCTTTTGAACCTGACGAGCGAGGAGGCCGGCAGCCTTTACAGGGCCCTGGTCGTCGGCGGCGCGGTATCGCTGTTTGCCGTCGGGTTCTGCCTGTGGATGGAGCGCCTCGGACTTTCGCTCGATGCGCATAAGATCGCGCTCATCGCGGCATCGGCCCTGTCGATGATTATCCTGATCGGTATTTCCGTCGCCTATCGCAAGGTCATTGCCCGGCTGATCCGGGGCGAGGCGGAAAGCGAGGCTCCGATCTGGCGCAAGGTGCTGGCGAATGTCTGGCACTTCGTCGCCGTGATCTATTTCCTGATCGCCTGGGGTATTTCGGCTGTCCGCATCCTTCTTGACCTTCCCGATGCGACCGGCCTCGTTGGCGCGCCCCTGCAGGTAATGCTTCTGGCGGCGATCGTTTATGGGTTGCTGGTTCTGGTCATCGACAAGCTACTGTTGCCACGTCTCGATACCGCCGATGCACAGGCGAAAATTGCAGAGGATATTCAGCGGGCGGATGAAACCGAAGGCCATCAGGAGGACATGGAAAGTGCGTTGGCGCAGGCACGTGCCGAAGCCGCAGAGCGCGAGGCGCAACGCTCGCCCTTCCGGGATCTGTTTGACAGGGGCGCGGTGATCATCGTGCTCTTCGGATCGATCGATCTACTTGCATCCTGGTGGGGACTTCCGCTTGCGGGAAGCAGTTCGCTGATCGGGTCGTTCGTGGAGGTCCTGCTGGTTACCTTCCTTGGCTACATGGCCTATGAGTCGGTCAAGATCGTCATCGACCGTCAAATCGCGAAGGAAGCGCCGGCGGAAGAAGACGAGGAAGTCGAAGTCGGCGGAGCAGGCGAAAGCCGGATCGCAACGCTTCTGCCGATTTTCCGGAATTTTCTGCTCATCACCATTGTCGTTATCGGCGCCATGGTGGTCCTGTCGGAACTCGGCGTGAACATTGCGCCCCTGTTTGCCGGTGCCGGTGTTGTCGGCCTGGCGATCGGCTTTGGCGCACAGACGCTGATCCGGGACATCTTCTCGGGCGCTTTCTATCTGCTCGACGATGCCTTCCGCAAAGGGGAATATATCGACATCGGCAGCGCCAAGGGTGTCGTGGAGAAGATCTCCATCCGGTCGATGCAACTCCGGCACCACCGGGGAGCGCTGACGACCATTCCGTTTGGTGAAATCCAGCAGGTCGAGAACTTCTCCAGAGACTGGGCAGTCATGAAACTTGCCTTCCGGGTGACCTATGACACCGATGTGGAAAAGATGCGCAAGCTGATCAAGAATTTCGGCAAGGAGCTTCTTCAGGACGAATATTACGGACCCATGTTCCTGGCGCCGCTCAAGTCACAGGGCATCATGTCGATGGAAGATTCGGCCATGATCGCGCGTGTCAAATTCACCACCAAACCGGGCAAGCAGTTCGAGCTGCGAAAGATCGTCTATGCCGGACTTCGCGATATGTTCGAGCAGAACGGCATCAAGTTCGCGCATCGCCAGGTCACCGTTCGGGTTGCCGGAGAGGGCGGTGCCGACGGAGAAGCGGGCGAGGTTACGCCGGCCGGGGCACAGGCCGCCGTGAAAGCGGCGATCCAGGCAGCGGCGGCCGGCGGCGCGGCAGGCATCTTCGATCCGGATGATCCTGGCTCGGATGGAGGCAGCGACCAGCTCTGACTCGCCTGGAGGCGTTGAATCTGATGCCGCGGGCGGAGAATGTTCAGCGAGTCCATGGACCTTGCTCTTCAAATCCGATATCGGTCCCGCAACTTTAAAAGCGGGACCGGAATGCGGATTGGATTTCAGGCAGGGGCCATCAATGAGCGTGGTATGAGCGTTGCGCTCTATGACTATGCCCGGGGCAGCCAGGACATTTTGGGGCATGAGGCCGTCGTCTTTTACAATGAGCGCAAAAGCGAACCAGCTGTTGTCGACAAGTTTCGCAAGTCTCTGCAGCTTGTTCCGGTTTCTCCCGGTACGACCCTGCGCAAAGCCAGCGAGGTCTACAAGCTTGATTTCGGCTATTTTATCCGCGGCGGTCGCGAAGAGGATCTAGGTTTGAGCGCGGACCGCACTGGGGTGCATGTCGTGTTCCGGCACTTCGAGCCGCACGGCGACGTTTATGCCTATGTGTCCGATTGGCTCTCCGAATGGATGACGGGCGGGAAGGCACCGGCCGTGCCGCATATCGTGAACCTGCCGGATGTTTCCGGAGACCTGCGCGCAGAGCTTGGCATCGCACAAGACGCATTTGTTGTCGGACGCTATGGCGGTTTTGATCAGTTCAACATTCCTTTCGCTCAAGCGGCTGTCCCCGAGGCGCTTGAACAGCGTCCGAACCTGCATTTCCTGTTCGTGAACACGGAGAAATTCATCGAACATCCAAGGGCTCTGTTCCTGCCGCCGGTATACACGCCGACTGAAAAGGCGCGCTTTATCAAGACGTGCGATGCCGGTCTCAACGCCAAGAAAATCGGCGAAAGTTTCGGGCTGGCGATTGCTGAATTTCACTTTTTCGGAAAGCCCGTGTTCAGCTGGGCTGGCGGCATGGATCAAAACCATATCTGCCTCACCCCGAAACGGGACTGGAACTACCGCACAAAGCGCGATCTTCTGCGGCTCCTGACCGGCTATGTTCCCGATGCGGCGGATCGCGACCTCGCGAAAAGCTCCGTTGCGCCTTTCCGGCCCGAAACCGTCATGAAGCAATTTGAAAATGCGTTTCTGTCGGGACGCTATTCCTCGCAGGATCTGCACCTGACGCAGGCGTTCAAGGCAAGGCGCTTTGCGCAGGAAAAGTTTCTGAGGGCGAAGTTCAGGCTCTGGAAAAGTCTCTAGGGAAATGCCAGACAACACGGATGACGATGCTTTACGACTGTTTTGTCTTTCACAACGAGTTCGACCTTCTGGAAATCCGGTTGCGGGAAATGGGCGATCTCGTCGACCGGTTTGTCCTTGTTGAAGCGGATCAGACCCAGCGCGGATCTCCCAAACCGTTTTACTTTGACGAGAACAGGGAGCGGTTTGCCGCCTGGAAAGACAAGATCATCGACCTGCAGATCCGGTTCCCGGATCAGCTGCCGCCCGCGCTCGGCGTCTACAAGAACCGGCGCAAGAAGGACTGGGAACGCGAAAACTATCAGCGCAACTGCATCGCGCAGGGCCTGGAAGGATGTGGTCCGGATGATTTGATCGTGGTTTCGGATGTCGACGAGATCATTCGTGCGGACGTGCTTGAGAAGGTACTTTCGCGGCAACTCTACAAGGGAAGGCTACTCGTATTTGAACAGAGCCTTCACAAGCATCACCTGAACCGGATCGTTCCGGGAAAGACGTGGCTGCTCGGCTCACGGATGATCGAAAGGAAGTTTCTGACCACGCCGCAGCAGCTTCGCCGCACGAAGGCCCGCATCACAAAGAAGGCTTATGTTCCCGATCTCGCGACGCAGCCGTTCCTGCGGATCAGGAACCACAACCTCTCCGGGATCAGCAGGCCGGTGAAGATCATCGCCGACGCGGGGTGGCACTTCTCCTCCATGGGCGGGATCGAGGCGTTCCGGACCAAACTGGAGTCTGTCGTTCACGGGCAGACTGTCGATACGAGCGATATTCACAAGCTCTATGAACGCGAGCTTGTCGGTACCGAGCTTATTGCGCAATCAGAACTTCCTTCCTGTGCGCAGGACGGCAAATTCGACCACATGCTGGCCTCGCACGGATCGTGACGGTGCCGGGCCGCGGGGCGGAGACCTGACCGCTCAGGTCAACTCCTTTGGTCCCGCCGGTGTGGCGATGGCCGCGCGATACTTCAACTCCGGTCCACTGATGACAGCGGGCGGGCGATCTATGGAAAGCCTCTCGTAGAGCGCGTTCACCATCTCCGGCTCCGGATGCTCGAGTGTGAACGACAGGAGTTCTGCTCCGAGATCCGGTATCTCGCTCATGGAGGTTGGCTCATTCCGATGGTCAAT
>JBCBUA010000101.1:0-5837 GCA_039818365.1 Pseudomonadota bacterium
ACACGTTCCAGGTCGACACGGCGATGGATTCCTTCCTGGCCGGCGGCTGGTTCGGACGTGGCCCCGGCGAGGGAACCGTCAAACGGATCCTTCCAGACAGCCATACGGATTTCATCTTCGCCGTTGTCGGCGAGGAGTTCGGCGTGATTGTCTGTCTCCTGGTGGTTGCCGTCTTTGCCTTCGTGGTGCTGCGCGGGTTGAGCCACGCGAGCCGGGATCAGGATGCCTTCAGCCGGCTGGCGACTGCCGGGCTTGTCGTGCTTTTCGGCCTGCAGGCCACGATCAATCTGGCGGTGAACCTGCATCTCATGCCGTCCAAGGGCATGACGCTGCCCTTTATCTCCTACGGCGGATCTTCGCTGCTGTCTTCGGCGATGACGGCCGGTGCCATTCTCGCCCTGACGCGCAGGCGGCCCCAGCCGTCGCGTTCCGAAGTGGTGACGGTCAGCCGGCTTTCGCCTTCATCACTGATGTAATTCAAGTTGCCGCGTGACATGAGCAAAACAGTCCTTCTTACCGCCGGTGGCACGGGCGGCCATCTGTTTCCGGCGCAGGCCCTTGCCTCCGAGCTTTCCCGGCGCGGGTGGGTGGTCGAACTGGCAACCGACGAGCGCGCCGACAAGTACGGCACGGCCTTCCCGGCGCGGGAGGTTCACATCATCGCATCGGAAACGATCCGGGGCCGGAACCCGATCTCGCTTGCAAAAACGGCGCTCAGCCTCCTGCGTGGCACGCTGCAGGCGCGTTCCGTCATCAAATCTCTCAAGCCGGATGTCGTCGCCGGTTTCGGCGGCTATCCGACATTTCCGCCGATGTTCGCCGCCCGCATGACCGGGACGCCGTCGATCCTGCACGAAGCCAACGGCGTCATGGGACGGGCCAACAAGATGCTGGCCAAGGGGGTCACCGCGATCGCCACGAGCGTTCCGCTCGAAAACCTGCCGGCCGATCTCGCGGCAAAGCAGGTCGAGACCGGCAATCCGGTCCGTGATGCGGTTCTGGAGGCTGCGGATCAGCCCTATGCTGCGCCGGTTGCAGGCGGTGCGTTCAAACTGCTGGTGTTCGGCGGATCACAAGGGGCGCGGTTTTTCTCCGACCTTTTGCCACCCGCTGTCGAATGCCTTCCGGACGGCCTCAGAAGCCGTTTGTCCGTTGTGCAGCAATGCCGCCCGGAGGACATGGACCGGGTCCAGGACGTTTACAAGCGGCTGGGCATCAGCGCCGAGTGTGCCGCGTTCTTCCAGGACATGCCGAAGCGCATTGCGGACGCTCATCTTGTCCTGTGCAGGTCCGGGGCATCGTCGGTTAGTGAACTCAGTGTTCTCGGGCGCCCCTCGATCCTGGTGCCGTTGCCCGGTGCCATCGATCAGGATCAGGCTGCAAATGCCAAGGTTCTGGAGCAGGCCGGAGGTGCCTGGCCGATCCGCCAGTCCGAGTTGAGCCCGCAGAGGCTTGCCGAAGAAATCACCAAACTCATGAATGAGCCGGAAAAGCTGCAAGAGGCTGCGGCGAACGCGTTGAACGTTGCCAAACCTGACGCGGTTAGCCGGCTGGCTGATCTGGTCGAACAGGTGGCCACAGGAAAAGGAGAGCGGCCATGAAGATGCCGCAGGATATCGGGCCGGTCCATTTCGTCGGGATCGGGGGCATCGGCATGAGCGGTATTGCGGAGGTGCTCAAGACGCTGGGATACCAGGTTCAGGGCTCGGACATGGCGGAAAACGCAAATGTCCAGCGGCTGCGGTCCCACGGCATACCGGTCGAGGTCGGTCATCGCGCCGAGAATATCGGCGATGCGGAGGTCCTCGTGGTTTCCTCGGCAATCAAGAAGGACAATCCGGAACTGATTGCCGCACGCGAAAGGCTCATCCCTGTCGTGCGCCGCGCTGAAATGCTGGCCGAGCTGATGCGTTTCAAGCAGGCCATCGCGGTTGGCGGCACACATGGGAAGACGACAACCACGTCCATGGTTGCAGCGCTTCTGGATGCAGGCAATTTCGATCCGACGGTGATCAACGGGGGCATCATCAACGCCTACGGCACCAATGCGCGCATGGGCGCAGGCGACTGGATGGTCGTGGAAGCCGACGAAAGCGACGGCACGTTCGTGAAACTGCCCGCCGACGTCGCGATCGTGACCAATATCGACCCGGAACATCTCGACCACTACGGTGACTTTGACGGCGTCAGGGCCGCGTTCCGGCAGTTTATCGAGAATGTTCCGTTTTACGGTTTTGCCGTCATGTGCCTGGACCACCCGGAGGTGCAGACCATGATCGGGACGATCGAAGACCGGCGCGTGGTGACCTATGGCACCAACCCGCAGGCGGATGTCCGCTACACGGACGTTTCCATGGATGGCGGCAAGGCGACATTCTCGGTGTCGATCCGTGACCGGCGCACCGAGGAAGTGGTTGAGCTGAAGGATCTCGTGCTGCCGATGCCGGGCCTGCACAATGTCTCGAATGCGACCGCGGCCATCGCTGTTGCTTCGCAGCTCGGTGTCGATGCGGAAGATCTGAAGAAGGGCATTTCCGAGTTTGGTGGCGTCAAGCGGCGGTTCACGCATACCGGTACCGTCAACGGCGTGCAGATCTTCGATGACTACGGCCACCATCCGGTTGAGATCAAGGCGGTTCTCCACGCGGCCCGCGAATCCACCAGCGGCAAGGTGATCGCGGTCATGCAGCCCCACAGGTTCACCCGGCTGCAAAGTCTGTTCGATGATTTTTCCAACTGTTTCAATGATGCTGACGCAGTCATTATCACGCCGGTTTATGCGGCCGGAGAGCAACCCATCGACGGCGCTTCCCATACCGATCTGGTCTCGGGCATGAAGACACGCGGTCACCGGAATGTGCGCTCCATCGACGGCCCGGAAGAGCTGCCCGAGGCCGTCCGGGAACTTGCGGAGCCGGGCGATTTCGTTGTCTGCCTGGGTGCGGGAAACATCACGCAATGGGCCTACGCACTGCCCAAGCAGCTTGAAGAGCTTTAGGGGTCAGCAATGAGTTTTCCCGATCTTCTGGAAACCTGTCCGGGTCTTGGCGAGGGCATCCGCGGCAAGCTCACGGCCAATCAGCCGATGTCGGCGGTGACCTGGTTCCGGACGGGCGGCCCGGCCCAGCTGATGTTTCAACCCGCCGACGAAGACGACCTTGCCGCGTTTCTAACCAGGCTTCCCAAGGAGGTGCCGATCCTGCCCGTCGGGCTTGGCTCGAACCTTCTGATCCGCGATGGCGGGCTGGAAGGTGTTGTCATCCGTTTGAGTGCCAAGGGCTTCGGATCCATCGACCGGATTGGCGAAACCCGCCTCAGGGCCGGAGCAGCCGTGCCGGACAAGCGCCTGTCCGAAGCGGCAGCCAAGGCGGGGCTTGGCGGCTTTGCCTTCTATACCGGCATTCCGGGCGGTCTCGGCGGGGCGCTGCGCATGAATGCGGGCGCACATGGAACGGAGACCCGGGATCGCATGGTCGAGCTCACGGCGATTGACCGCGACGGCAACAGGCATGTCCTGTCGAATGAAGAGATGGGATATGCCTACCGGCATTCCTCCGCTTCAAGGGATCTCATCTTCACGTCGGCCGTCTTTGAGGGCGTACCCCAGGACGAAGCAAGCGTTCGCAAGGAAATGACCGATGTCGTCGACCATCGCGAAAAAGCCCAGCCGATCCGGGAAAAGACCGGTGGGTCGACATTCAAGAACCCGCCGGAAACATCCGCCTGGAAAGAAATCGATGCAGCTGGCTGCAGAGGCCTGCGGGTCGGCGGCGCGCAAATGTCGGAAATGCATTGCAATTTCATGATCAACACGGGATCTGCGACAGGTCACGATCTTGAACTGCTCGGGGAAACCGTCAGGGCGCGCGTGCTGCAACACAGCGGCATCCGCCTCGAGTGGGAAATCAAGCGCCTCGGCCGGTTCGCAGACACCGGTGCCGTCGAGCCGTTCTTAGGACTGGAAGGGGAGGCTGCGTAGATGGCCAAGAAGCACGTTGCCGTTCTCATGGGCGGGTGGGTAAACGAACGCCCGGTCAGTCTGACCAGTGGCCGGGAATGCGCCGATGCGCTCGAGGAGGCCGGCTACAGGGTCTCCCGCATCGATGTTGACCGGAACATTTCGGAAGTTCTCCAGAATCTCAAACCGGATGTTGCCTTTAACGCGCTTCACGGCCCCTTCGGCGAAGACGGCTGCATTCAGGGAATTTTAGAGTTTCTTAACATTCCCTACACGCACTCGGGCGTCATGGCATCGGCGCTGGCGATGCACAAGATCAAGGCGAAGGCGGTGATGCAGGCGGCCGGTGTGCCGGTCACGGAAGACATTATCGTCAACCGTCACAACATCTTGCGCGAACACCCTATGAAACCGCCTTACGTGCTTAAGCCAATCAATGAGGGGTCCAGCTTCGGAGTCCTGATTGTCAAGGAAGATCAAGAGTTTCCGCCGCAGGAGCTGAGCCGTCAGGACTGGCCGTACCCGGATGTTCTCATGTGTGAAAAGTTCATCGACGGCAAGGAGCTGACCTGCGCGGTGATGGATGACAAGGCCCTGGGTGTCATCGACATCGTGCCGATGGGTCACAGCTTCTACGATTACGATGCAAAATATGTTGAAGGCGGATCAAAACACATTCTTCCTGCAAAAATTTCACCGATTGTTTACCAAACCATAGAGACACTAGCGGTTAAGGCGCATCAGGCCCTGGGATGCCGCGGTGTTTCGCGTGCCGATTTTCGATTCGACGAACGCGAAGACGGATCCGGGACCCTGATCTGCCTAGAAGTGAACACGCAGCCAGGCATGACGCCAACCTCTCTTGTGCCCGAAATGGCGGCCCATAAGGGGATGAGTTTCAAGGATCTGGTCAGTTGGATGGTTGAGGACGCGAGTTGCTGTCGCTAGGTCGCAAATGGAATAGGGAAACGCTGACACCGCTGGAAGCCGAGCTGGCTCCGCGCGGGCGTGGCGTTTCGCGTTTGCACAGGCAGCCTGTGTGGCGTTCGGCGGGTCGGCTGGCCGAGCTCCCGAGATGGACCGGTTCTGCTGCTGCGCTGGGTTTCTTAACCTTAACAATTGGTTATGGAATAGTCATAGGTGGCCACGGACGGGTCGTTTCCGATGCGCTCCTGTCTGCCGCCGGTTTCGGTATCGAGGCCGTGAAGCTGTCCGGGCAGCGCGAAATCAACGAATTCCAGATCCTGGAAGCACTCGAGATCCATGAAGGCACGTCACTGGCTCTCTTTGATGCGGTCGGTGCGCGCGAACGGCTGAACGCGATGGCCTGGGTCAAGAATGCCTCCGTCATGAAGCTCTATCCGAGCACGCTCCAGATCAAGATCGAGGAACGCGTGCCCTATGCGCTGTGGCAGCGCGGGGACCTCGTTTCGATCGTCAACCAGGCGGGTGACGTGATCACGGACGATGTCGATGGCAGATATGCCAATCTTCTGCTCGTCGTGAATCACGGAGCACAGCGCAGGGCTTCTGAAATCAACTCGGCACTGGAAGAGGTGCCCGAACTGCGCCCGCGCGTGCGCGCCGCGTTCCTTGTCAGCGACAGGCGATGGGATCTTCAGCTGGAAAACGGGATTTCCATTCGTCTCCCGGAACAGAATTACCAGGCGGCATTGGCCGACCTTGTCGAAATGGATGAAGACAGCGGTCTGCTGTCCAGGGATATCGTTGCGATCGACATGCGCCTTGCGGACCGGGTTACCGTCCGGCTGTCGGACGAGGCTGCCGAGCAGCGCAAGATCATGACGGGCGGCCGCGACCGCTCGGGCAAGAAGGAGCAGGACACATGAGCCGCTCCGACAAGAACCTCTACCTGCCA
>JBCBUA010000101.1:5934-12303 GCA_039818365.1 Pseudomonadota bacterium
CAAAGATGCGTCCGCTCCCGACGCGGCGCTCGGTGATCATGTCGGTGCTGGATGTCGGCTCGACAAAGATCTGCTGCCTGATCGCAAAGCTGGTGCCGCAGGACGAAAAATCCGTTCTGTCGAGCCGGTCTCACAAGGTCGAGGTCCTGGGCTACGGGTACCAGCGCTCGCGCGGCATCAAGTCCGGTGTCGTCGTTGACATGGACGCTGCGGAACAGGCGATCCGGCTTGCGGTCGACAGCGCTGAGCGGATGGCTGGCGTGACAGTTGAATCGCTGATCGCCAATATCAGCTGCGGACGGCTGCAGAGCGAAGTCTACAGCGCAGGTGTGCCGCTTGCGGGTGACAGCGTTTCGGAAGCCGATATTCAAAGGGTCCTGTCCGCGGGCTCCAGCCATTCGGTGACCGAAGGGCGGGCGGTGACGCACGCATTGCCGATTTCCTATTCGCTGGACGGCAGCCGCGGCATCCGTGACCCGCGTGGCATGATGGGGCACAAGCTCGGTGTCGACATGCAGGTCGTCACTGCGGAAGTGCCTCCGGTGCGCAATCTCGAACTTTGCATCAACCGCGGCCATCTGCACGTTGAGACCATGGTCGCAACACCGTTTGCCAGCGGCCTGTCGACGCTCGTCGATGACGAGGCCGAGCTTGGTGTTGCCTGCATCGACATGGGGGGTGGCACGACCACCCTGTCCGTCTTCGTCGAGGGACACATGGTGCATCTCGACGCGATCGCGGTTGGCGGCAATCACGTCACCACCGATATCGCCCGGGCATTCGCCACCCGGCTTCAGGACGCGGAACGTCTGAAGACGCTTTACGGATCGCCGCTGGCCTCCAGTTCGGATGAGCGCGATCTTCTGACGGTGCCGCCGCTCGAAAGCGACAACGAACTGCCCAATCAAATCCCCCGCTCGGCACTGACCCGTGTCATCCGGCCGCGCGTGGAAGAAATCCTTGAACTCGTGAGGGATCGGTTGACCGCTTCCGGCTTTGCCGGTCGGGTTGGAAAACAGATCGTTCTGACAGGGGGTGCCAGTCAGCTCACGGGTCTTGGAGAGGTTGCGCGTCACATTCTGGGGCGCAACGTCCGTCTTGGCCGGCCATTAGGCGTCGCCGGTCTTCCCGAGGCTGCCAAAGGACCGGCGTTTGCCGCCGCCGTCGGCCTCTTGATTTATCCGCAAGTCGCCCAGATCGAACAGTTCGAGCACAAGAACCGTCGAACCGGGTGGAGCGGACAATCTGGTTACCTGGCTCGTGTGGGCCAGTGGATCAGGGAAAGCTTCTGACGACATGAGCCAAGAAGACGACAGCCACGAATTGGAGCTGCCAGGCATGGCAGCTGAAGTTAGGGAAGAAGAGGGGTCTCCCGTACCGGGGGAGCCAATGGGTCGCGAGGATAATATGACCATCAACCTTAAGATGCCCGACATTCAGGAGCTGAAACCGCGCATTACGGTTTTCGGCGTCGGCGGCGCGGGCGGAAACGCCGTCAATAACATGATCACAGCCGGCCTCCAGGGCTGCGACTTTGTCGTGGCCAACACGGATGCCCAGGCCCTGGCAATGAACCACTCGGACCGCCTGGTCCAGATGGGTGTGGCCGTTACCGAAGGTCTCGGTGCCGGTTCGCAGCCGGAAGTCGGTTCGGCCGCGGCTGAGGAAGTGATCGACGAAATCAACGACCACCTGTCCGGATCGCACATGGTGTTCATCACCGCCGGCATGGGCGGTGGCACCGGCACCGGCGCAGCCCCGGTCATTGCACGTGCTGCGCGCGAGCAGGGCATTCTGACCGTCGGTGTCGTCACCAAGCCGTTCCAGTTCGAAGGTGCGCGGCGCATGCGCATTGCCGACACGGGCATTGACGAGTTGCAGCGCAACGTCGATACGCTCATCGTCATTCCGAACCAGAACCTGTTCCGGATTGCCAATGCGCAGACAACGTTCGCCGATGCCTTCGCGATGGCCGACCAGGTCCTTTATTCGGGCGTCGCCTGCATCACGGATCTGATGGTCAAGGAAGGCCTCATCAACCTGGACTTCGCCGATGTCCGCTCCGTCATGCGCGGCATGGGCAAGGCGATGATGGGAACCGGCGAGGCGAGCGGCGAAAAGCGTGCGCAGCAGGCGGCGGAAGCTGCCATTGCAAACCCGCTGCTCGACGAGTCTTCCATGAAGGGCGCGAAAGGTCTGCTGATCTCGATCACGGGCGGCAACGACCTCACCCTGTTCGAGGTAGACGAAGCCGCAACGCGCATCCGCGAAGAAGTCGACTCCGACGCCAACATCATTCTCGGTGCGACGTTCGACGAAACGCTGGACGGCATCATCCGCGTGTCTGTTGTGGCCACGGGCATCGACAAGGAAGCCGGTTTCGAAGCCGCACCCTATGCGTCGCCTGCCGAACAGGCTCTGAAGTCCGACATGCCGGCCATAGTGCGCAGCACGGAAACGGCCGCGGCCAAGCTTGCTCCGGCAGCGGAAAAATCCGGTGCACAGACGGCCGCCGCACAGGCCGTTGCCAACCTTGAAAAAGAGCTTGCCATTCCGGAACCTGCGCCGGTTGCCGTCGCAAGTGATCCGGACGTCGAGATCAAGCGGGTCAAGCCGACCGGTGCGTCCATGACGGCGAAAAGCCCGATGATCGACATCGAGGAAGAAACGCCGACCTCGGTCGTTGACGATGCACCGGTCAGCCAGCCCTACATTCCGCCGGTCGCGGAAGAGCACAGCCCGGCGCCGCGCATGCCGCGGGTCGAGGATTTCCCGCCGATTGCACAGCGTGAACTGCGCGCGCAACAGGCACCTGCCGCGGCCACGCAATCCGAACCTGTGGCAAAGCAGGCGGAACCGGCCGCCGCTCCTGCACCGGTCTCGCAGCATGATGGCGGCGAGGATTTCGGTGACGACGAGCGCCGTCCGATGGGTCTCCTGCGCCGTCTAGCCAGCGGTCTCGGCCGCAGGGAAGACGAGGAGGATCACGAGGACGAGGCACCTGTCGTTCGCAAGGCTCCGCAGCTGCAACCTGCTCCGATGGCCGCGCCGCGTGCACCCCAGGCACGGCCATCTGCTTCAGGCGCGGCAGGGCAACTGGACGAAACCGGCCGTGCTGCACCCAAGCCGGTGACCACCGCGGATGACGATCAGTTGGAAATTCCGGCGTTCCTGCGCCGTCAGGCCAACTGATTCGTTCGCGATCTTCTTCCCTGATCGCAGCGGCTCGGAACACACGTTCCGGGCCGCTTCCGTAAGGTAAGTAATTTCCCTTTTAATTCAGTGATTTGCGAGCCTGTGAATCGTTACAAACCGTAATAAAGCTTTATTTCGCTCTGCAAGGGATCGCGACTATCTTCGCGGCCAACTGGTGATCGTTAATAGTCCGTAGGTGCATTGGGGCAAATTTTGGACTTGGCGTTCGCAAACCGGAAGGGTTGGGGTATATGACCACACATGTTGACCGACAGACGACGCTGTCCGAGCAGGTGACACTGACCGGCATCGGCGTTCATTCCGGCAAGCCGGCGTCGATCACACTTGTGCCAGCGGATGCCGGAACCGGCATCGTGTTCTCGCGAACGGATCAGGAAGGCGCCACGGAAGTCCGCGCGCTGTGGGATCAGGTGACTGCCACCGCCCTGTGCACGGTCCTCGGCGATCCCACGCAGGACGGCATATCCACCGTCGAACATCTCATGGCCGCGCTGTTCGGGATGGGTGTCGACAATGTGATCGTCGAGATCGACGGACCCGAAATGCCGATCATGGACGGCAGCAGCGCCATCTTCGTGGAGGCAATCGAGCAGGTTGGTTTGAAGAAACTGGACCGTGGCCGCCGCTACCTCAAGATCAACAAGAAAGTCCGCGTCGACAACGGCAGTGCCTGGTGCGAGCTGCACCCGCACGAAGGAACGAAGTTCGACATCACCATCGATTTCGAGACGCCCGTGATCGGACGGCAGCAATATGTGTCAGAGATGACGCCCGCCGTGTTCCGTGACGACCTGTCTCGCGCGCGCACCTTCGGCAACGTCAAGGACGTGGAGCAGCTCTGGAAGATGGGCTTCGCCCTCGGGTCTTCGCTGGACAATTCCGTCGCGATCTCCGAAGACAAGGTGCTCAATCCGGAAGGCACGCGCTGGCCGGACGAGTTCGCCCGCCACAAGGCGCTGGATGCCGTCGGAGATCTGGCACTTGCGGGCCTGCCGATCCTTGGCATGTACCGGTCCTACAAGGGCGGTCACAAGATGAACCACTCCATTCTGGTCAAGCTGTTTGAAGATCCGAGTGCGTTCGAAGTCGTTGAAGCTCCGGCCTTTCGTCAGGTCGGTCAGGTCAGCAAGGGTGGATTGGCAGCCGCGGCCGCCTTCGGACCGGACGTTTCCTGATCTCTTCTGTCCGTCGGGTCAACAGTTTGCGAATTCATCGGAATTCAGTGCAATTTGGGCACGTTGCCATAAAAATGCTCAAAAAAACCGTCAGATGGCCTCTGAGGGCGTGACGGGGACCGGAAAATTCCGGTAAACACTCCTGTCAGTTAATACAGGTCTTTCTACTGCAAGGCCGCATGGGCTGGAGACGGCTCGGGAGTTTGGGTGTGAACGGAATTGGAATTGTTTCTGGTTCGAACAGGACCTTGAGCATGAAAACACTGTTGAGATTGGCCGTTCTCACGACGCCTATCCTGCTGGCTGCCTGCAGCGGCAAGGAAGATCTTGACGAGCTTGCACTGAACGACACGCCGCCGGAAGTCCTGTTCAACGAGGGGCTGGCGTTGCGGGCGCAGGGCAAACTGCGCGATTCCACCACCAAGTTCGAAGAGATCGACAAGCTCTATCCCTATTCCGAATACTCCAAGAAGTCCCTGGTCAATCTCGCGTTCCTGAATTATTCGCGCGGCAAGTATCCGGAAACGGTGACGGCGGCCCGGCGGTTCGTGACACTTTATCCGGGGGACGAGGACTCAGCCTATATGCTCTATCTTGCCGGACAGAGCTACTACCGTCAGATGCCCGATATCACTCGCGACCAGGCCGTGACGCGAAAGGCCGCAGGCGCGTTTACCGAACTTATCCAGCGCTTTCCGGAGTCCGAATATTCGTCGGATGCCGAAGAAAAGCTCCGCATTGTCGAGGATCAGCTCGCCGGTAAGGAAATGCAGGTGGGGCGCTACTACCTGAAGCGACGCAACTATGTTGCCGCGATCAACCGCTTCCGGGCGGTGGTCGTCGAATTTCAGACGACACGGCACGTGGAAGAGGCGCTCTTCCGTCTGACCGAAGCGTATTATGCCCTCGGCGTTGTCAACGAATCCCAGACAGCCGCGGCGGTTCTCGGTCACAACTATCCCGACACGCAGTGGTACAAGGACGCCTATTCTCTTCTGAACAAGGGCGGATACGAACCATCTGAAGATTCTGGCAGCTGGATTAGCCGCGCATTCAGGAGTATCTAACGGGTTCTGGAAAGACGACTCGGTCCTCCTATATGGTGGTCCGCAACTTAGTCTGGGGAGCTCTCCTTTATGCTGGTCACGCTGTCTATTCGTGACATTGTTCTCATTGACCGTCTTGATCTGGATTTCGCCGCCGGCATGTCGGTTCTGACCGGTGAAACCGGGGCCGGCAAATCGATCCTGCTCGATTCCCTGTCACTTGCCTTGGGTGCGCGCGGCGATGCGGATCTTGTGCGCGCAGGAGCTTCGCAAGGACAGGTCACCGCCGTTTTCGACGTGGACGGGCAGCATCCCGTCAGAGCGTTTCTGCGGGACAACGACGTCGATGATGACGGCGACGTCATTCTGAGGCGGATCCAGACATCCGATGGACGCACGCGGGCCTTCGTCAACGATCAGCCGGTCAGCGCCGGGCTGCTGCGGCAGGCAGGCGGCCTGCTTGTGGAAATTCACGGGCAGCATGACGACCGGGCCCTTGTGGACCCGGAAAGCCACCGCGCGCTGATCGACGACTTTGGCGGGCTGACCGGTGATGCGGAAAATGTCGCATCCGCGCATGGGGCGTTCAAAAGCGCTGAAAAGGCCGTCATTGAGCACGAGCAGCGGATCGAGACTGCACGCAGGGAAGCCGACTACCTCAGGTCCTCGTCAGAAGAGCTCGGCGCCCTGAAACCTGAAGCGGGTGAAGAGGAAGACCTTGCGGCCCGGCGCACAGACATGATGCAGGTCGAGAAGATCGCCGGCGATCTCAACGAGGCCTTTGAAACGCTCAACGGCTCCGCATCGCCGATCCCTGAACTCGCCAGTCTGTTGAGGCGGCTGGAACGAAAGTCCGATCAGGTTCCGCACTTGCTGGCACAGCCGGTCAGAACGCTGGCGGAGTCGCTTGACCAGCTGGAGGAAACGCGCAG
>JBCBUA010000101.1:12429-17929 GCA_039818365.1 Pseudomonadota bacterium
GCTGTGTCAGCGCATGAAGGCAGACCTTGCCGATCTCGATGCGGGCGAGGACAAGCTGGCGGCGCTCCTGGAAGCTGCGAAATCCGCGAAGGCCGGTTATGACCGCGCTGCCGCGTCCCTGTCCGCCAGGCGTGCGAAAGCCGCGAAGGCGCTGGAAAAAGCGGTTGAGGCTGAACTGCCCGATCTGAAACTGGAGCGCGCCCGTTTCATCGTCGAGATGTCCAGCGACCCTGACATGCGTGCACGCACCGGCATCGACCAGCTGGAATTCCACGTTCAGACCAACCCTGGAACACGTCCCGGACCAATGATGAAAGTTGCGTCGGGCGGCGAACTCTCCCGCTTTCTCCTGGCACTCAAGGTGTCTCTGGCCGACAAGGGATCGGCGCCGACGCTTGTGTTCGATGAAATCGACACCGGGGTCGGCGGCGCGGTGGCAGAGGCGATCGGGGTCCGTCTTGCCCGGCTTGCGGGCAACGTCCAGGTGCTGACCGTCACGCATGCTCCGCAGGTGGCCGCGCGCGCGGAAGGCCACTTTCTCATTGCCAAGGAGGCGACGCAGCCCGACCGTGTGGCGACCCGTGTCCAGCGGATCGACAATGACCATCGCAGCGAGGAAATCGCCCGCATGCTTGCGGGCAGCGTGATTACCGAAGAAGCCCGGGCTGCTGCCCGCAGGCTCCTGACCGCAGCCGAATAGGAACCCGCATGAGCGAGAACGCGACCGGTACGGATGATACGAAGTCCATTGGTGTCGAGGACCTGACAGCGGATCAGGCCAAAATGGAACTGGCGCGTCTGGCGGCGGAGATTGCAGAGAACGACCGGCTCTACCACCAGGATGATGCGCCGGTGATCTCCGATGCGGACTATGATGCGCTGCGCCGCCGCAACCTGGCGATCGAGGAGCGTTTTCCGGAACTTGTGCTTGGCGACGGCCCGTCTGTGCAGGTCGGTGCGGCACCGGCTTCGGGCTTCGGCAAGATTGCGCATGCCGTGCCGATGCTGTCCCTCGACAATGCCTTCAACGACGAGGATGTGCGCGATTTCGTCGGGCGCGTGCGCCGGTTCCTGAAATTCGACCCGCTGATGGGAGCCCTTGCGGTCACGGCCGAACCCAAGATTGATGGCCTGTCGCTGTCGCTTCGCTATGAGAACGGTGAGCTTGTCTACGCGGCAACGCGCGGCGACGGCACGACAGGGGAAAACGTCACGGCCAATGCCAGGACCATCAAGAACATTCCGGAGACACTTCAGGGAAATGTTCCGGCGGTCGTGGAGGTCCGCGGCGAGGTTTACATGGCGCACAAGGACTTTCAGGACCTGAATGCGCGGATGGAGGCAAATGGCGGCAAGGTCTTCGCCAATCCGCGCAATGCGGCTGCCGGCTCCCTTCGGCAGCTGAAATCGGAAATCACAGCGTCCCGGCCGCTCCGGTTCTTTGCCTATGCCTGGGGCGAGATGAGCGAAATGCCCTCCGATACGCAAACCGGCATGGTGGAATGCTTCGGCAGCTGGGGTTTCAAGACCAACCCCTTGATGAAACGCTGCGAGACCGTTGACGAGTTGCTGGCTGTCTACCATGGGATCGAGGAGAACCGGGCCGGGCTCGACTACGATATTGACGGTGTCGTCTACAAGGTCGACCGGCTGGATCTGCAGGAACGCCTCGGCTTTGTTTCGCGCTCGCCGCGATGGGCGATCGCGCATAAGTTCCCCGCGGAACAGGCCTATACCGTTCTCAACGATATCGAGATCCAGGTGGGACGGACCGGGGCCCTGACACCGGTGGCCAAGCTTGAGCCGATCACGGTCGGCGGGGTGGTTGTCTCCAACGCGACGCTGCACAACGAGGATTACATCAAGGGGATTGGCCAGGACGGCGAGCCGATCCGTGCCGGCAAGGACATCCGCATCGGCGATACGGTGAAGATCCAGCGGGCCGGCGACGTCATCCCCCAAATCGTTGATGTCGATCTTGCCAAACGCCCGGCGGATGCGGTGATGTTCGAGTTTCCGACTGTCTGCCCTGCCTGCGGCAGTCATGCCGTGCGCGAGGAGAATGAAAAGACGGGCCGCCGGGATGCCGTGCGCCGCTGCACGGGCGGGCTGATCTGCCCGGCGCAGGCAACGGAAAAGCTGAAGCATTTCGTCTCCCGCAATGCCTTCGACATCGAGGGCTTCGGAGACAAGCAGGTTGATGCCTTCTACAAGGACGGCCTGGTGATGGCGCCAGCCGATATCTTCACGCTCGAGGAACGCGACAGGCGTGCGCTGACCAAGCTGCGGAACCGGGAAGGGTGGGGCGCGCTTTCGGCGAAAAACCTGTTCGAGGCGATCACCGCACGCCGCAATATCGAACTTCACCGTTTCATTTTCGCGCTTGGGATCCGCCATGTCGGCGAAGGCAACGCCAAGCTGCTGGCCCGCGCCTATGGTTCCTGGGGCACCTTTTATGACGCCATGACTGCCGCGCATGATCACGAGAGCGATGCCTGGGCAGAGCTGAATGACATCGACGGGATCGGCCACATCGTGGCGGAGGCCCTGGTGGTGTTCTTTGCCGAGGACCACAATCGCGGACAGCTTGATGCGCTTCTGGCCGAGGTCACGCCGCAGGAAGCGGAGAAGATCGATGCGTCCGGGTCGCCTGTCGCCGGCAAGACGGTTGTCTTCACCGGGTCCCTGGAACGAATGACGCGCGACGAAGCCAAGGCGATGGCGGAACGCCTCGGTGCCAAGGTGTCCGGATCGGTTTCCAAGAAGACCGATCTGGTTGTGGCCGGGCCCGGCGCCGGGTCGAAACTCAAGAAGGCCCAGGACCTTGAGATCGAGGTGATTTCAGAGGATGGCTGGTTTGATCTTGTGGGTGCCTGACCTTGTCGTTTCAGGCGATTTGGGGCACACCATGGGGGCTTTGCCCGGCGCAGTCGCACACTCCTTCTGAAGGTCGTGTCAAACCGAATCTGTCATTTCTTCGCGGTCAGTCTTGGTGCACTGGGTTCCCTTACCTGTCAAAAATGACAGTCCTATAAAATTTAGTTTTACCACCTGAAATTGATAAACTTGGCATTTTACGAAAATGGTGTCGCAAACGGTCAAGTTTGCTTCTGACGTTAAGTAACAAGTAATGCCGCCCCGGCAGTTTGGAGGAAAGATCTCTGTGCCAGAGGGGACCAGGCAATGAAACGTATCAAACTGCAGATTGCGGCGCTCGCGGGTGTGCCGATGCTTGCGGTTATCGGTTTCGCGACGTTGAGTGTCTACGAAAAAGTCGTTGAACTGAAGCACCACGATTTTATGCGGCCACTGACGCGGATCGCAGAGGACAGCGGCAACCTCATCCATGAACTTCAAAAAGAACGCGGAATGAGTGTCAGTTACATCAAGTCGGGCTACGATCCTGAAATTGGGGCCAAACTTGACGCGCAGCGGCCAAAATCCGATGCCGCATTGAAGATTTTCGACGAGCATCTGGCGGCTATCGACCTCAACGACGAAGACATGCTGAAAGATCTTCAGCATACGGCCGAACAGGTTCACAAGACGGGTGGCTTCCGCAAGGCGATCGATGCCAAGGAGTTTTCTGTTGGCGATGTCATTGCGGGTTACACGGCGGAAATTCACGAACTCGTCCACGTGATCGGGCTGACGACGGAATCCAGCCCGTCGCAGAAAATCACGGCTGAACTTTTGCCCTACCTCACGATTGTCGAGGCGATGGAATCAGGCGGTCTGGAACGTGCCAACGGCGCGGCGCTGCTCAACGAGTTCAACCAGACAGGCGAAGTCAACCTCTCGACATTCAAGAAAGTCCTCACCCACTACGGTGGTGAAGCGGCATTCATGAAGGAGTTCAAATCCGTCGCGCTGCCCGAGCACAAAGCCATGCTCAAGGAGATGGTCAAGGGGCCAGAGGTTGAGCAGGCTCTCGCCTGGCGCGAACTGATCCATACGCTTCCGGAAACGAAGGATGCTCAGGGGCTTGAAGGAGGTGTCTGGTTCGCGACGGCGACCAAGCGTCTCAACCTCATGAAAGGACTTTCCGACAAGCTCATTCACCGGGCAGAAGCGGCGGCAGATGCCGATTCCGTGCAGCTCAACTCCGAGATCTTCTGGTTGACCGTCGTTGCTGTTGTCCTGACCGGTGTTGCCCTCGCGCTCGCAGTATTCCAGGTCTTTGCGATCAGTAAAATGCTTGGCCGCCAGCGCGATGCGATCTCCGAGCTCGCCAACGGTAATCTCGAGGTCGAGGTTGCCGATACGGACCGTCCCGATGAAATCGGTGACATCGCGCGGGCATCGGAAGTCTTCCGCGACAAGCTGATCCACCAGAAGGAACTGGAAGAGGAAGCCGAGGCTAGCCGTGTCCTGCGCGCGCAGCGCCGGGCGCAACTGGAAAACGCCATTCATCACTTTGAATCATCGGTGTTGACCATCCAGACGCAACTTGCATCGGAAACCGAAGGCGTCAGCAGCAACGCCCAGGACATGGTGCAGATCGCACTCCATGCAGACGAAAGCGCGCGGGCCGCAAACTCCGCGACCGAGGAAGCGACGACCAACGTCCAGACGGTTGCCTCCGCGGCCGCCGAGCTGTCCGCCTCCATCGGCGAGATCTCACGTCAGGCTGCTTCTGCAACCGAGATTTCCTCTGTCGCGGCCGAAACGGCTGTGGCAGCCGACAAGGACATTTCGCTGCTGGCCGAAACTGCCGACAAGATCGGTGAAGTGGTCGAAATCATCCGCGCCATTGCCGAACAGACCAACCTTCTTGCCCTGAACGCGACCATCGAGGCCGCCCGGGCAGGCGAGGCCGGCAAGGGCTTTGCGGTTGTCGCGGCGGAGGTGAAGGAACTCTCCACACAAACGGCCAAGGCAACAGACGAGATCGCCAGCCAGATCTCCGGTGTCCAGAGCTCGACCCAGAAGTCCGTGGCAGCGATCCGCTCGATCGTTGAAAAGATCGAGGAAGTCCGTTCCGTCAGTGAAACCATCGCGGTCTCGGTCGACGAGCAGAACGCGGCGACCAGCGAGATCACCCAGAGCATCACGTTCGCCTCGGACGGGGCCAAGGCGGCGGCGACCAACGTCTCCGGCGTCTCCGGATCGATCGACCAGACCCGGCAGAAGTCGGAAACCTTGAGCGTCTCCGCCGAGCAGCTCGGCCAGGTGGCATCGAGCCTTTCCGAAGCGGTGAACACGTTCCTCGAAGAGGTCCGCGACGAAGACGAACGCGGCGAGCAGGCCGCGTAAGCCTTCTTCGGTTTCTTTCTGAAACACCAGACAAATCCCGGCCTGCCACGTCACGGCAGGCCGGGATTTTTTGTCGGGCTTGCCTTTTCGAACGTAAAATCCGGGCGCAACGACCTCATCCAGAGCACGCCCATAAAGCCATTCGACCGCAATGCGTTTCTGTTGTCATCAACTCATTTGAACACAATTGAGCTCATCGTCGAAATGAGCCCAAGTGGATCATCGTTGTCGGGCGCGACGTTCC
>JBCBUA010000102.1:0-17779 GCA_039818365.1 Pseudomonadota bacterium
CCCAGGTAGATCAGGTCCCGATTGGCAACACTTGCCCCGGTCGCGACGGACGGCATCCGGCCGTGGACGGAATTGAAGCCGTGGCTTCGCCCGAGAAAATAGGTCGGCATCTTTGACGAACAGCCGATGCCCGAAAGTTTTGCGATGCGGTGCGGCGGAATGGACGACAGGAAGCAGGCGTTGCGGATCGCCGCCGAGATACTGTCGTGCCCGCAGCCCGCACACAGTGTCGAGATCGATCCGTCATAATCGGCAACCGTATAACCGAGCGCGTTCTTCGGCAGTTTCGGGTGCTGGAATTTCGGCTTGTAATAGGACATCAGGCAGTCTCCGGATGCAGCTTGACGACATCGGCGCTGGTGGCATTGAGCGCCCGCCTGATTTGCCGGGCGATGGTTCGTGCGGTGATCGGGGTTCCGGAATAATTCAGGACCGAGGTCAGTTTGTCAGGCGCGATATGGCACTCGTTCATGATCAGCTGACGCATTTGACCGTCACGGTTCTGTTCGATGACAAACACGATGTCGTGCTCGTGCACGAAGGCGTCGAGGCTTTCGTGAAAGGGGAAGGCCCGGATCCGCATGACATCGATCGGATAGCCTTCCTCCGCAAGGATCTCCACCGCTTCATAGGAAGGTGAGGCGGACGTCCCGAAAAACAGCGCACCGAGCTTCTGCTTGGTTTTCGGTTTCTTCACCGGGATCGGATCATGCACCTTGGGAACCGGAACATAGGTTTTCGCGGTTTCGAACTTGCGCAGCAGACGGTCGACATTCTCGACGTAGTCCTCCCCCTTTTCGGAGTAGACCGCCATGTCGTTCTTCGACGACCCACGGGTGAAGAATGCCCCCTTGTCGGGATGCGTGCCCGGAAGCGTCCGGTAGCAGATCCCGTCGCCGTCCACATCGACGTAGCGGCCCCATGTCTCCGCTTCGTCCAATGCGTCCTTGTCCAGCACCTTGCCCCGGTTCATCTCGTAGTCGTCGTCCCATTCGAGCGGCGGCGACATCCAGTCGTTCATGCCGAGATCCAGATCCGACATCATGATCACCGGGGTCTGAAGCTGCTCTGCAAGATCGAAGGCCTGCACGGTCATGTCGAAGCATTCCCGCGGCGTCGCCGGGAAAAGCAGGACATGCTTGGTGTCACCGTGGCTGGCATAGGCCGCCGCCAGGATGTCCGATTGCTGGCTGCGGGTCGGCATGCCCGTGGATGGTCCGGATCGCTGCACGTCGATCAGCACGACCGGCACTTCGGCAAAATAGGCCAGCCCCAGAAACTCGCTCATCAGCGAAAGCCCGGGTCCGGACGTTGCCGTGAACGCGCGGGCACCGTTCCAGCTGGCCCCGACAACAATCCCCATGGCCGCGAGTTCGTCCTCGGCCTGCAGGATCGCGAAATTCCGTTTGCCGGTGCCGGCATCGATCCGCATCCGCTCCGCATATTTGGAAAAGGCGTCGACGACCGATGTCGACGGCGTGATCGGATACCAGGCTGCAACGGTCGCGCCGCCATAGATCGCCCCGAGAGCCGCGGCCGTGTTGCCATTCATCAGGATATGCTGGCTTTCCCGGATATGCGGCGCGTCGATAACGCTGGAATCCAGCCGGATCGGCAGGGGACAGGTAAAGTTCTCCTTGGCGAACTGGTACCCCATTTCGAGCGCGTGCACGTTCGGCGAAATCAGCTTTTCCTTGCCCTTGAACTGATCGCTCAACAGGTCTTTCAGAATGGAAAAGTCGATATCGAGCAAAGCTGCCAGTGCGCCCACATAGACAACGTTCTTCAAGAGCTGCTGCAGCCGTGCGACCTTGAACTCGCGCATGCACATTTCTGTCAGCGGAATACCGAAATAGCTGATGTCGTCGCGCTTCAGATGCGGCGCCAGAGGCCGGGTGGAATCGTAGACGAAATACCCGCCGGGCCCGACGCTGGCGATATCGTCTTCCATCGTCTGCGGATTGACGCACAGCATCAGGTCCACCCCGCCCCGGCGGCCGAGATAGCCCTTGGCGCTGACCCGCACTTCATACCAGGTCGGCAGGCCCTGGATGTTCGATGGAAAGATGTTGCGCGGGCTGACCGGCACGCCCATCCGGAAGATCGCCTTGGCAAAAAGGTGGTTCGCCGATGCGGACCCGGTCCCGTTCACGTTGGCGAACTTGACCACGAAATCGTTGACGCCCTCGAGCTGTTTCATTTCACATCCACCAGATTGGGCGTCGCCTTGGCAACGTTGTAGAAGAACATCTGCATGTCCCACGCGGCGGTCGGACACCGCTCGGCACACAGGCCGCAATGCAGGCAGACATCCTCGTCCTTGACCATGATGCGCCCGGTCGGCAGCTTTCCGGAGACATAAAGATCCTGCTCGGGATTGTCCGCCGGGACCATGAGCTTGCCGCGCAGCTCCTTCTCCGGCGCATTCTGAGTGAAGGTGATGCAGCTTGTCGGACAGATATCCGCGCAGGCGTCGCACTCGATGCAATTTGAATCGGTGAAGACCGTCTGCGCGTCGCAATTCAGACAGCGTTCCGCCTCGATGAAAGCCGTCTCCGGATCGAACCCCAGTTCCACCTCGACCATGCGGTCGCTCAGCGATTTCTTGAGATCCTCCAGCGGAACGATCTTACGTTCGTCGGTGATGGGAATGGAATCGTAGCTCCATTCGTGGATCCCCATTTTCTGCCCCACCAGGGTGACGTCCGGGGGCGGCCGCTTGGAAAGATCCTTTCCCTGGCAATAGAGGTCGATGGAGACGGCCGCCTTGTGGCCATGTGCGACCGCCGTGATGATGTTCGACGGTCCGAATGCGGAATCACCGCCGAAGAAGACTTCCTTGCGGGTGGACTGGAACGTCTCGTCGTCATTGATAATCGGCGTGCCCCAGCTGGTGAACCGGATGCCCGTTTCCTTTTCGATCCAGGGAAAGGCATTCTCCTGGCCAATGGCGACAAGCACGTCGTCGCAGGGAAAGAACTCGGGCTCCTCGCCGGTCGGCACCAGTTCGCGCCGGCCGTCCCGGTGATAGACGGCCTTGACCTTTTCGAAGGTCATTCCCACCAGCTTGCCATTCTCGACTACGAATTCTCGCGGTACGTGATTGTCGATGATGGGGATGCCCTCATGCATGGCATCCTCCTTCTCCCAGGGAGATGCCTTCATGTCCTCGAACGGGCTGCGGACGATCACTTTCACGTCCTCCCCGCCAAGGCGGCGCGATGTGCGGCAGCAATCCATGGCGGTGTTGCCGCCGCCAAGCACGATCACGCGCTTGCCGATCTCCTTGATGTGCTCGAAGGCGACGCTGGCAAGCCAGTTGATGCCGATATGAATATTCGCGTCCGCTTCCTTGCGGCCCGGAAGCTTCGGCAGATCGCGTCCTTTCGGAGCGCCGGACCCGACGAAGACCGCGTCATAGCCCTTGGTGAGCATGTCGGCCATGCTGTCGACATAGGTGTTGAAGACGGTGGTGATGCCCATGTCGAGGATATAGCCGATCTCCTCGTCCAGGACGCTTTCCGGCAGACGGAACGAGGGGATTTGGCTGCGCATGAAGCCGCCGCCCTTGGGCTGTTCGTCGTAAAGGTGCAACTCGTAGCCGAGCGGGGCAAGATCGCGGGCAACCGTCAGTGACGCCGGACCGGCCCCGATCAGGGCAACTTTCTTGCCGTTGGGCGGTCCGGCCTTGGGCAGCATATCCGCCACTTCGTCCTTGAAGTCGGCGGCGACGCGCTTCAGCCGGCAGATCGCAACGGGTTCCGCTTCAACGCGGCCGCGCCTGCAGGCGGGCTCGCACGGCCGGTCGCAGGTACGGCCGAGTACGCCTGGAAACACGTTGCTTTCCCAGTTGATCAGGTAAGCGTCCGTATAGCGCTGCTGCGCGATCAGGCGAATATAGGCGGGCACCGGCGTGTGCGCCGGGCAGGCATACTGGCAGTCGACGACCTTGTGGAAATATTCCGGGTTCGTCGTATCGGTGGCTCGCACGTCCTTTTCCCCCTCCCATGAGTCCAAGACATCTGGCTGCTTTAAATTAAAGCGTGCCGCAATCGCCAATGTAAAGACTACATGATCCGGTCCGGGATGCTATTTGACTTTCGAATACTTGCCGGAGAGCTTCCAAAGCCCCGAAAACAGCGACGTCCGACACCTGATAGCGCATATCTCAATTCATCGGGAACGGACCCGCGACACCGGCGTGAAGCAGCCGTCACGACCCCGCACAGCGCTTCAGGGGACCATTGAAATGCGGGAAATCCCAACGCAGCGTCAGCGCGTCACCGGCCAGTTTCAACCCGAGGAAATACCCGCGCACGCTATCCTCGCCGCATTGCGCCGTTGCAGCTGTAAATGCGCCTTCGTCACCTGTCTCGACCGGACCCCAGTCGAGCTTGCACCAGTGCTGTCCATGCTTCATCCAGAGCCGCCCGATCTCGAAGGGTTCGGCGAGCACGGTGCCTCCGGGCTTGATAGGGGCGCGGGCACATTGCTCTGCCGTTCCCCAGGTGCCGAGGAACCGGTCATGGTCACCGGCTTGGGCGGGACTGGCGAGCAGAACGATCAGGACAAATACGGGTCTCGGCAGAGGGTTTTTCATCCTGGCAGAATGCGCCAGATCGGACGGCGCGCAAAGACGCTGGGTGATCACGGAACTGCAATCCGGCGTGACCTCAGATGTCGTATATGTCGAGATCCTCGACAATGGCGGCATGGGTGCCGAAAACTTTGCGCAAGGTATCCAGAGCGGACGCCATCTTGTCCGGGCTGTCCATGTGGACCCTGAAATGCGTCAGCAGCAGCCGCTTCACCCCGGCCGACTTGGCAAACGCCGCGATTTCGGCGGGCGTCGGGGTCATCTGCGCCATCAGGGGCTGAGCCGGCTCTCCGTCGAGCCTGTAGCACCAGTGCAACAGCAGATCCGCACCCTGCACGAGCGCGTTCAGATCCTCGCAAGGACCGGCATCTCCTGAGTAGACGAACGTTTTGGCTTCGCTTTCAAGACGGAACGCCATACAGGTCAGATGCGGCTGCGCATGGGGTACGCTGCATGATGAAAGCCGCCACGTCCCGGTATCAAGTTCGAAGCCGGGCTCAATCTCGGTTATCTCCGGCGCAGGCCATGGGCGCGGCACCTCACCGCCGCGCGCACGCCAGACATCCTGGCTCGGGGGAAAGTCGATCCGGGCACGCAGGTCGTGCGCAAACGCGCCCTCCGGCCCGAACAGGCAGTCATGGATGTGCCGCAAAGGCGCGGGGCCGAAAATTTTGGGCTGTTTGCCGCCCATCTCCCAGGCCGCATGTACGAGCCGGGCGTAATCCATCATGTGATCGGAGTGGAGATGGCTGAAAAAGACCCAATCGATATCGGCGGGGCTGTAACCAGCCTCGATCAGGCGGCTGACCACGCCGCCGCCGCAATCGAACAGGATCCTTTCACCGCCGGCCTCGACCAGGTATCCCGAAGACGCACGCCGGGAATAGGGTTCGGGTGAGCCGGAACCAAGCACAGTTAGTTTCATCCGGGCAACTCCGGTGGCGGTGTCGCTGCGGGTGCGCCGAGCGTCATCGCCTTTTCGCGGCCGCCATAGTCTTCAACCATCGCGGCCTGATCCGCAAACGCTTGCTCGTTGGCGGCATCCACATCGACAAGACGGCGCAGCTCGTCCTCCATCTGGTGCAGCGTCTGCCTGTAGGCGGGGTTGGACGCAAGGTCGGACAACTCCTCCGGATCGGACTGCAGATCGAAAAGTTCAGGTGGAAAATCCACATACCAGTTCAGCTTCCAGCGCCCCTTGCGCAGCATGAAGGCACCCGAGACAGCCCCGACGGCGTGATACTGGCTGAGAATGGGACGCTCCAGATCCGCCGGCTGGCGTGCGATCCTCTGCAAGGGGTCTCCCGCACACTCAAATGTCTGACCGAAATGCGCCGGGATCGACGCCGACAGATCCAACAGACTGACTGGTGTGTCGCAGGTCGCCGGTGCAAGTCCCGGACCGGCCATGATCATGGGGATGGAGACGCTTTCCTGGTAAAGGTTCGATTTGCCCCATAGTCCCCGCGCGCCGACATTGTCACCGTGATCGGAGGTGTAGACGATCAGCGTGTCCTCGCCAAAGCCAGCTGCTTCAAGACCGGCCAGGATCCGGCCGACATTGTGATCCATCCAGGTGGTGAGCCCATAATAGGCCGACATTGCGCACAGGCGTTCGTCTTCATTGCGGAACTTGCTTTCCGAATCCGCCATCGCGTTCTGCTTTTCAACCCATGGATGGCGCACATATCCGGTCTTGGGATGAAGCTTCACTTCCGGCAGGCGATCGGCCGGGTAAAGCCCGAGATACTCTTCGGGAACAACAAAAGGAAAATGCGGCGCGACCAGACCGACATAGAGGCACCACGGTCGCGTGTCCTCCGAAAGCGCTCTTTCGCGGAACCAGCGGACAGTCCTTTCAACGACGGCCGCGTCGTAGTCCGTGTAGTTGCTCGTCCCGGGTCCGATATAGTCGCCAAGCATCCGGCCCGGCATCTTCAGGCGCTCTTCTTCCTGCCGGATCGACGCCCAGACCATGCCGACCCCGCCGGCAACCTGCATCGCGATATGCTCGGCATCGAAACCCGCCGGGTCCTCGTCATGCCGGTAGTGCAGCTTGCCGATGCTCTCAACCGGGATATCGGCCTTCTGCAAGGCATGCCCCCAGCCGCGGGGCGTGCCGGTATAGGGCATGGCGTTGTCCCAAAGCCTGTTCTGGTGCACATGCCTGCCGGTCGCAAAGGCGGCGCGTGCCGGAACGCAGATGGGAGACGGTGTGTAGGCATCGGTGAAGCGGATACCCCGGGCGGCAAGCGCATCCAGGTTCGGTGTCCGGACGAACGGATGCCCGGCACAGCCCATCGCGCGGGCCTGATGCTCGTCCGACATGATGACGAGGAAGTTCTGCTGCGTCATAGGTCCAGATCATCCTTTTCGGCAGCGATCTCAAGCTTGTCGAGCGCGCGGTGCAAAACGTCCAGTTCGGATTTGGTCATTGTCGAACGCAGCGCACGCTGCCTTGCGCGCATGATCGGCAGGACCTTCTGGTAAAGAGCCTGCCCGTCCGCTGTCAGGGACAGGATGGCAATGCGATGGTCTGCCTTGTCCTCCCGGCTCGTCACCATCCCGCGCTTCATCAGGGTTTTCAGATTGCGGCTGAAAAGGCCCTTGTCGAGCGCGGCGCGCCGCGTGAGTTCGCCGGCGTGGGTATCTCCGGACGACCCGATCAGCGCGATGATACGCCACTGGATCAGGGAAATATCAGCTGCCGCGGACAGGATCCGTTGCGCCTGTGTGTTCAGCTTCGCCTGAACGCGCGACAGACGGTAGGTCAGGAACTGGTGCAACGGCTGGGCAAAGAACGCGTCGGCGTCTTCCGCCTGCTGGATCGGGCTCTTGGTCATCGCGCCAGTCTTGCCTGTATTGGTTGACCCGTCAACTTTAATGTTGACCAGTCAACTAATTTGTGGCTCTCTTGGTGAAACAGGGAGGACAACATGAAAAAAACGCTCAAAGCGATAGTGTCTGCAGCACTCCTCACCGTTGCGGGAGGAACTGCCTATGCTGCCGACTGGACACCGCCTGGCCCCATCAAGATGATCATAGCCTTCGCTGCAGGCGGCGGAGCCGACACACAGGCGCGGCTCATTGCAGAGGAACTGGAAGCCCGCCACGGCTGGAAGGTCATTCCGGAACAGGTGACCGGCAAAGGTGGATTGAACGCGGTAAAGGCACTGAAAGATGCCCCCGCCGACGGCACCACGATCGGCATGATCGTCTCGGAGACACTCGGCTACAACATGGCGTCCGCGAAGGCGGGCAAGCCAACGGATGTCACCCCGATCACGACCACGGCCGGTACGCAGATGGCCGTCGTTGCCCTGACGTCCAAGGGCTATAAATCCTTTGCCGATGTCATTGCAGCGGCAAAGGCCGGCGAGGAAATCCGCTTTGGCGTCATGACCGGTTTGCTCGGTGACATCGCCTATCTTGCCGGCAAGAGGAACGGCGTTGATTTCAACATCATCTCCGTTCGCGGCGGCAAGGCGGTCATGAACGGTCTCAACGCCGGCGACATGGATATCGGTTTCGGTGCCGGGATCCAGGCAAAGGCGGTCGCGGCCGGTGACATGGTCGAACTCGCGTCGGCACGGGGTGAGGCATTGATCAATTCGCCGGACGCGCCGCTGCTGTCCGACTTCGGTGTCGAATTCGTCAACGAGACCACCTTCCTGTTCGCCGGTCCACCCGATATGGATCCGGCAGCCCGCGAGGCAATTGCAAAGGCGATCGGCGAAATCGTCACCAGTGACGGCGGCAAGGCGAACGCCTTCATCACCAAGGGGTTCGGCGGCCCGGTCGTTATCTCGGGCGCAGATCTGGAAGCCAGCCTCCAGCAAAGCTTCGACGCCTCCGGAGCGCTGATCTCAGCCGTGAACGAATAAACCGTCACCCCTCGTTGCGGGCGGTATGCACCCGCCCGCAACGTCTCTTGCCGCAGGGGCCGGAACATGCAGAAACTCTCGACAAATCTTGTTCTCGGCCTTGCCTGTATCGTTGTCGCGGTTCTTGTCGCCTTTGTCTGGATACCTCTTGATACCGACACCTGGCTGGTGGAACGCTCGCGCGGCAAATACGTCGTCGGCGACAGTCTGGCCCCGACACTCGCGGCAGCCTTCATCCTGATCGCCGGTCTGATGCTGCTGATCGAGCGCCGTTCCGAAGATGCGCAACCCGGCCTGGAAAACCTGAAATTCATCGGCGCGATGATCCCTTTCGGCAGCGTCTCGATCCTTGTCATGAGATGGGCGGGTCCCGCGGCGGTTGCCCTTTTTCAATCCGGCGAGGAATACAGGCTCCTGCGCGACACCGCGCCGTGGAAATACACCGGTTTCGCAATCGGCGGCGGTCTCATGGTCTTTGCCATGATTGCCTTCGTTGAGGGAAAACCGTCGCTGCGCGCGGCTCTGATCGCGACGATCGCGGTTGCCGGAATCATCATGCTCTATGACGTGCCCTTTGACGATGTTCTGCTGCCTCCCAACGGGGATGTCTGATGACCGACCTCGGCGCGTTCGACTACATCTGGATGGGGGCAATGGCGGTCTTTCAGGGGCCGGAACTGTTCTCGCTCTTCGGGCTGCCCGTATCCGTGACACTGGCGATGGTCACCTTCGGCCTGATCCTCGGGATCGTGGTCGGCGCGACACCGGGGCTCGGAGGCGTCATAGCCATGGCGATCTCGCTGCCGATCCTGATTTCGGTCTTCGGCTTCAACGCGGACGCGCTGCTCCCGGTCATGGGGTTCCTCATCGGTGTCATGAAAGGCTCGACGGTCGGCGGAGCCGTGCCGGCAATTCTCTTCAACACGCCCGGCACGCCGGACGCCTTCATGACGACGCTGGACGGTTACCCGATGGCACGAGCCGGGAAAGCCCGAAAAGCGTTGAAGGTCTCGCACTTTTCGTCCGCCTCCGGTGACACGTTCTCCGATCTGGTTCTGATCGTCTGCGCCCCCTTTCTCGCGATCCTGGTCGAAGCCTACCTCGATCTTCCGGAAAAGACCGCGCTCATCATTCTGTCGCTCAGCTTCATCGCAGCCGTTGTCGGCGGCTCTCCGGCAAAGGGACTGTTGAGCTGCGGTCTCGGGCTCCTCGCCGTGTTCATCGGGACCGGAGAGGATTTCTACCCGCGCCTGAGCTTCGGCACCGATGCCTTGTCTGACGGAATACCCATCACATCGGCGGTCATCGGCATCCTTGTTCTTGGCGCGATCTTCACCGAACTGGAAACCCTGTGGCACCAGTCCCGCCGCACCGGGGCAATCGAATTGATAAAGGATGAGGGTGACCAGCGTCTGCACTGGAAAGACATCAGACGCATCCTGCCATTCGTCGCGCGTTCATCGGTCATTGGAACGTGCATCGGTGCCCTTCCGGGTATCGGTTCCACGCTTGCAGCGACGATCGGCTACGCGACCGGACAACGCGCCTACAACAGGCGAAAGTCGCCCGAAGACCCTGAATTCGGCGAAGGCGCACCGGAAGGGATAGCATCCACGGAAGCTGCAAATTCGTCGGTCTCCGGCGCCAACCTGATACCCGTCCTGTCGCTCGGCATCCCGGGCAACACGGCAGCGGTCTTCCTGATCCTGGCCGCTGAAAGCATCGGCGGTTTCAATCCTGGCCCGGCGGTCTTCAAGTTTTCGACCGACCTCAACCCGGAACTCGTGATCGTCTTCGGCCTCTTCACGACAATGATCATCGCCAACATCCTGAACTGGACCGTCGGCGGCGTTTTCATGCGCTCCCTGGGTGTGCTCTCGCGCATCCCGAAACAGCTGCTTCTGCCGGTTGTCTTCCTGCTGACACTCGCCTCGCTCTACGTCCAGGAAACGGCGATGAGCGCGGTCTGGTTCGCCTTCGGCTTTGGTGTCCTGGGCTACTTCATGCGCCGCTTCGGGATTTCCCCGCTTCCTTTCGTGATTGCCTTCGTTCTCGGCAGCCGGCTTGAGGAAACGGCGCGACAGGCCTTTTCCGCCACTGGCGGTGACCCCTTCTTCCTTCTGAAAAGCCCGATCGCTGCCGTCTTCATCCTGGCTGCGGTCGCGATCGTGTTCTTCTCCATTCGCACTCCCAAGGTTTCACGCAAATGACCCGTCCCAACATCCTGCTGATTTCAGCTGACCAGCAACGCGCCGACTGCTTCGGCTTCATGGGGCGCAAGGTCAAGACACCGCATCTTGATCAGCTTGCCCGTGAAGGCACTCATTTCACCTCCTGCATCACGCCATCCGTCGTGTGCCAGCCCGCGCGCGCCTCGATCCTGACGGGCCAGCTCTGCCGGACCCACGGGGTCCATGACAACGGCATCGACCTCGACCCGCAGATCGGTGAAAGGGGCTGGGCGGGCGCCATGGCCGCTTCAGGTTATCAGACCAGCTATTTCGGCAAGGCGCATTTCTCGACCTATCACACCTATGAGCCGACCGGATCGCCGGAATGCCTTCGCTCCTCCGCCAACTATCCGGCAGACTGGAACGGCCCCTATATGGGCTTCCAGCATCTTGAGCTCATGCTTGTCGGGCACAATTGGTGGGCGCCGGAAAAACCGCCCGCCGGACAGCACTACGAGCGCTTCTTCCACATGGACGGGAAAGGCGACGACAAGATCAGGCTGATGTGGGAAAACGCCGGCGATACCAAGGGAGCGGCGCAAACCTGGCATTCAAGGCTCCCAACCGCGTGGCACAACACGCCCTGGACCGCGGACCGGGCGATCGAGTGGCTGAAACATGGCCGCGATGCCCAAAAGCCTTTTTGCACCTGGGTCAGCTTCCCGGACCCACACCATCCCTTCGATTGCCCCGAACCCTGGTCCTGGCTGCACAAGCCGGAAGACGTGGACCTGCCCGAAAACCGAACCCGGCATTACGACGGCAAACCCTGGTGGCACAGGGCCGCTATGGAAAACGATCCGGCAGACCCCAAATTCGCCGATATTCGCAAACAGTACAGCCGCATCACCCCGCAAACGGACGAACAGCTACGTGAGATCATCGCGAACACCTACGGACAGCTGGCCTTCATCGACCACCAGGTCGGACGCCTGATGATCGCACTTCAGGAAGCCGGTCTCGATGACAACACCATCGTGATCTATGTTTCCGATCACGGCGACTGGCTGGGTGATCACGGCCTGATCCTGAAAGGCCCGATGCATTACGAAGGCCTGCTCCGCGTTCCGATGATCGCCAGGGGGCCGGGCATCCGGGCCGGAGCGGCGGTCGACCAGCCCGTCTCGACGCTCGACCTCGGACCCACCTTCTTCGACTACGGATCAGCCGATCCACTGCTGACGCAGCACGGCCAAAGCCTGCGCCCGCTCCTGGAGACGGAAGGCGCAACACGCGACTTCGCGCTCAATGAATGGGGGCTACTTCCCGGGCGCGTCGGGGTCGCGCTGGAACTGCGCACCGTGCGCACGCGCACGCACAAACTGACGATCGATCAGAACTCGGGTGCAGGCGAACTTTACGACCTGGAGGCCGACCCGTTTGAGCAGGACAATCTGTTCGACACTCCGGATGCGGCAAGCATCCGCCGCAAACTGGAAGCGTTTATCGCCACCCGCCCCGACGACCTCAGGCCGCACAACACACCGGTTGGAACGGCATGACCTGGGACAAACAACCAGCCACTAGATAGTAATTAAAAATCTCATTGTCAGATAAACACAGTAATTATGTAACATTCTACTTCCTGTTTGACAGAAGATGATAAATTGTTTGCAATAAATCGGCTTGAATGAACACTTGCATCCGCATGTGCGGATCAGGTGAAAAAATAAAAGAAAATGTGGGACAGAGTCGAATGCACAAATTTACCAGAGCAATGGGATTCTCATTGGTCCTTGTGGGTTTTTCCGCCGTTTTGAACAGCACCGGCATCGCACAGGAAAACACCAAACCGAAACAAATCCTGTTCACCAACGTTCATGTATTCGATGGTGTGAACGAACAGCGTTTCGAGAACGCGAGCGTGCTGGTGGAAGGCAACCTGATCAAGTCGGTATCCACCGGTGCAATCGATGCCCCCGATGCCGAGGTGATCGATGGTGGCGGCCGCACGCTGACACCCGGCTTCATCGAGACGCATGCCCATCTGATGCTCATGGGCCCAAGCCTGCCGCTGATGGAATCCAACACCACCTGGGAAGACTTCGGCATTCACGGCACCAGAATGGCGGAAATGTACCTGATGCAGGGCTTCACAACCGTGCGCGATGCCGGCGGCGGCAACGGCGGCCTGCGCCGGGCCATCGATGCGGGCAAGATCCCCGGCCCGAGATACTACCCGTCCGCGGCCTTTCTCGGCACGCGCGGCGGCCACGCGGATTTCGCTAATTTTACCGCGCCACCGGGATCTGAAACCAACTTCAGCCGTCTCAACATGGCGCAGGAAGTCGATAGCGTCGCCGACGTTCAGAAATACGGGCGCAACAATTTCCGCATGGGAGCCACCCAGCTCAAATACATGCAGTCCGGCGGGGTTGTGTCCGCCTTCGACCCCTGGCAACTGCTTGCAGGCTCCAGGGCGGAAATAGAGGCCGCCGTCCAGGTCGCGAACGAGTATGGCAGCTACGTGATGGCACACTCCTACCGCAAGGAAGCCATCTTGAACGCGCTCGAAGCGGGCGTGAAGTCAATCGAACACGGCTTCTCTTTCGACTGCGAAATTGCCGAAGTCATGAAAGAGAAAGGCGCCTATATCACGACAAACCTGACGGCGTTCGATCCGGGCCTGCTCGATATTCCGGCAGTTGCAAGCGTGCCGTCGAGCCTCGCCAAGGCGAAGTCGGCATCGGCAACCTTCGCCGGCTACATCGACAACATGAAAAAATGCCCCGTGAAACGCGGCTTCCAGACGGACTGTGTCGGGTCCGTGGAAGCCTGCAACATCCAGATCGCTTATGAGAAGCATCTCAACAACGATTTCTTCGGCGCCTACACCTCCATGGTCACGCTGACTTCGACCGGAGGCGAGATCGTTGCCCTCTCGGGTGATTTCATGAACCCCTACCCTAACGGCAAGCTGGGCGTGATCGAGGAAGGCGCCTATGCGGACATCCTCCTGATCGACGGCAATCCGCTGGAGGACTTTTCCGTCGTCGGAACCGGGGACCAATGGTTTGGCGCTGATCCGCGTCCCGAAAGTCCCGAAACGATCCGCCTGATCATGAAGGATGGCGAGATCTACAAGAACACGCTGAACTGATCCGGAGCTTGAAAGATGACGTTTCATTCGTTCCGATCAGGGAAGACGTGTGGCCTCGCGGGATTATTGGCAGCCCTGTTGCTCGCAGGCCCGTTCGCCGGCCCGGCAGATGCCTCGGAGGTTTCCTGGAGCGATCTGCCTGACAGCTCTGCCCAGACTTTCGAGGATCCTTACCGCGACCTCAGCCGAGCGCAGCTGGATGCGCTTTTGACGGTTGTGCGCGTGCGCGATCAACTGGACACACCGGATCTGGCCGGCAACCAGCGCGCAGCTTTGCAGAACAGCCTCACCGATGCGGTCGGTGAACTGGAAAAGGCTGGTATTGAGCCGGACTGGCTCATCTCGCAGCGCTGGGTCGTAGCGGAACGGCGCGAACGCGCTGCAACGGCCGGCAACCCGGACCTCGACGGGTCACAGGCGACGTTGTCGGGCTTCGTCATCCCGGCACCGCCGGACGCCGAGGGCCGGTTCACCGCATATCTCGTACCCGAACGCGGCATGTGCAGCCACGTTCCACCGCCGCCGCCCAACCAGCTCTTGAGGCTGGTTTTCGAGGAGGCCTGGTACCCGCAGTTCATTTATGAACCGGTCAAGGTCAGCGGACGTCTTGAGATTGACCCCTCGGACCGGGTCATGCGTGTCGTCGACGGGCCGGTCAAGATGGCCTCCACATTCACCATCGATGTCGCCAGCGTGGAAGCGCTCGCACCCCGGAAAGCCGAAAAGCGATGGCCCTTGCGCCCGCCGTCGCTTGCCGGGGCCACGGAGGCGGGCCACCCATGACGGTTTGCGCCTGGAAGCCGGGTCTGACACCCTGGCTCGTCTTCGCCACCATGACGCTTGCACCGGGTCTGGCTGGGGCGGAGGACGACGGCGCGCCGGGTCTCGGCGGACCGGGTTCCGTTCGCGCGGAGCTGACGGATGGCGACGGGCTGACGGATCCGCAGTTCAGATCCCGCTTTCTGCGGGCAAACCTGCCCGCATGGTTCGCCTTCAAGGACGCTCTGAAGCAAAACGCGAATATCGATTTCAAGATCGACTACCTCAGCCTGGGGCAATGGTCGAACGCAACTATCGGCGAAGGTCACGCCGCAGGCGGCATCGCCAGGATCTACGGCACCTGGCAAGCCTTCGAGAACGGGGGCCTCACGGCCAAACTGGAGCACCGGACCGCCTACACCACCGTCGCACCACAGTTCTTCGGTTTTGACAGCGGAGCGCAGTCGATCACGGGAACCGCCTTCAATGACATCCAGCTGGCGCTGACAAACCTGTTCTGGACTCAGCGCGCGGAAAATCGCGTCTGGACGCTTCAGGTCGGACAGATCGACGTAACGGACTTTGTCGATGTCTACGGTCTTGTCAGTCCCTACAGCGCTTTCCAGAACCTTGCCTTCAACACCAATCCGACAATCAACGCGCCCAATCCCGGGCTTGCAATCGCCGGCGGCCTCCGCCTGCATGAAAATATCTACGCGATCGCCAGCATCGCCGATGCCAACGGCAATCCTGCCGAACCGAACTTCAACGTCTTCAAGACCGGCGAAACGTTCAAGAGTGTCGATTTTGGCTACATGAGCGGTCCGGACCGGATCTATTTCGACAACATTCACCTGACCTTCTGGCAAAGTGACGGTGCGGATGACGGCTCGCGCAAGGACGACTGGGGCGTTGCCGGGTCCGCATCCTGGTTCTTCGACAATCGCTGGATGCCGTTCTTGCGCGCCGGTTTTTCGCAAGGAGACGCGGCCCTTTACAAGACAACGGTCTCGGCGGGGCTCGGGCTTTACACCCGCCAGACGGACCTCTTCGGCGTCGGCCTGAACTGGTCCGATCCGGGTGACGCCTTCGCCGACGATCAGTACACGGCCGAGGTCTTTTATCGCCTGACCGTCTCACCCAATCTGGCGATCACCCCGAGTGTCCAGCTAATCGCAAATCCGGCTCTGAACCCGGAGGAAGACAGTCTGGCCATTTTTGGGTTGCGCGGACGGATCGCCTTATGAAGCACGTCCTTCGTTCCCTTCGCTCGCGCCTGTTCGAGAGCACTCTGCATGGTGACTTGACCAGCAAGGAAGACCTTGCCGATCGCATGGACCGGACATCCCGGGCGACCGTGCCGTTTTTCCTCATGCTGTCGCTGAGCGCCGTTCTGGCGACTCTCGGCCTGATCGCCAACAGCACGGCGACGGTGATCGGGGCCATGATCGTGGCCCCGCTGATGTCGCCGATCATGAGCACCGCCTTCGGGATCGCGACCTTCGACATACGACTTGTCGCGCGCGCGCTGGTGACGGCAGTTCTGGGGTCGTGCTGCGTGGTGGCAGTCGGCTATTGCGGTGTGCTCCTGGTCGGCGCGCGTGTTGTCGGCCCTGAAATCCTGGCGCGCACCAGTCCGTCGATGCTCGATCTCGTCGTTGCGCTTGCCGCCGGATGCGCCGGTGCTTACGCGCAGACACGTCCGCGCATTGCCGATTCAATTGCCGGTGTCGCGATTGCCGTTGCGCTTGTCCCCCCTCTGGCGGTTACCGGGATCGGGCTTGCCCTTGGCGACAAGGCGAGTTCGGCGCTCGGCGTCGGCATGGAGGACCTGGGGCTCAGCGACGGTGGTCTCGATATCGCGGCCGGCGGTTTCCTTCTGTTCCTGACCAACTTTGTCGGCATCGTCATCATCGCGGGGCTCGTCTTCATCGTCCAGAACTATGGCGATTGGAAAAAGGGCCTCGCCACGCTGTTGGTGATGATGGTCGGGAGCTACGCGCTTATGCCGCCCCTGCAGACCGCCCTTTACGAAATCTACGTGAAGAACCGCCTCCTCAGGATCGTCAACAAGAACCTCGATCTCGACAAGGCCATGAACGAGGACCACAAGGTCGGCCGCATCCATTCCGTCAGTGTGGACTATCGGCACGGGCGGGTGCTCGTCTCCGTTGTCATGACGGCGGACCGGGCAGAGCTTGAGAGCGCGCAGGCCGGCCTCGACCGGTTCGTGGCCCAGCTCTCGCGCGACATCCAGCAGGAGGTCGTGATCCAGGTGGATATCGAGGCTGTCGACATCCATCGGTTCACCGCGCGCGGCGACGAACAGTAGGTGACCTGGCCTCAGTCAGACCGCAGCACAAGCGGTTCGCACGCGGACCGGATCCAGTCCGCCAGGTGCTGCGCGTCCGGAGACAAGGCAACCCCGGCGCGATGCACAAGGCCATAGTCTGAGCCGTCGGCTGAAAAGCCGAAAGGGGCGACAAGACGGTTGCCCGCTACGTCGTCCGCCGCCACGACCTGAGGGGACAGGCCCACGCCGAGACCGGCGCAGGCCGCCTCGGCCATCAGGAAATGATGGTCCATGCCACGGCGCTCCCGCGGCCGTGGTGCACCCGGATTGGCTGCAAGCCATCGATCCCATGCTTCCGGACGTGTTTTGGTGACAAGAGCGACATAGTCCCCGGCGTCGAATTGTGCCCGCATGTCCTCGGCCATGACAGGACCGACACGTTCGGGAAACAGCGGTTGAACCACCCACCTCTCGTCAAGGGCGAAGTCCAGCCGGCGCAGCGCGAGAAAGGCATCATCGCCCTGCCCCTCAATGGATCCCCCGCCAACCGAAAGATGAACCGTCACCTCCGGGTGGACGGTCTCAAACAGGCTCAGGCGCGGGATCAGCCAGCGCATGGCAACGGAACGTTCGCAGGACAGCACGACGGCGCGTTCTGCCGTTCCTTCCGCATTGCGGATGGTCGTGATCGTGCGCAGCAAATCGTCGAAACTGCGCCGGCAGGCATCGCGCAGGCTCTCCCCGGCGTGCGTCAGCGCCAGCCCGCGCCCAGCCTTGCGGAACAGCCGGACACCGACGGCCTCCGACAAGCGCGAGAGCCGCCGGCTCACCGCGGCATGCGTCAGCGCAAGTTCGTCGGCGGCAGCGCGCACGGAACCCCTGCGCGCGGTGGCTTCGAAGGCACGCAGGTCATCG
>JBCBUA010000103.1:0-17629 GCA_039818365.1 Pseudomonadota bacterium
TGTGGTTCCAGCAACTGTCCGCCTGGGCGGTACCGGCTATAGGCAGCGTGAGTGCCGACAGCAGCACGGCAGCGGAGACGGCTTTCACGGCATTTGAGAAAATTCGCATTTTGGGCTCCTGAAACTGGTGTCCCAAGGGAACCATACCTTCACGCCAATGCCCAGACATTGGCCCGAAACAACGTGCCCGCCTCAACCGAAACCGTGGAGGTAAGTCCCGTTTTCCTTCAGCCAGACACGCGCCGTCGGCGTCTGCGGCGCCAGGTCTTCGCAAAGCCGCCAGAACCGGCCTGAATGGTTCATTTCCTTCAGATGCGCGACTTCATGCGCAGCCACGTAATCGAGGATTTCCGGCGGGGCGAGAACGAGGCGCCAGGAAAAGGAAAGTTTGCCGTTCGAAGCACACGATCCCCAACGGCTTTTGGTATCGCGAACACTGATCGCGGTGATCTTCCTGTCAATCCTGGCCGCATGAAACTGCGCCCGGGTCGACAGGTCCTTCCGCGCTTCGGATTTGAGCCAGGTTGTCGCCTTGCGCGGTACATGATCTTCCGCCCCCGGAACGAAAAGGGCCGGTGTGCCGTCACCGGCGATGCCGGCAGACACAAGACCCCGCAAGGTACCCGTCGGCAGAATGCGGTGCTCGACGCCGCGCAGCGGGAAGACATCTCCCGGAGCGAGACTGACATGCTGCGGGCGGTCCTGGAGCCGTTCGACGAGCCAGCCGATGTGCTGACGCGCAAAATGCTCAGCCCGCCTCAGATCACCGCCTTTGGGCACCGTCAGGACAGGGCCGGAACTGTCCGCGGGAAGACGAAGCAGGTATCGCTGCGCGCGCGGGTTCGCGCGCAGGCGGATCCGGATCGCGCTGGTATCCGTTTCGATTTCAATGTGGTCCGGCAAGTCTGGTTTGCCGCGTCGCAGGAGCATGTCACGGGGTCCGGTCGAATCACTTCAAATGAGTCTAGTGAATTTTCGCTTGCTTAAAAATGACGAAAGCGGCGCTTGATCAGCGCCGCTTCCGGTCAGGCCGTCCCGTGACGGATCTGGGAGGAGGAGTGGTCAGGAAGGCGCTGCTTCGCTTCCGCCACTCGACCGGCCACGGTTGGCCATGAAGCGATCGAATTCTTCCTGATCGCGTGCCCGGCGCAATTCGCGCAGGAAATCGTCAAAATCGGCGCGCATCGCATCCAGCTTCGCACGCTCTTCCTCAAGACGCTTGAGTTCGCGCTCACGGTAGTCGTCAAACGCGACGTTGCCGGTCCGGGCATATGCAGTGGTGTTTGACATCTGTTCGAATGCTCCCTTCAGCTGGCTTCCACGCCATTGATCCCTGGCGTCGCGTGCCATGCCCTCGAAACGGTCGCCCCACAAGATATAGGCCAGCATGGCAAGGCCGAGCGGCCAGAACACCACAAACCCGAGCACCATCAGGCCGATGGTAGCAGGCGTCCAGGCAGGTTTAATCATGCAACTTTTGGTCGTCGTCATCATCCTATCCATTTAAGACATCCACGCACTTCAGGTGGGCATTGTGGAGGTCAGCTTCAAGGATTTGTGATGATCGTCACAGAAAGGTCCGGTTTCGAAACGATATCGGGGATGGCGCGATTCAATCGCACAAGTATCTGTTTTTTATACGAAAAATGCGTGAAAACCTGACAGGCAAAAACCCTTTCCGCAAAGGGCAAGATTTTCTGGTGTGCCAGCCGCTCGACAAGCCTGCAAAACGAAAAAAGGCGCCGCGAGGGCGCCCTTTTTACCGACGGTCAGCTGACCCTTTCGGAGAGTTTACGGGCCTGTTCGATCCACTGGTCGCGCTCGATCCTTCCGCGGAAATCGAGCTTGCCGTCCAACGCCTCGATCTGCTCTTTCGTCAGCGAGGCAATCTGCCAGAAATGGAAGATACCGGCCTCGTTGAGCGTCGATTCGAGCTTGGGTCCGACACCGCTGATTTCCTTGAGATTATCCGCGGCCCCGTCGGGTTTCGTGAGCAGGATATCTTCGAGCGGGCGGGGTGCGGCTGCCTTTTTCGGCTTGGTTTTGGCCGCAGGTTTGGGCTTTGCCTTCACTGAGGGGGCCTTGGCCGCCGTCTTTGCCGGCGCAGCTGCCTTTGCCGGTTTGGGGGCAGGTTGTTTCGGCATGCCGGCTCTGTTCGAGCGGATGAAGTCCATCACGCGCGGGGCGATTTCAGACCGCCAGCGCGACCCGTTGAAAACGCCGTAGTGCCCGACATTGGGCTGTTCGTAGTGCGCTTTCATGTCGTCCGGCAGGCTTGTGCAAAGGTCATGCGCGGCGCGCGTCTGACCCCGTCCGGTAATGTCGTCTTTTTCGCCTTCAACGGTCAGCAAGGCGGTCCGCTTGATCTTGGTGCAGTCAACGACCCGGCCGTTGTGCTCCATCGTGCCTTCCGGCAATGCATGCTTGATGAACACCGTTTCGACCGTCTGGAGATAAAACTCTGCGGTCAGATCCATGACCGCGAGATATTCGTCGTAGAACTCGCGATGCTTCTCGGCGTTGTCGCCGTCACCCTCGACAAGATGCTGGAAAAACTCGCGATGTGCGGTCATGTGGCGGTCGAGGTTCATGCTCATGAACCCGGACAGCTGGAGAAAGCCCGGATAGACATCGCGCATGAAGCCGGGATGCGGGAACGGGACCTTCATGACAACGTTGTTCTTGAACCAGTCGATGCCTTTCGACACCGCGAGGTCGTTCACGGCGGTCGGCTCGACGCGGGTGTCGATGGGACCGCCCATGAGCGTCATCGTGGAAGGAACGTAGGGGTCTTCGCGGTCTTCCATGACGGCAACAGCCGCAAGCACCGGAACGGAGGGCTGGCAGACGCCAAGCACATGCGCGTCCGGACCCAGGAAATGCAGCATGGAGATGATGTAGTCGATATAGTCGTCCAGATCGAACTTGCCCTCCTGGATCGGCACCATGCGGGCATCGATCCAGTCGGTGATGTAAACATCGGCGTTCGGCATCAGGGCGTCGACCGTGCCGCGCAACAGGGTCGCGTAGTGCCCTGACATCGGTGCAACGATCAGGACTTTCGGATCGTTGCGGTGCGACGTGACACCGCGTTCGAACCGGATCAGGTCACAAAAGGGGCGGCTCCAGACGATGCTTTCGCGTACCGGAACCCGGACGCCGCCGACGGTGGTTTCCTTCAGGCCGAATTCAGGCTTGCCGTAGCGGCGCGTCGTGCGCTCCAGAACTTCACATCCGGCGGCAATCTGACGGCCAAAACTTGTGTGTGTCCAGGGATTCAAAGGATTTTGAAAATACAGCCGCATCATGTCGGCAACCGCCCGATACGGCGCCATCGCAGCGTGATTCAACTCGTAAAGATGATAAAACGGCAATGACGCGTCTCCCTGATTTACGAAGCCGCCGCCCGCCCCCTTGACGAAATTTGTATACATTCTTTCGCGGCCCGTCTGTATTGGCACCATCTATTGCATCGCAGCACAATAGCCAGCCGCGCAACCACCCGCAATACTGCTATTTGCTATGTTAAACGGGACCTAAGCCAATCAATGCATTAAGAAACTCGTTTCGGCGCCGAATATAATTGCACCGCAAAAGCGAGATAGCTCATTTAAATCAATTTGGTAGATTTAAGGACTGCGCGACCGCACGGGCCTCAGGCCGCCAGGTCCGCGACCACCGCATCGAGCACAAAAAAGCCTTCCCGGGTCGCACGGACGCGGTTTTCCCCGATTTCTTCCACCATTCCATGCTCCAGCAGCGCCTTCAACCGGCGCGGGTCAACGGATCGGTGAGCGAACGTTTCGTAGCGGCCAAGATCGATCCCTTCTTTGAGACGCAATCCCATGAGCAGGTACTCGTCGCCCTGCTCTTCTTCATTCAGGCCGGCATTCTCGATCAGTCCATGGCCTTTGGTCTCGACATTTTCAAGCCAGGTTTCCGGGTGACGTTCGGTCGAGGTGGCAAGACGCGTCGCACCGACGCTCAACCGGCCATGTGCACCGGGCCCGACGCCGACATAGTCGCCGTAGCGCCAATAGACCAGATTGTGGCGGCATTCCGCACCGGCGCGCGCATGGTTGGAGACCTCATAGGCGGGCAATCCGGCCTCGGCCGTCACCTCCTGGGTCAGCGAGAAAAACTCCGCCGCAAGATCAGGATCCGGCATCTCGAGTTTTCCCGCCTGATGAAGGGCATAAAACGGGGTGCCGTATTCGATCGTCAACTGGTAAAGCGACAGGTGATCGGCAGCGAGCGAAATGGCTTGGCGCAGTTCATCGGTCCAAGAGACCAGTGTCTGGCCGGGACGGGCATAAATGAGATCGAAAGACAGCCGCGGAAATGTCGCCCGGGCCGTCTCGATGGCCGTGCGCGCGGCCGCGGCATCGTGCAGCCTTCCGAGCAGCTTCAAATCACTGTCATGCAGGGACTGGACACCGAGAGACACGCGGTTGACACCTGCCGCGCGATAGCCCCGGAACCGGGTGGCCTCGACCGAAGACGGGTTGGCCTCCAGCGTGATCTCAACATCGTCGTCCAGCGTCCAACGATCCGAAACGGCTGACAGAAGGGTTTCGACTGTGGCCGGCTCCATTAGCGACGGTGTTCCGCCGCCCAGAAAGATCGACTCGACCCGCTTTCCCCCGGTCAGGTCGGCGAAATAGGCCAGCTCCCGCCTGAAGGCGGCAGCGAAGCGGGCCTGGTCGACGGGTTGATGGCGCACATGCGAGTTGAAGTCGCAATAGGGGCACTTGGCCGCGCAGAAGGGCCAGTGAATGTAGATCCCGAAACCACCGTCGTTTGCCTTTTGCGCTGTCACGTCGGCTATCCTTTCAGGCAGCCTTCGGCAAACAGCGTGAACGCGCGGGCGCGGTGCGACAAGGGCTCCCGATCGTCCGACAGGCCGTGTTTTTCGTCCGGGGACATTTCGCCAAAGGTGCGGTCATGCCCGTCCGGACGGAACATCGGATCGTAGCCGAAGCCTTCCGCTCCTCGCGGCGGCCAGACGACATCGCCTTCCACTTCGCCCCGGAAATACTCCGTGTGGCCGTCCGGCCAGGCAAGGCACAGAACGGCGACGAAAGACCCCCGGCGGCTGTGGTCCTGCCCGGACGAAACGGATTGCAGCTTTTCCTCGATAGTCCGCATCGCCATCGCGAAGTCCTTGTCGGGACCGGCCCATCGCGCGGAGTAAATCCCGGGGTCGCCCCCCAGCGCGGCGACGCAAAAGCCGCTGTCATCGGCCAGCGATGGCAAACCGGAGCCTTCGGCAGCCGCAACGGCCTTTAGTGCGGCGTTCGCCTCGAACGTTGTCCCGGTTTCCTCGGGCTCGGGCAGGTTCAGCTCACCCGCAGAAACGACATCAAAACCGTACGGAGCGAGCAGCTCATTGATTTCTCTAATCTTTCCCTTGTTGTGACTTGCAACGACAAGCCGTCCGGGTTCGAGTTTGCGATGGCCCATTTGCATGGCTCCCTATAGAATTGCCATCTTCTGCAGATCCACGAGACGGCCGATCCCCGCCTTTGCGAGACCGAGCAGTTGCGTGAATTCTTCCTCAGAGAAGGGCGCTCCTTCGGCGGTTCCCTGAATCTCGACGATCCCGCCAGATCCGGTCATCACGAAGTTTGCGTCCGTTTCGGCCGTGCTGTCTTCCGCATAATCCAGATCGAGGACGGGTGCGCCCTCGTAGATGCCGCAGGAAATGGCGGCGATATGGTCCTTCAGCACGTCTCCGGTGACCATGTCGCGTGCACGCATCCATTCGATGCAGTCGCGAAGCGCGACCCACGCACCCGTGATCGATGCGGTGCGGGTCCCCCCGTCGGCCTGGATGACATCGCAGTCCACCGAGATCTGGACCTCGCCGAGCGCCTGAAGGTCGACGACCGCACGCAGCGACCGTCCGATCAGGCGCTGGATCTCCTGGGTCCGGCCGGATTGTTTGCCCGCGCTTGCTTCACGGCGCATGCGGTCTCCCGTCGCGCGCGGCAGCATGCCGTATTCCGCGGTGACCCAACCCCGGTTCTGGCCCCGCAGCCAGGGCGGAATGCGCTCTTCGAGGCTGGCGGTGCAAAGCACATGCGTGTCGCCGAACTTGACGAGGCACGAGCCTTCCGCATGTTTTGAAACGCTTCGTTCCAGCGTCACCGCCCGGAGTTCATCGGCTGCGCGTTTTGACGGACGCATGAAATTTCCTTTCGACCTTCGCCAGCGGACTGCATTTGCCAGGAAACGACTGTTTCCTGCTGATCTCCTGCGCCTTGTAGACCTCAAATTCGCCTGAGGTAAAGGGCCAGCTTCACGTCAGCCCCATTTTGCGCCTATATCTTGGGTGTAAGACGAAAATCGTCCAATATTCGCAGTGTGCATTTGGAGAAGACGCCTTGAGCCTCAGCGACCTCGACAAGAGATCCCGCGAGATTTTCCGCTCGATCGTGGAAACGTACCTGGAAACCGGAGAGCCGGTCGGCTCCCGCAACGTGTCGCGCAACCTGTCCATGTCGCTGTCGCCGGCATCGGTGCGCAACGTCATGTCGGACCTGGAACACCTCGGCCTCCTGCATTCGCCGCACACGAGCGCCGGGCGCCTGCCGACCGAAATCGGCCTGCGCTTTTTTGTCGACGCCCTCCTGGAAGTCGGAGATTTGACGGAAGAGGAACGGCAGCAGATCGACGTGCAGGTGCGGGCTTCAAACGAGGCGAACTCGGCAGAGCAGGTTCTGACGGAAGCCAGCCAGATGCTTTCCGGTCTTTCCATGGGTGCCGGTGTGGTCATGACACACAAGAACGACATGCGCCTGAAACATATCGAGTTTGTCCGGATCGAGCCGTTGAAAGCGCTGGCAATTCTTGTGAGCGAGGACGGGTCGGTCGAAAACCGGATCATTGACCTTCCTGTCAACCTGCCCGCATCGGCTCTCGTGGAAGCAACAAACTATCTGAACGCACAGATCCAGGGGCGCACGCTTTCCGACATCAAGGGTGATCTGGAAAAGGTGCGCGATGCCGATCAGGCCGAACTCGACCAGCTCAGCCAGAAGGTCATCAACGCCGGTCTCGCCGTCTGGGGCGGCGAGACCTCCGGCGACCCTGCCACGCTGATCGTGCGCGGGCGCTCGAACCTGCTTACCGACCTCGACGCGGTAGAGGACCTGGAACGGATCCGTCTTCTCTTTGACGATTTGGAGAACAAGAAGGATCTGATCCAGCTTCTGGGCCTTGCCGAAACGGGCGACGGTGTGCGCATCTTCATCGGCTCGGAAAACAATCTGTTCTCGCTTTCCGGCTCGTCGCTCGTGGTCTCGCCCTACAGGGACAGCAATCAGCGCATCGTTGGTGTTCTTGGCGTCATCGGCCCGACACGGCTCAACTACGCGCGCGTCATCCCGATGGTCGACTACACCGCGCGCCTCGTCAGCCGGATCTTGAAGTAAGCGCCGCACTGATTTCGTTTCAAACCCGACTTCGCAGGATCTGAGAATGCTTTCGCCCGCAGAACTTGAACGCTATGCCCGCCACATCGTCATGCAGGAAATTGGCGGCGCCGGGCAGCAAAAGCTGAAGAAGGCCCGTGTTCTCGTGATTGGTGCAGGCGGGCTCGGAGCCCCGGTTCTGCAATATCTCGCCGCTGCAGGTGTTGGCACGCTGGGCATTGTCGATGATGACGCGGTCTCGCTTTCCAATCTCCAGCGTCAGGTCATTCACGACACCGGCCGGCTTGGCGAACCCAAGGTCGCGAGCGCGGCCGAAGCGATCGCCCGCCTCAACCCCAATGTCGCCGTCGAGCCGCATCCCACACGTCTCGCCGGCCACAATGCGCTCGCGCTCGTCTCCGATTATGATCTCGTCGTCGATGGTTCGGACAATTTCGACACGCGCTACCTCGTGTCCGATGCCTGTTTCTTTGCGCAAAAACCTCTGGTGACGGCCGCTGTCGGCCAGTTCGACGGGTCTATTACGACGCTGAAACCGTTCGAGAAAAATGCGGACGGCGCGTTCAATCCGACCTATAGGTGCCTGTTTCCGCGCAAACCGCGTGACGGCCTGCTGCCGACCTGCGCCGAGGCGGGTGTTCTGGGCGCACTCACGGGCATTGTCGGCACCATGCAGGCAATGGAAGTGATCAAGGAGATCACGGGAACGGGCGAAGGTCTGGTCGGGCGCATGATCATGTTTGATGCGCGGAGCTTCCGGATGGAGACCATTCGCTACAGGCGGTCTGCGAAAAACCCGCTCAACGGGTCCGAGCCGAAGAGCTGGGCGGCACTCCTGGAAGAAACCTGATGCGTTAGCGACCAAGTACTTGGGTCGACAATTCGGAGAAGGAAGCAATGGCGACTGTAAAACTGATGACGGATGCGGAAGCTGAAGCGATCCCCGAAGTCAAGGCGGTCTTTGACGACATCCGCGCAACGCGCGGGTCCGACTTCATAAACAACGTCTGGCGCGCGCTGGCACGGGACCCGAAAGGACTGGAGCGCACCTGGGCGCAGGTCAAATCCGTGATGGCGGTTCCCGGCGCCCTGGACCCGAAGACACGTGAAATGATCTATATCGCGGTTTCGGCCGCAAACGGATGCAGTTACTGTGTTCACTCACATACGGCTGCGGCGCGCGCAAAGGGCATGAGCGATGAAGAGCACGGCGAGTTGCTTCAGATTGTCGGATTGGCCGCGATGACCAACACGCTGGTCACGTCGCTGCAGGTGCCGGTCGACCCGGAATTCGAGGTCAGCTGAAACTGCGTCAGCCGAAGTGGAACGGAACAAAAAAACCCGCGCAGGCTCAAAGCCCGTGCGGGTTCCTCAAAAAAGCGGGATCTGACGGATCAGTTCGGCTTTGGCGCGTCTTCGCCAGCCTGTCCGGCTGCCTGTTGTTGCGCCATGTTCTGGCGGTACAGCTGGGCAAAGTCGATCGGATCGAGCATCAGCGGCGGGAAGCCGCCGTTGCGGGTCGCTTCGGCCAGAATGTTGCGTGCGAACGGGAAGATCATGCGCGGGCATTCAATCATCACGAACGGATGCATGTGTTCTGACGGGACACCTGTCAGCTTGAAAAGACCTGCATAGACCAGTTCGACGTTGAACATGACCATGTCCGGACGCTCAGCTTTGGCCGTCAGCGTCAGGACAACTTCGAACTGGTCATCGCCCATCTGCTGGGCACCTACGTTGACATTGATGTCGAGCTTGGGCTGATCGCCCTGGGTCAGGGCACGCGGCGCGTTCGGGTTCTCGAAAGACAAGTCCTTGATGTACTGACCCAGGATATGCATGCCGGGTGCAGCAGCAGCGCCTTCCGTCTGCGGCTGTGCGCCGCCGTCATTCGTATCGGTCATGTTGTTTCATTCCGTTTCGCGGTGCTGATCTGTGATGAAGAATACCGGTATTCCTCAATATGGCCGCCGGCCCGCGTCGTCCGAACAACCCTTTCAGCGGCTGGCTAGCATCTCAAAAGGGCGGGCACAAGTGCAATGGCCTTGTCAGGACCCGGATTCCGATTCAAAAGGGGATTATGACGGATGAAAGCGCGTCCAACATCACATTGACGCAAAGGCGTCTGAAACTCGACACGCTGGTGCGCCTGCGCTGGCTCGCGGTTGGCGGCCAGACCGCGGCCCTGCTTGTCGTCCATGTGGGTCTTGGCTACGAACTTCCCGCCGGGCCGGCCTTCGCCATGGTGGCGTTGTCTGCCTGGCTCAATATCTTTCTGAAGATCCGCTGGCCCTCGGCCATGCGCCTGTCCGAACGCGCAGCCATCCTGCAGCTTGCCTATGACATCGTTCAGATGAGCGGTCTCCTGTTCCTGACCGGAGGCCTGGGCAATCCCTTTGCGTTCCTCCTCATGGCGCCGGTCATGGTGTCCGCCGCCGGCCTGTCCGCACGCTACACCTTCATGCTTGGCGTCCTGGCGACGGTCTGCGCCAGTTTTCTGGCGGTTTTTCACTATCCGCTGCCCTGGCCGGACACGGAGATATTCAAGCTGCCCGTCATCTATTCGGTCGGGATTTGGATCGCGCTGGTGCTGACCCTCGGATTCATGGCGGTCTACGCATTCCGGGTGGCGGAAGAAGCGCGCCAGCTTGCCGATGCCCTGACGGCCACGGAACTCGTTCTGGCACGTGAACAGCACCTCAACGCGCTTGACGGGCTGGCAACCGCCGCAGCCCATGAGCTCGGAACGCCGCTTGCGACCATTTATCTCGTCGCCAAGGAGCTGACCGACGAATTCGAGGCACAGGATCATCGTGGCGAGGATGTCGCCCTGATCCGCTCGCAGGCCGAAAGGTGCCGCGACATCCTGAAAAAGCTGACAAGTCTTTCCAGCGAGGAAGACCAGACCTATCAGCGGATGCCGGTCGCTCAACTTCTGGAAGACGTTGTTGATCCTCATCGGGGCACCGGGGTTGCCATTCACTCGACCAATGGTGGCGAGGGCGCTGAACCGGTCGGTACGCGGAATGCCGCAATCCGCTATGGCCTTGGAAATCTTGTCGAAAACGCTGTCGATTTCGCCAAGTCGCGTGTCGATGTTTCCGCGCATTGGGACGAAAACACCCTGTCGATCTCGATCCGCGACGACGGACCGGGATTTTCCATGGATATCCTTGGCAAGATCGGAGACCCTTATGTGTCGGTCCGCGGCAACAGGTCCCAGCAAAGCGGCAAGGGCGGCGGCCTCGGACTCGGGATCTTCATCGCAAAAACCCTTCTGGAACGTACGGGTGCCAAGCTTCAGCTCGAGAACAGGGCACCGCCTGAAAGCGGCGCTCACATCCGCGTCAGCTGGCCGCGTTCAGTCTTCGAACGACCCGTTGGAGTGGACGAAACGTCGTTTTAGCCCCATAACGACAACAAAAGCAGATTATCGGGCAGGTCTCTTTCGCGAAGATCATCCAGTCTGCGCAAGAAGACGTAAGAATAGACGGTAACGAGCCATGACGGACCAGATGACTTCTTTCAACGGATCGGGGGACATGAGTCTCCTGATTGTCGACGACGACAAGCCTTTCCAGCAGCGCCTGGCGCGTGCGATGGAAAAGCGCGGATTTGCAACCGAAACCGCCGACGGCGTTCAGGATGCGGCCGCCAAGATTCTGCGCATCGCACCCGCCTATGCGATCGTCGACATGCGTCTTGAAGATGGCAACGGTCTGGACGTGATTGAGAAAATCCGCCAGAAGCGCCCCGACGCGCGCGCGATCATCCTGACGGGTTACGGCAACATCGCCACCGCCGTCACGGCGGTCAAGCTCGGTGCCATCGACTATCTCGCCAAGCCTGCCGATCCGGACGATATCGTCGCGGCACTGGCCCGCAAGCCGGAAGACAAGGCGCAGCCGCCTGAAAACCCCATGTCGGCCGACCGTGTCCGCTGGGAGCACATACAGCGGGTCTACGAATTGTGCGACCGCAACGTTTCGGAAACAGCGCGCCGTCTCAACATGCATCGCAGAACCCTGCAGCGTATCCTCGCCAAGAGAGCGCCGCGCTGACAAAGGTCTGTGTTGAAACCGATTGCAGGGTTGCCCTTTCAGCGCCACTTTGCCTAAGTATTCACGATAGAAATTTCTTGCGCTCCGACGGAGATCGTCCATGCGGCGTCTTGCTGCCTGCAGTTCAAACAGACCATTGATCAAAACCCGCCTGCTTGCGGCCTGCAGTTTCTGTCTCCTGACCTACAGCGCCGTCGCGCTGGCCCAGTCCGTTCCGGAAACCGTTCGGATCAACGTGCAACCCGCAGATCCCGGCATTCGCTCCATCACGGTGGACAAGAAGTACCGGCCGATCATCAGCCGCGATGACAAGGGCGTGGTGATCGACACGATGGGCAGCGACAACACCTTGCCCGGCTGTGAGGTGAAGCTGGAAGTCACGCTCGAAAACAGCCGCGTCCTGCATCGCGATGCCGATCTTTGCAGCGGCAGCACGCTCGTCGTCGATGTGACAAGCGACGGCAAGCCGGGCGCAACCGCCCGTGTTGTCGGCACGTCCTCCGGGGTGGCTGCCGGACCTGTCGCCAATGCGCCCGCAACGACGGGTTCCGGCCAGACGCAGACATCTTCCGTTGAGCAGGCAGGACAGGGAAGCGAAACATCCATCATTGAGGTGACACCGCCGGCCGACAATGGCGGATTGCCGCCACTTGAAACAGTCGAAACACCTATCTCCGGCTCCGATGCCAACGGCGAAACCGTCGCGTCGACTTCCCCGGGCGACTTCGAGACGACGATCCGCGACAGCATATCCGGCGGCCCGAATGCACAGGCGGTCATGGTTACCCCGAACGAAGCCCGGCAATGGACCGCAGACCCTGGCGGTCAGCCCGGCTCTCCGTCGGTCATTCAGCACACTGTCCCGCAGACGGACGACCGGGACTTCAGGGCCGACTGCACGACACAGGCCGGATTTGCAAAGATTACCTTCCAGCAGGCCCCGGCCGGCCTGCAGGAAGGCATGCCCCAGGCGATCCGCATTTCCGCGGGCGACTATCTGGGAAGTTTCAATGCCTTCGGATCGTCCAACGCGAATTCCCAGGGCGTTTCCCTGCCTGAAGTCAATATCGAGATGACCGACCCGCTCTGGGAGGCGATGATCAAGCAATCGGAGCTGTCGGTCTCGATTGAAGGACTGCCCCCCTACCAGGTGTCATTGAAAGGCAGCGCCAATCCGGTCCGGCTCTTCGTGGCGACCTGCGCGCTTCCGCAGCAGATTGTCGCCGACGGCGGGCAAGACGCGGGGGCGGACCTGTCCTGTAACGAACTGGGCCGCGTCAGGTCCGTTGAAGCGGTCCGTCCGGGACAGATTGTCTTCCGCAATTCCGGCCGGGACACGATTGAAGTCAATTGGGTCGACTATCGGGGCGGTGAGCGTCCCTACGCCCGCCTGGAACCCGGACAGGTTCTGGAACAGCAGACCTATGTCTCGCACGCGTGGACCGTGCGTGGTGCCACGGGCGAATGCAGGGGCATCTATGTCACGCAGGCGCCTTACCGCGAAGTTGTCATCGGCGGTCAGTCGGGTTTCGGCAACAATGGCGCGGGCGGCTTTGGCAACAACGGTGCCGGCGGTTTTGGCGACCAGGGCGGCTTTCAGAATGACCCGTTCGCCAACAATGGTGGCGGTCCGGTTCCGCCCGGTAGCATTGGCGGCGGCAACCAGGGCGATTTTCAGCAGCAGGCGGCCCGCACCAATGTCGCGGATTATCTCTGCACGGCCGGTATCGACTTGAATGTGGTGTTTTCGCCGGACGGCCAGTCCGCGACCGTCGCGGAAATGGGATACGGGGCCGTGACACTGCAACGGCTCGGCAGTCCCAACACCTTCCACTACGAAGGTCAGGGTCACACGTTGAAGGGCCAACTGCAGAATGCGACGTGGTCACGCCCGGGATTGCGCGACGTTTTCTGCGCGCGCAGGTGAACGCAGCGGCAGAAACAATAACCATGCCGCTCTACCAAGAGGCGAAGAGCTACCTCTTTCCCTTATAAGGCGAAAATACTGTCAATATTACGTAAGTATTTACCCAATTTTTTTGCACCAAAGTACAAGTGCAATGCAGCATTCCTTAACACTTGCCGACTAAGCTAATTCAAAGTTTAACTTTGGGTAGCACGGCATGTCATTTACACGTTGGCCTCTGGCCTGGAAAATCTGCACTCCTGTTTTTGTAATCGCCATCTTCACCGTCGCACTGGCGGCGTTTTCGCTCGTCTCGCTGAAAGACGCGATGATGAAGGAGCGTCTCGTCAAGATCGAAGACATCTCTCACACCGCGCGAACGATCGCTGCGAGTTATCAGAAAATGGCAAAAGACGGGCTGTTGACAACGGAAGAAGCCCAGAAGCGCGCGCTGGAAGCGATCGCGGCCATGCGTTTCGAGGACGGCACGAACTACATTTTTGTTTTCGATAACAATTCCGTCACGCTTTCCCATGTGAACACGAAACTGATCGGAAAGGATCTATCCGATCTGAAGGATGCGAACGGCGTCCGGATCATTCCCGAGCTGGTGAAGCGTGCGCAGGCGGGCGGCGGCAGCCTTCAATACCTTTGGCCGCGCGCCGGAAGCGACATCCCGATCGAAAAGTGGGGCTATGCTGTCGGATTGGGAGAGTGGAACTGGATGCTCGGCACCGGGGTTTATATCGATGACCTTGAGGCCGCCTACTGGAACCAGGCTGTCCTGATCATCGTTCTCGCGGCCATTGGCGCCGTCGTCGCCGGCACGATCGCCCTTTTCGCGATCCGCAGCCTTGTCGGTCCGCTGCGGTCCCTGACGGCCAACATGGCAACGCTCGCTGACGGCGATACCAATATCCGGATCGAGGGCACCGACCGCGGTGACGAAATCGGCAAGATGGCCTCCGCAATGGAAGTGTTTGTGCACAACGAAACGGAACGGCGCACGCTCGAAGAGCAACAGAACGACGCCCAGGAAGACGCCGCCCGCAAGGGAACCGAAATCCAGCATCTCAGCGGTGAATTTGACCGCCAGATCATGGACATGCTGAACGTCATCGACGGCTCGGTCCAGAACCTGCAGTCGGCGTCTTCGACAATGACCGGTGTTGCGGCGCAGACAACCGAACAGAGCGGCCTTGTCTCCAACGCGTCTTCGCAAGCCTCGCACAATGTTGAGACGGTTGCGGCGGCCGCCGAGGAACTGTCCGCCTCGGTCAACGAAATCCGCCGCCAGGTGCAGTCGTCCAGCGAGATTGCGGCCCGGGCCGCAGGGGAAGCTGAATCCACCAACCAGCGCATGAACGGGTTGTCGGAATCGGCCAGCCGGATCGGCGAAGTGGTCACGCTCATTCAGGCCATCGCCGAGCAGACCAACCTCCTGGCGCTGAACGCGACGATCGAGGCAGCGCGTGCGGGCGAAGCCGGCAAGGGCTTTGCCGTTGTTGCCGCCGAGGTCAAGGAACTGGCGAACCAGACATCCAAGGCAACCGAAGAGATTTCGAGCCAGATTTCGGCCATTCAGGAAGAAACCGGTCATGCGGCCAGCGCGATTTCCTCGGTGACGGAGATCATCAACAACATGAACGAGATCGCGTCTTCGATCGCCGCATCCGTTGATGAACAGGGCGTGGCGACGCAGGAAATCGCGACGAATGCAACGGAAGCTTCCAGAAGCACCGTTGACGTGACCACCAATATCGAGAGTGTCGCGACGGCCGCTGAAAACACGCGGGATACCGCAGAGAAGGTCGACCTGTCGGCACAGGAGCTGCAAGGCAATGCCGGCCAGCTGCGCAACCAGGTTGCCACCTTCCTGGAAGAGGTCCGCAAGCGCTCCGTCGCTTGAGGGAAGCATTCAGAAAAAGACAAGTGCCCTCTTCCCCGTGGAGAGGGCATTTTCATGTCCGCTGCCGCAGGCGATACCGCGTGGCAGACAGCGTGACCTCAAACCTTGCGCAATGCGACCTTTGAGATCCTGTGGCTGGCATTCTTGGTCAGGATCAGATCGGCGCGCGGGCGCGTCGGCAGGATGTTTTCGCGCAGATTGATCAGGTTGATGTCGTTCCAGATCCGGGTCGCCGTTTCGACCGCTTCTTCATCGTTGATGCGCGAATACTTGTGAAAATAAGAGCCCGGATCGCGGAATGCCGTCTCTCTCAGGCGCATGAAACGGTCGACATACCACTTGCGGAGCAGGTCCTCGTCCGCGTCGATATAGACCGAGAAATCGAAGAAATCCGACACGAAGGGAACGGCGCGTCCGTCCTTGGGCAGTTCCCGTGTCTGAAGAACGTTCAGTCCCTCGACAATCAGGATATCCGGCTTGTCGACCGTGACCGCATGGCCCGGCATGACATCATAATAAAAATGCGAGTAGACAGGCGCCCGGACATGACGTTGTCCCGCCTTGATGTCGGAGAGGAATTTCAGAAGGCGGGGACGGTCGAAGCTTTCCGGAAAGCCCTTCTTGCTCATCAGGCCCTCGGCCTCCAGGATCGCGTTCGGATAAAGGAACCCGTCCGTCGTGAGCAGGTCGACCTTGGGGCTCGCCGGCCACCTTGCCAGGAGTTCGCGCAGCACGCGCGACGTTGTTGACTTGCCGACCGAAACCGAGCCTGCGACCCCGATTATGAACGGCGTCTTGCCATCCCGGTGACCCAGGAAATTCTGCGTTGCCTGATGGATGCCGATTTTCGCTTCCGCGTAAAAGGCAAGCAGCCGGGAGAGCGGCAGATAGATGGTTTCGACCTGCTCCATGGAGACCGGTGCATTGAGGCCCTGAAGCTGTTCGACCTCATGCTCGTCGAGCGTCATCGGGTGATCTGCGCGCAACCGGGACCATTGGCGCTCGCTGAACACCCGGTAGGGGGACAAATCCATGTCCAGTGCGGTTGCGACTTTCTGATCCATCGTTTCGCAGTTCCCGCTGCGCTTGCCTCGCGGCCGGCACCTAGTCCTGAGGCCTTGAGGCCTTTTCTTCAAGTCCCGTCTGTCCCGTCCGCTTCGCCAGTTCCGCCATGACGTCGCTCAACGAAACATTGGATACATTCAGAACCACCAACAAATGATAAAGCACATCGGCGGCTTCCGCAGTCAGTTCTTGCCGATCCCGCTGCACCGCTGCAATCGCTGCCTCGACCGCCTCTTCTCCAAGTTTCTGGGCGCATTTTGCAACGCCCTTGTTCACCAGTTTGCGCGTATAGGACTTTTCATCATCGCTTTGCGCGCGCGCCGCGACTATGGCATCCAGATCGTCCAGTGTGAACTTGGTCATTTGGCTAGAGCTCGTTTTGAATCTTATGGGTCCAGGCGCATGGGAACACCGGCATCGTCCATGTATTTCTTGGTTTGCTGGATGGTGTATTCGCCGAAATGGAAAATCGATGCCGCAAGAACGGCCGTTGCGTGGCCGTCGCGCACGCCCTCGACCATATGATCGAGGGTGCCGACACCGCCGGATGCGATCACCGGCACCGGCACGGCGTCGGCAATCGCCCGCGTGAGCGCGATGTTGTAACCCGCCTTGGTGCCGTCCCGGTCCATGGACGTGACCAGTAGCTCGCCCGCACCGAGTTTGACGACTTTTCTGGCGAATTCGACCGCATCAATACCGGTCGGATTGCGGCCGCCATGGGTGAAGATCTCGAATTTTTCCGGCTCGCCGGGCGCGTTCACCTGCTTGGCGTCGATGGAAACGACGATGCATTGCGCGCCGAATTTTTCCGCCGCCTCGCGGACGAAATCGGGATTCTTGACGGCGGCCGTGTTGATTGACACCTTGTCGGCTCCGGCGATCAGGAGCTTGCGGATGTCTTCGACCGTGCGCACGCCGCCCCCGACCGTGACCGGCATGAAACAGGCCTCCGCCGTCCGCCGGACGACATCGTAGATCGTGTCCCGGCCCTCGTGGCTTGCGGTGATATCCAGGAAACAGAGTTCATCGGCACCGGCCGCGTCATAGGCCTTGGCAGCCTCGACGGGATCACCGGCATCGACCAGATCAACGAAATTGACGCCCTTGACGACACGGCCGTCCTTCACGTCGAGACAGGGAATGACACGGGCCTTGAGGGTCATGAGGCTTTCCTCCGCGCATTCAGGATCAGATCCATCGCCTCTTTCGGATCCAGCCGCCCGTCGTAAAGCGCCCGCCCGGATATGGC
>JBCBUA010000104.1:0-17593 GCA_039818365.1 Pseudomonadota bacterium
GCGTTCATACCCCCCGCTGGCTTCCAAAACGATCCGTGCAACACGCAAGCGGGAAAGCCAGGCTCCGAGAGCCAACCAGCCCGACGGCCCATTTACAAACTGGTCTCGCATGGCGCACGGACGCACATGCACATCCAGAACCGACTTCGATACATCAATGCCTACAAAAACCTGTGCCATTTCCATCTGCCCCTGCCTTATCTGCGCGCTCTTGCGCGAGCAACCATTCGGGATAAGTTGGAAAGCGGGACCGGGAGCCTTGCTTCGAACGGACTTGTCGGGTGCCGAGGATGGTACGGTCTCCGGCCCGCTTGGGAGGGCTAATAGCCCTCCCAAGACAAATCTACTAAAACAAAAACAGATAAGGATGGGCGGCGAATTCAGTGCCATTGGCCCATCCTTCGAGACGGGTCTACCGACCCTCCTCAGGATGAGGGTTTCGATCTAGTCTCCATCCATCACCAGCTCGAACTCCGAATAGCCGAAATCCTTGCCGTTGATCCGGAGCGAAACGGCTTGTGTTCCGCCGTAATAGACCCGCGTGGTGATCGGCCGGATGGCGTGATCGCGGGACAGGGATACCGTCTCTCCCGGCTCCAGTTTCAGCTTCGTCCACTTGAAGACTTTCGGGGCGAGCGCCCCGTTGGCCTTCTTGAAATGAACCAGATAGTCGATCACGAGATCCTGCGTGCGCTTGCCGGATGACCTCAGTGCAACATCGAAGGAGACAGCGCCGCCATAGGTGACGCTGGACGTCTTGACCTGCGGGCCATCCACCTTGATCTTTGGCGGGGTCAGCCCGAAGGCCGTCAGTGTTCCGGCGTGGCCCTGCTTGATGAGTGAGCGGCAGGCGTGGCGGATCAGCTTCTGCCGGTTTTTGTCAGCGCCCTTCAGCCAGCGCGCGGCAATCTCGGCAACCAGGTCCGGATGATCCTTGGCAATATCATTGAGGTGATTGGCGACGGACCGGCGGACATACTCTTCCGGATCGTCCTTGAGCGCTTCCAGAAGCGGCAGGGTCGGTGTCGGGTCTTCGACCAGCTCTTTCAGCCGCATGCCCCAGGGCAGGCGCGGGCGGGTGCCTTCAGACACCAGCCGGCGGACATGAACGCTGTCGTCCTTCACCCAGGGCGTCATGATGGCGAGCGCTCTTTCCTGATCCGCGTCGAGGAAGGGGCGCACCTCGAACTCGGCCGTTGCGCGCTTGGTCATCTCCTTCAGAAGCGCGAAGGACTTGTCGAAATCCTCCAGTCCGAAATCGGTGACGACCATGCCGAGCGGCATCATGCCCCAGCCCCTGATACCCTCCGCGTCGCTCGCCCGGTCGACGCCTTCGTTTTCCAGCGGGTGCAGGATCGATCTCAGAATGTGAAACTTCGCGTCCAGCGTCTCAGGCAGGATCCTGCCGGTTTCATCTGCGATCAGCCGGGCGCGCTGTTTCAGTTCGAGGTTTTCCAGTTCAGCCAGGATGGCCGCTTCGTAGGACGCGCGATCGAAGCCTTCCAGATGCCGCTCGATATGCAGCCCGAGGCACTTTACGAGATCCGGCGAAATCTTGTTCTTGAATGGTTCCATCGTCGGTCCTGTTGTGTCGCGGTGCGTTTCCCCTGTCTTTGCCAGATGCAGGGGGCCTGTCCCAGCCTCTTCCTGCCACTCTCCTGACAAGGACCGTCAGGATGAAACCAAAAGGCCACCCCGGTTTGCCGGGGTGGCCTTTCGCAACGGCGCGCAGCCTCGTGCCGAAACCGCCTGAAGTCCGATGACGGTCAGTCGATCCGGCGGCCCGTGTCCACGTCGAAGAAATGCACGTTTTCAGCCGCGGCATGAAGGAACAGTTTCTCGCCCGGCTCGTGCTTGGCATGACTGGAGACGCGCACGACGATTTCAGGCCCATCATCCACCAGGCTGGCATAAAGGAAGCTCTCCGCGCCGATCGGCTCCAGGACATTCACGGTCACTTCCAGTGTCACACCGTCGCCGGCCCCAGGTGCGTCGGTGACTTCGAGATGTTCGGGCCGGATGCCGATCGTGTAGCGGTCGTGTCCCTTGGTGTTCTGACCGGACAGGCCGCCGCCGTCTTCGCCGGCCAGACCGTTTTCCCCTGCTGTGACCTTCAAAAGGTTCATGGCCGGCGAGCCGATGAAGCTGGCAACGAAGGTCGAAGCCGGTTTGTCATAGACATCGATCGGGGCGCCGATCTGTTCGATGTTGCCACCGTTCAGAACGATCAGGCGGTCCGCGAGCGTCATGGCCTCCAGCTGGTCGTGGGTGACGTAAACGCTGGTGGTGCCGAGCGAACGCTGCAAGCGCTTGATCTCGACACGCATCTGGACGCGGAGCTTGGCGTCCAGGTTGGACAGCGGCTCGTCGAACAGGAAGGCGGCGGGTTCACGCACGATGGCGCGGCCCATGGCAACGCGCTGACGCTGGCCGCCGGACAGCTGCCGCGGGCGGCGGTCGAGAAAATCGCCGATTTCGAGAATGCGCGCGGCTTCCTTCACCCGCCGGTCGATCTCGTCCTTGGCCATGCCCCGGTTTTTGAGGCCGTAGGCCAGGTTGTTGTAGACGGACATGTGCGGATAGAGCGCGTAGTTCTGGAACACCATGGCGATATCGCGATCGGCCGGATCGACATCGTTGACGAGCCGGTCCCCGATCTTGACTTCGCCCGTGGTGATGTCTTCCAGGCCGGCGATCATGCGCAGCAAGGTTGACTTGCCGCAGCCGGACGGACCGACGAGCACGATGAACTCGCCGTCGGCGATATCGATGGAGACCCCTTTTACGGCCTCCACGTTGCCGGCATAGACCTTCCGGACAGCGTCGAGAGTAATCGTTGACATAAGTTACCTCTAGTTTCTCACTTGTCGCTCTCGACGAGCCCCTTGACGAACCAGCTCTGGAAAATCACCACGATGAGCACGGGCGGCACGATCGCCAGGATCGCCAGCGCCATCGCCTCGTTGAAGGCCGGGATCTGGGCACCGACCCAGACCTGAAGGATCTGCTTGATGCCGCGCACCAGCGTGAACAGGCTTTCATCCGTGGTCATCAGGGTCGGCCACAGATACTGGTTCCAGCCAAACACGAACATTATGATGAAGATCGCCGCGATCATGGTCTGCGATAGCGGCACCAGGATATCCTTGAAGAATTTCCAAGGACCCGCACCGTCGATCCGGGCCGCTTCCAGAAGCTCGTCCGGAACCGACAGGAAGAACTGGCGGAAGAAGAAGGTTCCGGTCGCCGACGCAATCAGCGGCACGATCAGCCCCGAATAGGTATTCACCATGCCGAGCTGCTGGACGATTTCATAAGACGGAAGAATGCGGACCGACAGCGGCAGCAGCAGGGTCGCGAAGATGATCCAGAAGCACAGCGAGGCCCTCGGGAAACGGAAATAGACGATCGCGTAGGCAGCGAGCATGGAAATGATGATCTTGCCGATGGCAAAGCCGAGGCCGAGGATCATCGAGTTCTTGAGCATCACGAAACCATCGACTTCCTTGGTGAAGCCACCGGCCTGGAACAGGACCGTCTCGTAGTTTTCGAGGAACTTGCCGCCGGGAAGGAACTGAACTCCTTCCTTGTAGACCGTGATGGCGTCGTGCGTGCTCGTCATGAGGGTCAACACGACCGGCGAGACCATGAAGAAGACACCGACAAGCAGAATGACGTGGTCCCAGATCTGGTTCTTTTTCATTTCCGGCTCCTCACGTGTAATGCACACGCCGCTCGATCAGGCGGAACTGTATGATTGTCAGGATGAACACCAGGGCCATCAGGATGACGGACTGCGCCGACGAACCGCCCAGGTCATTGCCCCGGAACCCGTCGAGATAGACCTTGTAGACCAGGGTGACCGGGTTGTTGCCCGGCTCGCCCTTCACCATCACGTCGATGATGCCGAACGTGTCGAAGAAGGCGTAGGTGATGTTGATGATCAGCAGGAAGAACCCGGTCGGTGCCAGAAGCGGGAAGGTGACGGTCCAGAACCGCCGCATGCCGGAGCGGCAGTCGATGCTGGCCGCTTCCTGAACGGATTTGGATATGCCCTGCAGTCCGGACAGGAAGAAGATGAAATTGACCGGTATCTGCTTCCAGACGGAAGTGACGATCATGGCGAAGCTGGTGTCGAAATAGTCGACGCCGATCTGCATCTTCCAGCCGAACATGGCGAAGAAATCGACGATCGGCCCGACATGCTGGTCGAACAGAAGCACACCGATCAGGCCGGCCACCGGGGGCGCAACCGCATAGACCCACATCAGCAGTGTCTTGTAGCTGGACGCGCCGCGGATGACCTTGTCCGCCTTGACCGCCAAGAGAAGGGCGATGCCAAGCGACAGGAAGGTCACAAAAAACGTAAAGACGGCCGTGAACCGCGCGACCCGGCCATAGTCGGATGACGTCAGCGTGTCGGTGAAGTTGTCGATGCCGACAAAGGTCGACCCGAAGCCGAACGGGTCTTCAAGATAAAAGGACGAGCGCACCGCCTCGGCCGCCGGCCACAGGAAGAAGATCGTCACGATGGCCAACTGCGGCAGAAGCAGCAGATAGGGCAGCATCGGGGACTTGAACTGGACTTTTTTCATATAGCCGCGACCTGATTGTTGCTCGACCGCCGGGAACGGCGAAGCGGGCTGTCACAAGGCCGGCCCGCTCCATGAGCATGGAAATGGGGGCGCAAGGAATGCGCCCCCAAAGACAAGTGGCTCCGGCCGGCTTAGTTGCCGGTGGTCTTGGAGAAACGCTCAAGAAGCTTGTTGCCTTCATCTTCGATGGTGGCAAATGCGTCTTCAACGGAGGTTTCACCGGACAGGATCTTGCCGTATTCGCGGTTCATGACGTCGCGGATCTGAACGTAGAAGCCCATGCGATAGCCCTTGGTCCAGTCGCCGCCCGGCAGGGTCAGCTGCTTGATGCCGATTTCAGCGGCCGGGGTGCTTTCGTAATAACCGTCCTTCTTGGCCAGGTCGTAGGCAGCGGTCGTGATCGGCACGTAGCCGGTTTCCTTGTGCCACATGTACTGGACTTCCGGAGAGGTCAGGTACTCGAAGAAGGAGGCGACGCACTTGTTCTCTTCATCCGGCTTGCCGGCCATTGCGAAGAGGGCAGCGCCGCCGATGAACGTGCCCGTGCCGGCACCCTCAACTGCATCCCAGTAAGGCAGGTAGGTTGCGGAGAACGGGAACTCGACGGTTTTCTGGATGCCGCCGAAAGACCCCGAGGAGCCGAGCCACATGGCAACCTTGCCTTCGTTGAACGGGGTCTGGTTGTCACCCCAGCCGGTGCCGTAGTAGCCGAACATGCCGTCGTCCAGCCAGCCTTTGACGGCGGTGAAGTGGTTCTTGATCGGCTCGCCGAAAACCAGCTTGGTGTCCTTGGACCCATCGTAACCGTTGTTGTTGGTCGCGAACTGCAGGTTATGACGGGACTTGAAGTTCTCGGTGAAGATCCACGGCAGGTGAGACTGGGCAAGCGGCACATAGCCGGCTTCTTTCAGCTTCGGAGCGATCTCCTGGAATTCTTCCCAGGTTTTCGGAGCTTCGACGCCTGCCTTTTTCAGGGCATCCTCGTTGTAGTAGAGGATCGGCGTGGACGAGTTGAACGGCATGCCGATCATCTTGCCGTCGCTGTCGGCGTAGAAGTTGCGAACACCTTCGATGTAGTCTTCGATGTCGAAGCCGACACCGGCGTTTTCGAGAATGTCCTGAGCCGGGATGACCGCGCCCTTGGCACCGATGATGGTCGCTGCGCCCGCATCGAAGACCTGCAGGATGTTCGGCTGTTCGCCGGCACGGAAAGCGGCGATGCCGGAGGTCAGGGTCTCTTCGTAAGTGCCCTTGTAGACCGGCGTGATCTTGCAGGCACTCTGGTCGGCGTTGAAGCCGTTTGCGATGTCGACAACGACTTCGCCGAGACGGCCGCCCATTGCGTGCCACCAGGCAATGTCAGTCGCTGCATAAGAAGCGGAGGATGTTCCCAGAAGGGCAGCCGCAGCAACGAAGCTGGCGACGGTCTTACGATAAGCCATGTTTATTTGCTCCCACATTGGAGGGCGATATGCCCCGGTCAGCAGTTGGTTCTCTCGGTACCGCAATGGCTTTGCCGGCACCTGAAACGATAACGCCTGCGTTTCGTATTGTTTTCATATGAACGTTGTATGACGCTCATATGAACATTTAAACACGCCTTAACCGCGTCCGCAATCGAGAACAGTTTCAACTTGGCACCTACCTGCCGGCTGTCCGGCGAACGAAGTATTTCCCGATCGCATTTAGAGGAAAACTTACCAAGCGGCCGCCTTGGCCTACGCACTCGGCACCGCACTTTTCCCCCGATCGCCTTCTGTCCGCGCAAAAGGTTAGTCGGCTCACATGAAACATCGACGTCGTTCATATGAAAAAACAATGACGTCGCGCTAGTGTCCTGAATTAACGGAATTTTTCGGTCATCCGCGCCTGCTGCGCCCGAATGCGATTCGCGCGGCACAAAATCCGGCTTTGACGGGACCGCGGTTGGCCTTATGTTCACAAGGGACTGTCAACCCGATGCCATTGCCGCCAGATCATGTCCCTGCCGTTTTCCTCCGCCTATCCGCTGAAACGCGCCCGCGCCCATGAAGTGTGCGGCGAAGGCGGCTTGGTGTTTGCCGCGATCATGGCCGGGCAGGCAAGCGGTCCGGTCGTCTGGGTTTCGGAACGCTGGCGGCCCGTGGTCAATCCGGAGGGTCTGGCACCCTATTGCGACCCGGGCAAGCTTTTGATCACCCGCGCGGACACGCCGCTCAACGTGCTTGCCAGCGCGGAGACCGCGCTCCGGTCTGGTGCGGTGGGGCTTGTGGTCGCCGAAATCACCGACCCGATCGGGCTGACAGAGGGCCGCAGGCTGCAGCTCGCCGCGGAAACCGGCGGCACGACGGCGCTCCTCCTGGTGCCGGAAGGCGGTGGCAGCAACGCGGCGGAGACCAGATGGCGCTGCAGCGGCCTGCCCGCGTCCGGTACACATGGCCGGACCGCGTCCCCGTCAACCGGCCCTTGGCAAAACGACCACGACTCGACTCCCTGGCTGTGGTCGATTATAAAGAACAAAACAGGAACATTGTCTGAATGGGTAGTGCGTTGGGATGCAGCGGCGCATCGTGTCATTGTGGTTTCCGAGGCTGGCGGCTGAGCGTTCGCTCCGCGCCAATCCCGTTGACGCGCCCTTTGCCCTGACCCTCTTCGATCGTAATTCCGAACGCGTCTACGACCTGTGTCCGCGCGCGGAAAGCGCCGGTCTCAACAGGGGCATCACGCTTGTCCATGCCAGAAGCTTCTGCCCCGGGCTGCTGACCCGTCCCGCTGACCCGAAGGCCGACCAGCGCTTCTTGCGCCTTTTGGCCCGGTGGGCGACCCGCTACTGCCCCTGGGTCGGGCTCGACGGGCTGAACGGGCTGTTTCTGGACATTACCGGTTCGGCGCACCTGATGGGGGGCGAGGCGCCGCTGCTTGACGATATCCGTACCCGCCTTGCCCGGGCCGGCCTCACCGCCCGGCTTGGCCTTGCCTCCACGCCGGGCACCGCCTGGGCGCTGGCCCGCTTTGCCGAAGGCATCGCCGGACCGGGCGAAACGCTCGCCCATATCGGTCCATTGCCGCTGGCGGCCCTGCGCCTTGCCGACCAGACCTGCACCAGCCTGGAACGGCTCGGCATTGCCACCGTCTCCGATCTCTACAACCTGCCCCGGGCAAGCGTCGCGCGCCGCTACGATCCGGAGGTGCTGCGCCGCCTCGACCAGGCCCTCGGCAATGTCCCCGAACAGATTTCCCCGCTAAAGGAAGATATCAGCTTCGCCGTGCGCATGACCCTGCCCGACCCGATCGGGCTTGTGGACGACGTCATGGCCGGGGCGGAGCGGCTGATCGGCCATTTGTGCGAACAACTGGACACGGCCCAGAAAGGCGCCCGCAGCCTGAAACTGACCTTCCGCAGAGTGGACCAGGAAAACCAGTCGGTCGAACTGCACCTGGCGCGTCCGATGCGCGACGGCGACCGGATGCTGGCCCTTTTCGAACGCGGGGTCAGCGCGGTCGATGCCGGCTACGGCATCGACATGATCCGCCTGGAGGCCACCCAGGTGGAAAATCTCGGCCCCCGTCAGCTGACCCCGTCGCAGACCCTGGAGAAGGACAGCCTGGCCGATCTCATCACCCAGCTCGGCAACCGGATCGGATTGGAAAACATCCAGCGCTTCACCCCGGTCGACAGCCATATCCCGGAACGCAGCTTCAAGCTGGTGCCTGCGGCCTACAGCACACCGGTCCGCTCGTGGCCCTACCGGCGTCCGCGCCCGTTGCGCCTGTTCCCGCCCGAACCGATCACCGGGGCCGGCACCACGCCGCCGCCGCGCTTCCGCTGGCGCGGCCGCGCCCTGACAACGCTTCAGGCCGAAGGTCCGGAACGGATCACGCCCGCCTGGTGGGAAGGCGACGACGACTGGACACGGGGCCTGCGCGACTACTGGCGTGTTGCCACCGGCCAGGGCCAGCGCCTGTGGCTGTTCCACACGCCGCAGAACCCCGGCTGGTATGTGCAAGGGGAGTTCGGCTGATGCGCCTCTCCGCTCCCTCCCTTTCTTGCCGCCGTCCCGGCCCTCGGCCGGAACCTCTTTGCAAGAGACCCTGGAGATGGCCCCGGCTCAGGGCCGGGGCGGCGTCTCGGGTGTGGTCTCGTTTCATGAAAGTGATCCCTGGCCTGGCCGGGGATCCAATCTACAGCTTCGCCAATCAGGCCCTCGTTTCAGGGCACGCCCAAACGGCAAGGCTGTGGTCCAGAAAAACCGTTTCTGGAAACGAGTGGATCCCCGATCAAGTCGGGGATGACGATGGAGTGGCGGAGACAGCCCGGATAATGCCTACCCACCCTTCCTGCTCACGCCGCAAGCCGCCCCGCAAAATCCCCCTCATCCTGAGGAAGCGCGCAGCGCTGTCTCGAAGGATGGGCGGCAAGTTCTGGGCCGTGTGGCCCATCCTTCGAGACGGACCTCACGGTCCTCCTCAGGATGAGGGTTTGGAGACGGACCAAGGCCCTGGCCCGGTACAGTCCGCCCGGACCCAACCTTCAACGGCCATCAAAGACCTGGCCGGGAATGACATCAAAAAATCCCGCCGTCCCGGCCTTGAGCCGGGACCAACACACCAGCTGTCTTCAAGAGGCCCCGGCTCAGGGCCGGGGCGGCGTCTCGAGTGTTCTCGTTTCATGAAAGTGATCCCCGGCTTGATCGGGGATGACGATGGAGAGGCGGAGACAGCCCGGATAATGCCTACCCACCCTCCCTGCTCACGCCGCAAGCCGCCCCGCAAAATCTCCCTCATCCTGAGGAAGCGCGCAGCGCTATCTCGAAGGATGGGCGGCAGGTTCTGGGCCGTGTGGCCCATCCTTCGAGACGGACCTCACGGTCCTCCTCAGGATGAGGGTTTGGAGACGAAGGTGACAGCATCAGGGACAGGTTTTCCCGCTGTCATCCCGGCCACGCGGAGCGCGCGCCGGGACCGGGGAGGCGCAGATCCAGCGGCTTTTCCTGCTGCCTTTCCTCACCTCTCACTGTCATCCCGGCCGAGCGCAGCGAGAGCCGGGACCCACTCGTTTCCAGAGCTCTGCGAAGGGACGCTGAGAAGCGGACGCAATCACCCAATGCGGCAAGCTGAAAGGCGAGTAGGCCCCGGATCTGCGCTGACGCTTGTCCGGGGTGACAGCAGGAGGAGGAAGAGACGGGAGGTCCGCCGATGACCTCTCATGTCTTGCCGGAGAGCCTGCACTGGGATGTTCCCCGGCATGCGGAACTGACCGTGACCTCGAATTTTACCTTCCTGCGCGGTGCGTCGCATCCGGAAGAGCTGGTGACACGGGCGGCCGAACTCGGCCTTGAGGCGATTGCGATCACCGACTGGAATTCCCTGGCCGGTGTCGTCAGGGCCTATTCGGCGCTCAAGGAGATCAAGCGCGCGGCAAGCGAAGGCGGTGTGCCCGTGCGCTCCCATTCGCAGATCGACGCCTCCTCCCGGCAGCAAACGAACGAGATCCCGCCCCTGCCCGTGCCGGAGGTCCTGAAACTGCCGCGGCTGATCGTCGGCGCCCGGCTGGTGCTCACCGACAGTCCGGTCGATTTCGTCGCCCTGCCGACAAGCAGGGCCGCCTATGAACGGCTCAGCCAGCTCCTGACCCTCGGCAAGCGGCGGGCGGAAAAGGGGGACTGCCACCTGGAATTCGAGGATGTGGTGAAGTTCTCCGAAGGGCTTATCTTCATTGCCCTGCCCCAGGGCAGCCACACGCAGGACGCGTTTTCCAAAATCGCCCGGGACCATATCCGCAGGCTGCGCCAGGAAGTTCCGGGGCACGTGTTTCTCGGCGCAGCCCCCCGCTATGACGGCACCGACCAGGCCTGGTTCCGCACCTGCGCGAAAGTGGCCCATTCCCTTGCAACGCCCATGGTCGCCGCCGGCGATGTCATGATGCATCATGCCGGACGGCGGCGGCTCGCCGACGTGCTGACCTGCCTGCGCGAAGGCTGCACCATCGACGAGATCGGCACACGGGCGCTGCCCAATGGCGAGCGGCGGCTGAAATCGGCCGCCGACATGACCCGTCTCTACCGCCACCACCCGGCAGCCCTCCGGCGCACGGTCGAAATCGCCACGCGCTGCAGCTTCGACCTGTCGGAACTCTCCTATGAATATCCGGACGAGATCACCGACGGGGAAGATCCGCAGGACCGGCTGGAGCGGCTGACCTTCGAAGGCCTGGAAATGCGCTATCCCGCCGGTGTGCCGGAGCATGCGCAGACCCTGGCGCACAAGGAATTGCGGCTGATCCGCAAACTCAAGTTCGCCGCCTATTTCCTGACCGTCCATGACATCATCCGTTTCGCCCGCAGCCGGCACATCCTGTGCCAGGGGCGCGGTTCGGCGGCCAATTCGATCATCTGCTACGCCCTCGGCATCACCGATGTCGGGCCGGAAACGATCACCATGGTCTCGGAGCGTTTCATTTCCGAGCACCGGGGCGAGCCGCCGGATATCGATGTCGACTTCGAACATGAGCGGCGCGAGGAGGTGATCCAGTATGTCTACGAGAAATACGGCCGCCACCGGGCCGGGCTGTGCGCCACGGTGATCCATTTCCGGACCCGCGCGGCCATTCGCGAGGTCGGCAAGGTGATGGGGCTGAACGCGGACGTGACCGCGGCGCTTTCCGGCCAGATCTGGGGCAGTTCCAACAGCGGGCCGGACGACACAAGGATGAGGGAACTCGGGCTGGACCTGGAGAACCGGCGCGTTGCCCAGACCATCGAACTCATCCGGGAGATCATCGGTTTTCCGCGCCATCTCAGCCAGCATGTCGGCGGCTTCGTGATCACGCAAGGGAGGCTCGACGCGCTCTGCCCGATCGAGAACGCGGCCATGGAAAACCGCACGGTGATCGAATGGGACAAGGACGACATCGACGCGCTCGGCATCCTCAAGGTCGACATGCTCAGCCTCGGCATGCTGACCTGCATCCGCAAGTGTTTCGACCTGATCGGCAGCCATCATGACCGGGACTTCACTCTGGGCACCGTGCCCCAGGACGACACGGCCACTTATGACATGCTGTGCAAGGCCGACGCGATCGGCGTCTTCCAGGTGGAGAGCCGGGCGCAGATGAACTTCCTGCCGCGCATGCGCCCGCGCGAATTCTACGACCTCGTCATCGAGGTGGCGATCGTCCGCCCCGGACCGATCCAGGGCGGCATGGTGCATCCCTACATCAACCGCCGCCAGGGCAAGGAGCCGGTCCGGTTTCCGTCGAAGGAACTGGAGGAGGTGCTCGGCAAGACGCTCGGCGTGCCGCTGTTCCAGGAACAGGCCATGCAGATCGCCGTGGTCGCTGCCGGTTTCACCCCGTCGGAAGCGGACAAGCTGCGCCGTTCCATGGCGACCTTCCGGCGCATGGGCACGATCGGCCAGCTGCGCGAGAAGTTCATCGCCGGCATGATCCGGCGCTGTTACGACCGGGAGTTCGCCGAAAGCTGTTTCGGCCAGATCGAGGGCTTCGGCGAATACGGCTTTCCCGAAAGCCACGCGGCGGCCTTTGCCATGCTCGCCTATGTCTCGGCCTATCTGAAATGCCACTACCCGGCCGAGTTCGCCTGTGCGCTGTTGAATTCCCAGCCGATGGGCTTCTACGCCCCGGCGCAGATCGTGCGCGATGCGCGCGAGCACCAGGTCGAGGTCCGGCCGATCTGCGTCAACACGAGCCTTTGGGACAACACGCTGGAGCGGCGCAGCGACGGCGCGCTGGCGCTCAGGCTCGGGTTCCGCCAGATCAAGGGCATGCGCGAGGAGGACGCCGACTGGATCGTGGCGGCGCGCGGCAACGGCTATCCGGATACCGAAACCCTCTGGCTCAGGACCGGGGTGCCGCCGGCAACGCTGGAGCGCCTTGCGGAAGCCGACGCCTTTGCCGGCATGGGCCTCAGCCGCCGGGATGCGCTGTGGCAGGTGAAGACCATCCGCAGCCCCAAACCGCTGCCGCTGTTCAACGACCCGATCGACGGGGAGGCGATCTTCGAGCCGGATATCGTCCTGCCCGCCATGCATCTCGGCCAGGAGGTGGTGGAGGATTATCTGGCCACGCGCCTGACCCTGCGCGCCCATCCGATGGAGCTCCTGCGCCCGCATATTGCGCAGCTGACGCCCCATGACCGGCTGGCGCGGCTGACGCCATATGAGGCCCGGCGCGTTTCCGTTGCCGGCCTTGTCGTCACCCGCCAGCGCCCCGGCACGGCCTCGGGCGTCATCTTCATCACGCTGGAGGACGAGACCGGGGTGTCCAACGTGGTGGTCTGGCCGAAGATGTACGAGCAGTACCGCGCTGCCGTCATCGGCGGGCGGCTCCTGAAAGTGACCGGGCGGCTGGAGCGCGAAGGCATCGTCGTCCACCTGATCGCCGATCACATCGAGGACTGCTCGCATAAGCTCACCCTGCTCGGCCACCCGAATGACGAGGTCCTGGGCCAGACGACCGGCAAGACCGACGAGGTGCCGGTCCACCTCAAGTCAGCCGCCCCCAAACCCCGCGCCATGCACCCGCGCGACCAGGCCAAGAAACTGTTCCCGAGCCGGGATTTTCATTGAGGCGTGTCCGAAACAGGGACGGACGCTCCGGAAGCTTCAGCCTGTCACCCCAGGAATCTGGCGAAATCCGGTCTCAAGCGCATCAATGAAAGCAGACAGTCTGCGCGGCTGCGGCCGCGCTGGAAGAAACGCAAGGTTCACGTCAAGCATTGCGGCCCGCCAGTCGGGGAGGAGATCAACAAGGGTTCCCTTCTGGAGTTCCTCGGCGACAAACCACCGAGGCAAAACGGCTGGCCCGAGACCGGATTGAACCGCGCGCTTCAAAGACATGATATTGTTCGTCGCAAGACTGGAGTTCACCGAAAGGTCTCGACGTTCGCCTTTTAAATGCGCAAGGGAAATCTTCGCCCCTTCAAAGGGGGTCAGCGTAACGAAAGCAAGCTTCGTCAAGGCCTCCGGCGTGCGCGCCTCCAACCGGGCGGCGATTGCAGGCGTGCTTACAATCAGTCTTTCAACCTGTCCAAGACGCCGCACGATCAGACTTTCGTCCGGGACCGGCCCGACCTTGATCCAGCAATCGCAACCGACTTCGGCAAAACGAATTACCTCGTCTTCCAGACGCCAGTTCAACACGACCTCCGGGTTTGCGGTCTGAAACGAAATAGCTATGTCTGCAAGGTGAAGCTGTCCCAGGGCAACGGGTGCCACGACCCTGAGCGGTCCCCTAAAAACCTCTGCATCACCTGCATGACGTTCCTCCAGCGCGTCCCAACGGGACATCAACGCCCTTGCATCAGACAAGACGCCCAGTCCGGCTTCGGTCAATGCGAGAGAGTGGGTCGTGCGCCGGATCAATTGAACACCCAGACGCGCTTCAAGTTCCTTGAGCTGCCGGCTCGCCGATCCCTGAGACATGCCAAGGTCGCGTGCGGCACTGCTTATGGTTCCGCGTTCGGCGATGCGAACGAAGGTTTCCAGAAGCGCGAGGCGGTCGAGAGGCTTGCTCATGCATAGAACAAATAACAAATAGCTTTATAAACTGTCTACCGAATATCCCATCCAACGCTCATCTTGATCCCGACAGCAAAAGTCAAACCCGGAGATCGAGAATGACCAACACGACTTACACCATCGGCAACGACCTGAAAGTGAACCGCCTGGGTTACGGCGCAATGCGCCTCACCGGGCAACCCGGCAATTTCGGACCCTTTCCGGACTGGGATCAGGGTCTTGCGCTTCTGCGCCGCGCCGCTGACCTTGGCGTAGACTTCTTCGATAGCGCCTGGGCGTACGGACCGGAATTCGCAGACAGGATCGTTGGCGAAGCACTTGAAGGCCGCAATGCCGTTTTGGCGACCAAGGGAGGTGTGGACAAGCCTGAACCCGGTCGCATCGTTGTCGATGGAAGCCGGGACGCACTCTTGCAGCAGATCGATCGCGCACTGGTCAATCTGCGACGCAATCGCATCGATGTCTTCCAGCTTCACAGGGTCGATCCACAAACACCGATCGAGAGGTCTGTCGCTGCGCTCGCAGAAGCACAGGCAGACGGCAGAATTGGCCATATCGGGCTATCAAATGTCACCCGCTCCGAATTGGAGCGCGCACTCACGGTTGCGCCGATCGCAAGCGTTCAAAACCGTTTCAACATGCAAGAAACCGAAGCTGAAGATCTGGTCGACTTCACGGCGGAGATGGGCGTCGCCTTCATCCCCTACGGTCCGCTCGGTGCCAATCCCATGAAACAAGGTGCCCGACTCGCGCCGCGCGAGGCAATTGCCTGGCTGCTCGCCCGGTCCCCCAACATCATCGTTATCCCCGGCACCACCTCCATCAAGCATCTTGAGGTGAACTGGAGCGCCTGGGACCTCGTCTGACACAGTCGATCAAGGAGCACGCATATGCCTTCCATCCTCAAAACCGCCCATGTTGAGCATGTCATGCTCGGTACCGGCGACTACGACGCAACCATCAGCTGGTGGACCCGGATCCTCGGGTTCGAAGTCGAGCTGGAATGGGCTGTCCCCGAGTTTCCAGGGCTCCGGCTCGCCTACCTTGCCAAGAATGCATTTCGTCTTGAAGTGGTCGGCAGTCCGGAGCGCTTTCAGCAAAGAACGACACCCGTCGACATCGCTCAACATCTTGCCGACATAGGATTCAGCCACCTCGCTTTCAAAGTCGACGACGTCGATGCTGTTGTGGAGGAGCTTGCCGGAAAGGGCGTCGCGACCTTTCTGCCTGCAACAAGTTTTGCCGATGTCGGTCGGCGCGTCGCGTTCGTCCAGGACGATCAGGGAAACGTCATTGAATTTGCGGCCGATCTGACCAGCGAAGGAACATGACATGGCGGCACCCAACAGAAACAGGATGGCTCTTCTCACCTGGGCTGTCATCTACCCAATGATCACGTCTCTTCTCGCGGTGCTGGAACCCTTCCTTGCCGGAATGCCGTTACCCGTCAGATCACTTGTGCTGACAGGTATTCTGGTGCCGGTCATGGTTTACATCGTGATGCCACTTGCGACGCAAAGGTTCAGTGCATGGCTCAATTCAAGGGAGAGCTGACACCAGACAATCATGGAGATGGGACAGTTCGCATCCCGGCCCGGATTCCGTATCCGAGCCGGGATTTTCATTGAGGCGTGTCCCAAAGGGCGCTGCAGATGACCTTAGGTGAATCTTTTTTGCATTCGTATGCAAACGTGATACCCTGCCCTTGGAAATGGCGGGCAACCGCACGATCCTGGGAGGAAACTGAACAATGAACAGACGGACACTTCTTGCGGCAGTGACAGCCGCGGGACTTGCATGGAGTGTGCCTCAGGCCACTGCCGAAGACCTGCCCCACGGCCTGACGGCCGGCAAACCATTCGACGGTACCAAACTGAATATCCTGAGCGTCGTCACACCCCAATTCGACGGGCTGATGCTGCGCGACGGCGAGTTCACCGAATTGACCGGTATCGAGACCGAATGGACCTTCATTCCCTTTGGCAGCCTTCAGGAGAAAATCAACGCCGAAGGCATCGCCGCGAACGGCACCTTCGACGTGGTCAACTATCTCGACAGCTGGGGCCCGCCCAACGCGCACTGGCTGATGCCGATCGATGACCTGATGGCCCGTGACGGCATATCGATGGACCGCTACCCGGCCGCCTTTGCCAGGTCGGCCCAGTTCGAGGGCAAGACCCTCGGCTTTCCGCTGCGCGCCCACCCCCAGCTCATGTTCTATCGCGCGGACCTCATTGCCGAACCGCCCAAGACCTGGGAAGACGTGGTTCGCATCGGCAAGGAACTGAAAGAAAGCAACCCCGACATCGCGCCGCTCGCGCTCTATTTCAACAATGACGGCAACAGGCAGAACCTGTTCATCTGGTTGAACTTCCTGTGGGCTGCCGGAGGTGATGTCTTCAACGACAATTGCACACCCGCCTGGACCACCGAAGAGGCGCTGAAGGCAACGGAAGACTACATCGCCCTTCACACGGTGCATGAAGTCACCAATCCGAACTCCGTGGCCTTTGTCGAACAGGACGCGCGCCAGTCGTTCATGCAGGGCAAGTCCGCGATGATCCCAGTCTGGTGGTGGGCTTATTCCGGTTTTCACAATCCGGATTCCAGCACGCTGACCAAGGACCAGGTCGCTTTTTCGGGCATGCCTTCCTATGAGGGTGCGACGAAGACCTACGCCATCTCCATGCCGTTCTCGATCTCCGAATATTCCAAGAACAAGGATGCGGCCTGGGAGTTCATGAAATGGCTCTCGAACCCCGAGATGGACAAGGCAAACGCAATCGTCCGGGAAGTCGGCGGCAAACCGATCGTCAACAATGTGGTCACGCACATCTCCTCGCTGCAGGATCCGGATGTGAATGCCGCCAATGACGGCATCCAGGCGGCTGCCTGGGATTCCTTGAAGGAGTCCGACATCATGCCGCAAATCGCCGAATGGCCCGAGGTCGGTGACCTGCTGTCCGCCGCCATCGCGGAGGCAGCGGCCGGTGGTGACGTCCGCGAACTCATGACGGGTGCCGCAGACCAGGCGACCCGCGTCCTTCGCCGCTCCGGCTGTATCCAGTAAGGTCCGAAAGCCCCTCTCCGCCAAGGAGAGGGGCACGTCATCCCATGCGCGACAACACACTCAAATACGTGCTGGTGCTTCCGGCAGTGATGGTGGTTTTTGCAACCGCGATCTGGCCGCTGATGGAAAGCGCGCGTCTGTCTGCGACCGTCGGCCGCCTGAACCGGCCCGGCTCACTCGACCAGTATATCGGCCTGGAAAACTACACCTGGGCCTTTTTCGAAGAGCCCGCCTTCTGGAATTCGGTCTGGGTCACCGGCGTCTACACCCTGCTCACCGTGGGACTGACGACGCTGCTGGCGCTGGGACTCGCGCTGCTGCTGGCTCCTGGCGGCCGGCTGCGCTCGGGGCGTTAACGCACCGCCTTCAAACGCTGAATCCCGGAGCATTGCGGCTGGATGCGCAATCCGGC
>JBCBUA010000105.1:0-17216 GCA_039818365.1 Pseudomonadota bacterium
GACGAGGGTGCGGTTGCGAATGCGCGCCCGAAACTCCCAAGGCCACGGCATCCTGCGAGAGGCCAATGACGAGACCAGAACGGGGGTATATGCACCCGGGGCGCGGCCCCTGTTTCCGGCGCGGCTTCTCAGATCGATGTCCTGATTTCCGGATCAGCCTTCATTCGGTGCGTAGCTGCTCGGATCGACCATCGGGGGGCGGCCGTCAAGGAACAGGTCGGCGGAGCGTTCCGGCGTCGCGGAGATGACCCGGCCGCCCTTGACCACCTTCAGCCTTGTTGCCCTCAGACGGATGGCCTCGATCGTGTCGCGGGCCTGAAGCAGCACGAAGTCGGCCCTGCATCCCTTTTCAAGACCGTAACCCTCAAGTCCCATGGCCTTTGCCGGGTGCGCGGTGACGCAGTCATAGGCATAGCGGATGTCGTCGCGGCTGGTCATCTGTGCGACGTGCAAGCCCATCGAGGCGACTTCCAGCATGTCGCCGGAGCCCATGGAATACCAGGGGTCCATCACGCAGTCGTGGCCGAAGGACACATTGACGCCGTATGCGCGCAGTTCCGGCACACGGGTCTGGCCACGCCGCTTAGGATAGGTATCGTGCCGGCCCTGCAGCGTGATGTTGATCAGCGGATTGGCGATCGCATGCACCCCGGCCTCGGCAATCAGCGGCAGAAGCTTGGACACGTAGTAATTGTCCATGGAGTGCATGGATGTCAGGTGAGATCCGGCGACACGGCCCTGAAGCCCGAGCCGCTGAGTTTCGTAGGCGAGGCTTTCGATATGGCGTGACATCGGATCGTCGGTCTCGTCGCAATGCATGTCGACCATGAGGCCGCGTTCGGCGGCGATCTCGCACAGTCTTGCGACCGACCGGGCGCCATCGTCCATGGTGCGTTCGAAATGCGGAATGCCGCCGACAATATCGACGCCCATATCGAGCGCCGTCAGCAGGTTCTTTTCCGCGTTTTCCGAGCGGTAGAGACCGTCCTGAGGAAAGGCGACCAATTGCAGATCGATATAGTCCCGAACCTTCTCGCGGACTTCGAGCAGCCCTTTGACGCCGGTCAGGCGATCATCGCAAACATCCACGTGAGTACGGATGGCGAGAAGTCCCTGCGAAACGGCGAGGTCGCAGTACTTCAGGGCCCGGTCGACAACGGCCTCGACGGTCAGGATCTCCTTCAGTTCCCCCCACAGCGCGATCCCTTCCAATAGCGTGCCGCTGCGGTTCATGCGCGGCAGCCCCAGCGAGAGCGTCGCGTCCATGTGGAAGTGACTGTCGATGAAGGGCGGTGAGACCAGTTTTCCGGCCGCATCGATGATCTTGCCGGCGTCAGTGTCTATTCCAGCTTCAACAGCCTCGATCCGTCCGTTTCTGCAGGCGATATCGATCCCGGTTCGACCGTCGGGCAGGTTCGCGTTTTTTACCAGAAGATCAAGTGTCATCGGGTGTCACCTCAGCGTTGGCCCCTGAAATACGGAACGAGCAGCGCGCGCGGATAGTCGGCCCGTCTTGCCACCACGATCAGTGCCGCGATCGACAGAATGTAGGGCATCATCAGGAATATCTGGCCCGGGATGAAGCTGCCGACTTCGGTCTGAAGCCGTACCTGGAAAGCATCGAACGCACCGAAAAGCAGGGCGCCGATCAACGCCTTGCCGGGACGCCAGGAGGCGAAGACCGTGAGCGCGATGCAGATCCAGCCGCGCCCGTTGACCATGCCGAAGAAAAACGCGTCGAATGCGGACATCGTCAGGAAAGCGCCGCCAAGAGCCATGATCGCAGATCCGGCAACAACGGTGCCCATGCGGATCGCGTAGACGGACAGTCCTTGGGATTCTACAGCGGCCGGGTTGTCGCCGACGGCCTGGATCGCAAGCCCGAGCGGGGTCCGGTAGAGCACGTAGGCCGTGGCAAGCACCAGGAAGAGGGCCAGAAAGGTCAGGGGCGTCTGTTGAAAGAGAGCCGGACCGAGGAAGGGAAGCTCGCTCAGAACCGGAATGTCGAGGGGCTGGAAAGCGTCGATCCTCGGCGGCGAAGACACGTCCGGCAAGGCCGTCCGGTAGATGAAATAGCTCAGGGACGTGGCAAAGAGGGTCACGCCGATGCCCGAGACATGCTGGGAAAGCCCGAGCGGCACGGTAAGGATCGCGTGGAGCAGTCCGAAGACCGCACCGGCTCCTGCGGCCACCAGAACGCCGCCCCACAGGCCCGCGCCAAGCCAGACGGCCATCCATCCAGCCATGGCACCAGCGGTGAAAATCCCCTCGATGCCAAGATTAAGAACACCTGCGCGTTCGCAGATCAGCGCGCCGATCACGCCGAAGATCAGCGGGGTGGCGATGCGCAGGGCCGCTGCCCAGAAATTGGCGGACAACAGGATGTCGATAATCTCAATCATTGGCCTGCCTCCCTGGCTGAGGGCGCGGCAATGAACTTCACCTTGAAGCGCAGGAACAGACCGGAGACCAGGACACACAGGAGCGCCATCGCAACGATGAGATCCGCCAGGTAGTTGGACACGCCGGTGGCGCGCGACATGGAATCCGCGCCGACAAAGATGCTCGCGATGAACAGGGCCGCGAAGACGACACCGATCGGGGACAGGCCCGCAAGCATGGCGACAACGATGCCGGAATATCCAAACCCGGGCGACAGGTCCGCGGTGAGATAGCCTTTCAGACCGGCCACTTCACCGACCCCGGCGATGCCGGCAAGGGCGCCCGACAAGAGGCCGACACGCACAAATGTTGCCGTGACCGGAATGCCTGCGTGACGCGCCGCTGCCGCGTTTTCACCGACGGCCCGGATTTCGAAACCCCACACGGTTCGCTTGAGCAGGAAATAGACGCCGAGCGAGGCGGCCAGCGCAAGAACGAGGCCCCAGTGTATGCGCATGCGGTCGAGCAGCTTCGGCAGGGCAGCTTCGTCGAGGATCGGTTCCGATTGCGGCCAGCCCATGCCCATCGGGTCCTGCATCGGACCTTCCAGCATCATCTGTACGAAAAGCAGCACGATGAAATTCAAAAGGAGGGTGGTGACGACCTCGTCCACACCCAGACGGGTTTTCAAGAGTGTGGGGCCGAGCATGAGCAAGCCACCGGCCAATGCCCCTGCGATGACGACGAGCGGAATGAGAAGGAAAGCCGGGGCGGAGACAGCGCCGGTGCCGACGGCAACGGCTGCAAGCGCGCCCATGTAGAGCTGGCCTTCAGCGCCGATGTTCCAGAGCTTGGCGCGGAAAGCAACGGCTGCTGCAAGCCCGGTGAGGATGAGCGGCGTTGCCCGTGTCAGCATCTCGGTAAAGGCGAACAGGGAGCCGAAAGCGCCCTTGGCCATGAGGCCATAGGCTTCAAACACCGACAATCCGGCAAAGAGCATGGGAATGGCGGCCAGAACAAGGGCGGCGAGCGCCGCTAACAGGGAAACACTGAGCATCCGCGAAACGGACGCCGGCGGGCGGGGTTCAAACCGGATCATGCCGCTTCTCCACTCTGGCCGGCCATGCGCAATCCGAGCGTTCCGCGATCCAGGCTTTCGGTCGGGTCCGCCGCCGACAATCTGCCCCTGTGTATCACCGCGATCCGGTCTGACAGGCGCATCAGCTCATCCAGATCCTCCGAGATCAGGATCACGCCCGCGCCCCGGTCACGCGCGGCCAGAAGACGCTTGTGGACGTCGGACGTCGCGCCGACATCCAGGCCGCGGGAGGGCTGGGCTGCCAAGACCACTTGCGGCTCGGGATCAAGTGTGCGCGCGAGCACGATTTTCTGGATGTTGCCGCCGGAAAGCAGCCTTGCCTGGCTGTCTTCTCCCTGGCAGCGGATGTCATAGGTCTCTATGAGCCGCCTGGCCGTTTCGCGCATTGCCGTAAACCGCAGCAAGCCGAACCGCTGGTTCCGGGGCTTGCGGATGGATTCGATTGCGAGATTTTCCGTGACGCTCATGGCACCGACGATGCCGTCGTGATGACGGTCTTCGGGAATACGGGCAAGCCCCTTATCGATCATCTTGCGCGCGTTGGCACCGGTTTCGTCGTTTCCGGCAAGGGCCATCGTTCCTGATACCGGTACCTGCAGGCCCGAAATGACGCGCGCCAGCATGGTCTGACCATTGCCTGACACGCCCGCGATCCCGAGGATCTCGCCCGAGTTCAGGGTCAGATCGACCTCATGCAGGGCGTCACGTCCCTCGCCGGCGGAAATGCAGGTCAGGGAGAGAAGAGGTGCTCCGGGCGATCCCTTGCTGCGCACCGTCTCGACAATCTCGTGACCGACCATAAGCTCTGCCAGTTTCCTGAGATCACAATCGGCCGTCGGAAGATCTGCCACCTTGCGTCCGCCGCGCAGAACGGCGACGCGATGGGACGAAGCCATCACCTCGGCAAGCTTGTGAGAGATGAATATGATTGCGAGCCCGTCGGCTGCGAGCTTTTTCAAGGTCGCGAACAGGGTGTCGGATTCCTGCGGTGTCAGCACGGCTGTCGGTTCGTCGAGAACCAGGACACGGGCATCGCGGTAAAGCGCCTTCAGGATTTCCACGCGTTGTTTTTCGCCGACGGAAAGCTGCGAAATCCGGGCGTCCAGCGGTACGCTCAGCCCGGACCGCGCAATCAGGTCCTCAAGCTTCTTGCGGGCCGGTTTGCGCGCCGAGGTCAGGGCGGTCAGGTTTTCGGTCCCGAGCACAATGTTGTCGAGCGCGCTCAGGTTCTCTGCAAGCGTGAAGTGCTGATGCACCATGCCGATACCCGCCTCGAGCGCGGCATGGGGCGACCCGGCGTCCAGTTCGCCCAGTCCGGCTCCCGGCGAGGCGATGTAAACCCGGCCCTCGTCGGCAACGTAGTGGCCGAACAAGATGTTCATCAAGGTGGTTTTACCGGCTCCGTTTTCACCCAGAAGCGCCAGGATCTCTCCCTTTGCGAGGTCGAGCGACACGTCGCCATTGGCCGTCAGATCGCCAAAGCGCTTGGTGATCCCGTCCAGTCTGAGAACGGTTTCCGCCGCTTGCGTGGGTTCCGTCATGCGGAGCTCCGGTATTTGGTTTGTCGGCCGTAAATGCGGCTTGGGCAGGAAATGCCGGCGGCAGGAGGCCGCCGGCAAGGGTCGTTACATGGTCGATTTGGGTTCGCTGTCATTCACGTTGACGCGGAAGAGACCATCGAGGATTTCCTGTTCCTTCTCCTTTGCAGCCGCAACGGCTTCCGGATCGGCGAGGCTTTCATCCACGATGAAGCTGCCGCCGCCGTAGGACATGAAACTGAAGGGACCATAGTCGGCCGGCTCGAAACTGCCGTCGACAACGGCGGTCACGGCGCGATCGATGGTTGGTTCCATGTGCCAAAGCGCGGAGGACAGGATCGTTCCGGGATAGTCCGCAGACGTGTCGATCACGTTGCCAATCGCCAGGATTTCCTTTTCCTTCGCCGCATCGGAAACACCGAAACGTTCCGCGTAGAGAATGTCGGCGCCCTTGTCGATCATGGCGAAGGCCGCTTCCTTGGCCTTGGGCGGATCGTACCAGGAGTTGATGAAGGTCACGAGAAACTTCACGTCCGGATTGACGGCCGTCGCACCGTCCATGAAGGCGTGCATCAGGCGGTTGACTTCCGGAATGGCATATCCGCCGACCATGCCGATCACGTTCGACTTGGTGCTGGCGCCCGCGATCATGCCCGACAGATAGCTGGGTTCATGGATCCAGTTGTCGAAGACGGCGAAATTCGGCTTCGCCGGTCCGAACGAGGACCCCATCAGGAAGGCCGTGTCCGGATATTCCGCTGCAACCTTGCGCGCAGCCCGTTCCACGGCAAAGGCCTCTCCGACCACGAGATCCATGCCCTGTTCGGCATATTCACGCATCACGCGCTCATAGTCGGTATTGGCAACGTTTTCGGAGAAGGTGTAGGTGATTTCACCCCGCTCCTGCGCCGCTTTCAGCGCCTTGTCGATCCGGCTGACCCATTGCTGTTCGACCGGGACGGTGTAAATCGCGGCTACCTTGATCGGGTCGGCGGCCAATGCGCCGACGGTTGGCAACGCAACGGAAGCTGTGACGGCCAACGCAGCCGACAACAGGGCCCTGCGGACCCTGGAAAATGGTTTTGATACGAGCATCGGAATCCCCTGGAAGTATTTTTGCCCGAAAAGTTGATCGCAAAATATGCGTGCTCACAAGCTGTGCACGCGGTCTCAACGCGAATTTTTTGATCAATTGGGAAAATTTTTTGGGCGCGTGCTCGCGGGACGCGCACCCTGCCGGTTTACATCGCCGCTACCGGCGAAAAAAACGCCGGTGGGACCGGCGTCTTTGAACTGTGATTTCGGCAGAGCTCAGCTGAACAGGCTGGAGACCGATTTTTCCAGCGCCGTCCGATTGATCGCCTCGCCGATGAGGGGCGCAATCGAGATCGTACGGATGTTGGCCGCAGCGGTAATAGCCGCGGTTGGTTCGATGGAATTGGTGATCACAAGCTCTTTCAGCTTCGAAGACGTCACCCGTGCGACAGCCCCGCCCGAAAGCACGCCATGCGTGATGTAGGCGGTGACGGATTCCGCACCCTGGGACAAGAGGGCCTCGGCTGCATTGCACAGCGTGCCGCCACTGTCGACGATGTCGTCGACAAGAATGCAGTCATAGCCCTTCACTTCCCCGATGATGTTCATGACTTCCGACTCCCCGGGCTTGTCGCGTCGTTTGTCAACGATGGAGAGCGGGGCGTCGATCCGCTTCGCGAGCGCCCGGGCGCGCACGACACCGCCGACATCGGGAGATACAACCATCACGTTATCGGTCGCGTAGCGCTCCTTGATGTCGCGGGTCATTACGGGTGCGGCGAAGAGATTGTCCGTCGGAATATCGAAAAAACCCTGGATCTGTCCGGCATGGAGATCCAGGGTCAAAACGCGGTCGGCACCTGCGTTGGTGATCAGATTGGCCACCAGTTTCGCCGAGATCGGTGTGCGGCCCGATGCCCGCCGATCCTGCCGCGCATAACCGAAATATGGGATCACCGCGGTGATGCGTCTGGCGGAGGAGCGGCGGAGCGCATCGATGATGATCAGCAGCTCCATCAGGTGATCGTTGGCCGGGTAGCTGGTCGGCTGTACGACGAATACATCTTCGCCGCGCACGTTTTCTTGAATTTCTACGAAGATTTCCTGGTCGGCGAAGCGCCTGACCTGGCATTTGGCGAGAGGCACATCCAGGTAATTGGAGATTTCCTCAGCCAGGGCTCGGTTCGAATTGCCCGCGACGATCTTCATGAGCCGCAAGTCCTTCTGGTGCGACGGCGGGAGTGAGGGTTGTCATACCCTGCAAACACGCTGAAAAGGCCTATGTCGTGTCGAGTGCCGGGTGCCGCAGGTTGTGTTCAGGCGACCCCCGGCAGGCGGCGGCGTTGTAACAACCAAGCAACCGGACCACAACAGGTGATAGGCCCTTACACGGTCTTTTTTTGATTTTTTGTGACACAAAGCCATCGTTGCCCGGCCAAGCGATCATTATCGGTTGAGCCAGGCCTCGATTTCCACCATCGAGCGCGTTGCGATTCGCGACAGGGTCGACGAACTGACGGCCTGCCAGGGGTCGCCGGACGCGCCACCCGTCGACTCGGTCCCGGAGATTCGCTTCAACCGGCTGCCGTTTGCGTCAACGATATCGAAGACATAGAACACCGTCCCGTTGGACGGCTGACCAGTGGCGGCAAGATACCCGTTCACCCGATAGGTAGCTGCTGCTCCGACACGCCTGACAAGCGTGATGTCCTGCTTGCGCGCTTCACTGCCGATATACTCCGACAGTTCATCGGCAATATTGCCCGGTGCGCCGGTAAACGGCTCGAACGCAAAGGTCACGACGTCCTCGTCGGCAGCCTGCCCGCCAATGGAAGGCGCGGTGACCGGCCCGGAGATTGGCGTCGGCGTCTGTGTCGAAGACTGGCACGCTGCCAGGAAGCCGAGAAGCAGCAGACCCGCCGCCGCCCGCAAAACGGAATAGGAGTTCTTGCTGGAAAATGAGAGCATGAAATGGTCCGGCTCTAGATGTCTGCGTCAATCCGATACAGGATCTGCTGCTTGGATACACCACCCAGCCGATCCCCGTTTCGCACTTGGTTTATCCTGACTTTACCGGCAGGTCGAGGGGCAGAGTTGATAAGCACTCCGGCGCGCCTTCGGTGGTGAGGTAGGTCTGACCAAGCGTCATGGCAGTGTCGGTGATCGAATCCATCAGGATCATGTGCATGAAGATCACCATGTTCGGTTTGACCTCGGCAGGGTTGGACCGGTAAGCCATCGGCGTGTCCATCCAGCTCGGCGTGAACCGCGCACCCAGAGAATAGCCGCACGCGTTCAACCGGTGCTGCATCATGCCATGCGCATCAACGCGTTCCGCATGGGCGTCGAAAATGTCGCCGAAGGTCTTTCCGGGTACCAGTTGCGTTTCGACCGCCGCCAGCGCTTCGCGCGTTGCCAGATACATTTCCTGGTGCCTGTCGGACGGGGTGCCGACCACAACCGTTCTCATGGCGGCTGCATGGTAGTGCCGGTAGCTCCCTGCCCATTCCAGCGTGATCTGGTCGCGTTCGTCCAGAATGCGCCGCCCGGATTTATAGCGGCACAGAAGCGCATCGTGACCGGAGCCTATGATGAACTCATTGCCCGGGTAGTCTCCGCCCCCTTCGAAAATTGCACCCTGCATGACCGAGAGGATCCTGCCTTCATCGGCGCCCGGACGAATTTCGTCCATGGCGGCATGAAACGCCTTGTCCGTCAGCTCCGCCGCCTTGCGCACATAGGCAATCTCTTCCGGGCTCTTGACCGAGCGCAGCTCCGGGATCAGCGCCGACGCGTCGCGCAGATCGGCAAAACTGGTCAGTTCGGCATTGATCTGCAGCGCGATCTTGCCGGTCATGCCGTGCGTGTCGTATTCGATGCCGATCCTGCTGCCGAGCAGATCCATGTCGAACAGCATCTCTTTGAGTTGCAGCACGGGGCTTGCCGAGCCGCGGTCGATCCAGATCCGGATGTCGGAAATGTTGGAGGTGTGGCGCGCCTGACGCTGATCGGCCGACCGGGTCAAAAGGACCTTGTCGCCATCCTTTGTCACGACCAGACACTGAAAAAAGCAGAAGCCGAAGGTGTCGTAGCCCGTCAGCCAATACATGCTCTCCTGAGCGAAAAGCAGCATGGCGTCGAGTTTTTCGGCCTCCATGACCGCCTTCAATTCGCTAGAGCGGCGTTCAAATTCGGCGTCTGAAAAATGCAGTGCCATGGTCGTCCTCACATTCACTCGACGGGTCGTCAAGACTCAAGGGATATCGCGCTGATCTGACGGCCGTAATCCGGCTCGCCGCGATGGGTTGTCCGCCTGTAGGAAAAGAAGCGGTCTTCGTCGCAATAAGTGCACAGGTCGAGGTCGATGACCGTCCCCAGACCGGTCCTGCGCAGACGATCGGTGATGAATGCGGGGAGATCAAACATGAAGTGGCCATTGCGCCGGGAGGGCGCGAAATAGACCTCATTGTCAGCCGCGCCGCTTACGAAGCGGTCATGAAACTCCGGTCCGACCTCATAGGATTGCCGGGAAATTGTCGGTCCAAGAACCGCAACAGTGTTTTCACGCGATGCACCGCGCGCCTCCATTGCCGAAACCGTGTTCTCAAGAACGCCGGTAAGAGCGCCTTTCCAGCCCGAATGGGCCGCACCGACGACGCCGGCTGCCGGATCCGCAAAGAGGATCGGGCCGCAATCGGCCGTCAGGATCCCGATCGCCAGCCCCGGTTGGTCTGTGACAAGCGCATCCGCTTTTTCGTGCTGACCGTTTTCCCAGGGCCCTTTCACGGTCAGCACATCGGGAGAATGGATCTGGTACGGCGACATGAGCCGGTCGGCGGATACGCTGAGCGCATCGGCGACGCGGCCGCGGTTTTCGAGCACCGTGTCGCGCGCGTCCTCGGAACCGAGGCCAACATTGAGGCTCTGGTAAATGCCTGTCGAAACGCCGCCTTCGCGCGTGAAAAAGCCGTGGCGGATTCCATCAAGGTTCAATGCTTGTGCTTCGATCTTCATGAACTGCCCTAAAGAGATCCGCGAGGCTGCACGGTCCGGACCCGGGACCTCTGCTTTGCCTTGATTCGTACCCGACCTCTGATCCTTGGTTGCTTCATGGGGCGCTGTCAAATGGCGGGAACGGAAACGGTGTGCTCGAAAGGGCCAGAACCTTGAACAGATCGCCCATCTGATCCGGCGCCGCAAGGCGCTCGACCGCGTCGCGGATGGCTTCCTGTTCCTTGTGCGTTTTCCCTGCACCAAGTGTTCCCGCCCGTTCCAGAAGACCCGAGCGCAACAGGAAACCGCCTTGCGTCAGCACGGCGTGAGACGCCGCTCCGCCACGCAGCGCCGCGCCCGCCAGGGCCTCGAAATTCACGTGAGCCGTCAAGTCTGCCTCACCAGGATGTGCCAGAACATCGTCGTAGGCATGACGGTAAAGCGCCTGCAATGTGTCGCCGGTGGCAGCCTTCCGATAGCCGTAATCGAAAATGATCGCGGCGCCGCCGTCGCGCGCCAGCCTTTGTCCCAGTCCTTCGGCAATTGCATTGGCGGCCGGCTGGGTCTCCAGGATCTCGCCGGGTGCAGCGCTCCGGAAATCATCCGGTACCTCACTATCGGGGATCCGTGCCGTTCCGGCACCAAAGGCGAGGTCACCGTCCGGGTTCAGTCCGATGACGCGCTCATGCCAGCCGCCGGTGGTCCTGACGAACTGGTGTATCGGAAGTGCGTCGAAAAACTCGTTCGCGACGAGAATGACGGGTCCATCCGGAATGGCTGCGAACGTATCGTGGAAAGCAGGGGTCAGGGGTGCCCCGGCCAGCGCTTGTTCCTGGATTTTCCGCAGACGCGGACTGGTCTCGACCAGATGAAGGCGGGCTGCGGCAACAAAGCCCGGGCGCAGCGCGGCGACCCGCAGAAGATCGGCCATCAGGGTCCCGCGGCCCGGGCCCAGTTCGACGAGGTTGAAGGCGTCCGGTTCCCCGAGATGCTCGAAGGCAGAGACGCAGGCGGCACCAACAAGTTCACCGAACATTTGGCTGACCTCGGGAGCGGTGACGAAGTCGCCTTTCCTGCCAAACGGTTCGCGCGTCCCGTAGTAGCCCAGTTCCGGGTCTCCGAGGCAGATGGCCATGTATTGCGCGACCGGCATCGGGCCCTCGCTGGCGATCCCGGCCCGGATCCTTTCCTTCAGGTCCGTCACGCCGCTGCGTTCCCCGAAGGATGGCGGGCGGCCCAGATCATGAGGACCAGCCCGGCAAGTATCATCGGCACCGACAGCAGGATGCCCATTGTCAGGAAGCCGGACAGGTAACCGATATGGGCATCGGGCACGCGATAGAACTCGGCGACAGAGCGGCCGATGCCGTATCCGAACGCAAATGCGCCGGCAAGAAATCCCGGTTTTTTGAGTAACTCAAAACGATGACTCAGGAGGCGCAGGACGAAGAACAGAAGCACACCTTCGAGCGCGGCCTCGTAAAGCTGGCTGGGATGCCGCGGTTCCGGTCCTGCTCCGGGGAACACCATGGCCCAAGGCACATCCGTGGGCCGTCCCCACAATTCGGCATTGATGAAGTTGGCCATGCGGCCGAAAAAAAGGCCGATCGGAGCCGCGCAGCCGGCAAGATCGAACAGTGTCCAGACGGGCAGTCCTCTGCGCCAGGCAAACAGGATCATTGCAATGACCGTGCCGGCAAACCCGCCATGGAACGACATGCCGCCGGACCAGACAGCCAGGGCCTCGCCCGGATTGGCAAGATAATAGGCCGGATTGTAGAACAGCACATAGCCGAGGCGCCCGCCGATGATGATGCCCAGTGTTCCCCAGAGAACAAAGTCGTCGAGTTCCACGGGCGAGGGCCTCTTGCCGCCATTCCAGAGCCGGTCATTCAGGACAAGGGCGCGCATGTAGCGCCACGCGAGGATGATGCCGACGATATAGGCCAGCGCGTACCAGCGGAGCGCAAAGGGTCCGACTTCAATGATCACCGGATCGATTGCCGGGAACGGCAGGACGAAAACAGCTGGCACGTGGGGTCCTTCCTGGCGAGTTGTCGCTTTCGCGAATTCGGCCAAACGCTTGCGCTATCTTTCCCGCGCCGTCAAGCACGGTGACGGGACCACGCAATGCGGTGCGACGGAAATGATGCTTGAACTTGCCCCGTTTCGCCCATACCTGTTTGGTGTTGAACTTTTCTTGTACAAGGAGGGTCTTATGACCCAGGGTCCGAACCGCCTTCTCGATGATTTTGCCAAACTGATGACGGATGCCGCAGGTGTCGCGCAGGGCGCGCGGCGTGAGGTGGAGACCGCTTTCCGGGCGCAGGCCGAGCGCTTCCTGTCGGATATGGACATGGTTTCGCGCGAAGAGCACGAAGCCGTGAAGGAAATGGCGGTGCGTGCCCTCGACCGGATCGAAGAGCTCGAATCACGGCTTGCTAAACTCGAAGGCGGCGATGCGCCGGAAAGTGGCGACGCCTGATCAGCTCGATTGACGCCAAAGTGAGCAGTTTCTGTTAATTGTTGATGACAGAAATGCGACCAAAAAAGTTGGCGGGAATGCAGTGATTTTGGGCAGTTTGATCAGAATTTCTCCAAATTCTTCCACAAGTTTCAGCTTTTTGACCCGATTTGGTGTGTATCCATTAAATCATTCCTGATCCTATACTCGATGTAACAGGGATTCGTCGGAGCAAGACGGAACCGGTTCGCTCATAACGGGCCACAAAAGGACGCGTTTTGCTCCTCCGGCATGGGACTTTTCCCGGCGGCCCGCCCGGTTATCCTGATCGGGTTCCCGGCCTCCGGCTCGGAAGGGGAGTAGGCACATGAGCCTCATCGAGATCGAATTCGAGCGACCTGGCAATCCCGTTGATACCATCGAAACCGTTGCCGCGCTGAACGACTGGGCGTTCGAGCGCTCGGACGATGACGAAATCACAATCTCCCTTGGAGGCAGTTGGTGCGACTACCACGTCTCTTTTTCCTGGATGGAAGAGGTGGAAGCCCTGCATCTGGCCTGCGCGTTCGACCTGAAGGTGACCGAGCCGCGCAAAACGGAAGTTCTGCGGCTGCTGGCGCTCGTCAACGAGCAACTCTGGATGGGGCATTTCGACCTCTGGCACAAAGAAAACGTGATCATGTTCAGGCAGTCATTGCTCCTGAGCGGTGGCGCCGAAGCGTCTTCCGCACAGATCGAAGGCATGCTGACCAACGCGCTTGAGAATTGCGAACGATTTTATCAGGCCTTCCAGTTTGTCGTGTGGGCCGGGCATTCGGCCACGGAGGCGATGAACTCGGCCTTGTTCGAGACCGCAGGAGAAGCATGAGTTTTTCAAAAGAGCGCCCCTTTCTTCTTGTCGGCGCCGGCAAGATGGGAGGGGCCATGTTGTCCGGCTGGATGGCGGAAGGGATCGACCCTTCTGCCATCGTCGTTTGTGACCCCGGCCTGTCCAGCGAGATGGATGCGCTACTGACCCGGCACGGTATCCGCCATGTCACGGCGATCCCGGACGACCTCAAGGCGGGCATTGTCCTCGTCGCGGTCAAACCGCAGATGATGGACACGGTTCTGCCGGCCATAAGACCGGCTGTGCTTCCGGACACGCTGGTGATGTCGGTCGCCGCGGGCACGCCCGTTTCCAAGTTCCTGTCTGTTTTCGGCGACGTCCCGGTCTGCAGGTGCATGCCGAATACACCGGCGATGGTCAAACGCGGCATCACGGCGGTTTATCCGACCGAACGGGTCGGCGAGGGCCAGAAAGAAGCCGTTGCAAACCTCTTGTCGGCTGTCGGCAAGGTCGTCTGGCTCGATGCGGAAGACCAGATCGATCTTGTGACCGGGGTCAGCGGGTCGGGACCGGCTTATGTCTTTTATCTCGCAGAAGCGCTCAGCAAGGCTGGCCGGGATGCCGGGCTTCCGGAGGCGATCGCGCACGAACTGGCCATCGCGACCGTCAGCGGTGCTGGGGAACTCCTGCACCAGTCGGGCGAGCACCCATCGGTGCTGCGTCAGAACGTGACCAGTCCGAACGGGACGACGGCGGCGGCGCTCGATGTCCTGATGCATGAGGACGGACTTCAGCCAGTCCTCACTGAAGCGGTTGCCGCTGCCGTCAGACGGGCCCGCGAACTCGCCGGTTGAAGGAGCGCCTGCAACGTCTCCTGCCGGTCCGGGGAAGTGTCCGTGCGTTCGAAATGCGCGCGGTCTGCATGCGAAATCCCGAACTGCGGCAGAGCGCCACCCTTTTCGGCGCAAGTCCGATCTCCTATGTTCTGGAAGAAGAACCAAGGGAGTTTGCTCCATGACAACCGCCAAGACGAAGCAGAAGATCCTCGAGACTTTCCTGGATCTCCTTTCAGATCACGCCTACGAGGAGGTCTCCCTGCCGCTGGTCGCGGACAGGGCGAAGGTCAAGCTGTCCGACATGCGGAGCGCATACGGATCGAAACTGGATCTCGTTGCGGCCTTCACCGAGAGTGTCGACAAGGCGGTTCTGGACGAGCGCGACGAGGACATGGACGATCAGCCTCCGCGCGACCGGCTGTTCGATGTGCTCATGTCACGCATTGATGCGCTCGCTGGCCACAAGGACGCGGTCAGGGCCCTTCATCGGGCGGCGCGCAAGGATCCGGCACTTGCGCTGGACTTCAACCGCCTGGAAATCCGTTCGCAGAAGTGGATGCTGATCGCGGCCGGGATCGATGTTTCCGGTCTGAAGGCGGGCATCGTCGCACAGGGGCTGTCGGTGGCATTTGCGCGTGTCGTCAGGGTCTGGCTGGACGAAGACGATGAAGGCATGCCCCGGACCATGGCGCGGCTGGACAAGGAACTGGACAGCGGTTCTGCCTTCATGAAACGTCTGAACGGGATCGAGGGGATTGCCAAGGGTATGCGCTCCTTCCTCAAAAAGGCGTCTTCGGGACGGCGCAGACGGCGCGGGCGCGGTGAAGACGAGGCGGATCATGAGCCGGGTTATTCCGGTGAGGAGCCCGTCGGCGCCTGAAGTGATTTCCACTTGCAGCTGCCGTCCCCAAAGGCCATGGTCGCCCGGGAAAGAAAGGTATGACCATGAGCAGCGAAATCAGTTTCGACGACTTTCTCAAAGTGGATGTCCGGGTTGGCCGGGTCGTTGAAGCGGAAGAGTTTCCGGAGGCGCGCAAGCCTGCCTACAAGATGAAAATCGATTTCGGTCCTGAGATCGGCGTCAAGAAAACGTCGGCCCAGATCACGAAGCACTACACGCCGGAAACGCTGGTGGGAAAACTGGTCATGGCGGTCGTCAACTTCCCGCCGCGCCAGATCGGACCGGTCATGTCGGAGGTTCTGACCCTCGGTGTTCCGGATGAGGAAGGTGAAGTTGTCCTGCTGGCGCCCGGCAAGGATGTGCCGATTGGCGGGCGCCTCTACTGAGGCGCAGGCGCTGTGCCGTCAGGCGGGCACCCTGAGCCTTGCTCTCAGACCGCCGAGCGGGCTGTCTTCAAGATAAAGATCGCCTCCGTGCGAGCGGGCAACGTCCCGCGCGATGGCAAGGCCAAGGCCGCTGCCGGATTCATCCTGGTTCCTCGCGAGGTCGAGGCGATGAAACGCACGGAACGCAAGTTCCCGGTCCTCTTCCGGGATGCCGGGTCCGTCGTCGTCGACCGTGATCGTCAACCAATCCCTTTCAATCGCGCCCGCAACTTCGACCCGGTTTCCGTATTTGCAGCCGTTGGTGACAAGGTTTGAAAGGCATCTTTTCAGGGAGAGCCGTTTGACCTGTGCATCCGTCGGCCCCTCGAAACGCGTGGTTACGAGAAGCCCCGAAATTTCCGCTTCTTCCTCGAGCTCCTCCAGCAGGAGGCTGATATCCGTCGTCTGCGCTTCCTCGTCGGCATCGCCGCTTGCAAAGGCGAGATAGTCCTCAAGCATGTGGCTCATCTCGTCGACGTCTTTCCGCATCGCCTCGCTTTCCGGCGTTTCGGACAGGAAGGCGAGCTGCAGTCTGAGACGGGTCAGGATGGTTCTCAGATCATGGCTGACACCGGCCAGCATGGTGGTTCGCTGTTCTATCTGCCGTTCGATGCGCCGCCGCATGTCGATGAAGGCAACGCTGGCGCGGCGGACTTCCCGCGCACCGCTGGCGCGGAAATTCTCGACCGGACGCCCCTTGCCGAAGGCTTCGGATGCATCGGCCAGCCGGATAATGGGTCTGATCTGGTTCCTGAGGAAGAGCAACGCAATGATCAAGAGAACCAGGGAGGTGGAGAACATCCAGACCAGGAAGATATGCGAGTTCGAGGCAAAGGTCTGGCTGCGCCGTGTAAAGACCCGCAGGATCGAGTCCTCGAGCTGAATGCGAATTTCCACAAAGCGGGAACGGCCAACCGTGTCGATCCAGAACGGCTTTCTGATTTTCTGACTGATCGCCAGGCTGAGTTCCTTGTCGATGACATCGAAAAACGGTTTGGGCGCGGGGGGCGGCAGGGGTTCGAGCGGCAGGATCGATGTCGACATGCCGAGTGCGCTCGATGCGAGCTGTTCGATTTTTGCGTGATTGGGGTCCTGCGGATAGTTCTCCAGGACATACACGATCGCGGCGATCTCGCGGACAACCGCTTCCGACATGCGCCTGGACACCAGTTGGTAGTGCCTTTCCATGAACACGAACACCAGAACAGACTGCAAGATGACGATCGGTGCGACGATGATCAGAAATGTCCGCGTATAAAGTCCCTTCGGCATGAGCCGGTACAAGAGACGGGAGACGGACCTGTAGGCACGCAGAAACGGCTTGAAAAATGCCGATCTTGAAATTTTGCGGAACAGGACTTCTGTGTTGGCCATAGGGACCTGTTCAATCACAGGCCAGACGGTAGCCGATGCCCCGCACGGTCTGCAGATAGATCGGATTGCCCGGGTCCGTCTCCAGCTTGCGCCGCAGCCTGTTTATCTGAACATCTACCGTGCGTTCGCCGAGACCGCTTTCACCGCCGACGATCTTGTGGCGGGGGACCGTGGCGCCCGGCTGCTCCGCAAAAATCGACAGGATCTGTTTTTCACGATCCGTCAGCCGGACGATCGCATCGCCATTCTTGAGCTCACCACGCGAGCTGTTGAAGGAAAACGGGCCAAACCGGATTTCTTCGCTCACGATGACAGGCTGGCTGTTGCCGCGCCTGAGGAT
>JBCBUA010000106.1:0-17185 GCA_039818365.1 Pseudomonadota bacterium
GTCTTACGATGCGCTCGCCGAGCGGTCCCACGACAACCTTGCCCTGGCCTATGACAAGGTCCCGCTGAAGACCGCCAGCTTCACCAACTCCCTGCCGCTTGCCCGCTCAATGATCATGAACGGTCGCGGCATCGGGCTCTATTCGAAGATCGGGTTTCTTGAGGAAATCGAGGCAGGAAAGCTGCGCTATATTTCCCTGAAGTCCAGCTTTCTGAAAGACCTGAGGATCGGCCTCCTGATTCCGTCGCGGAGCAACCAGACACCGGTCGAAAACGCACTGTGTCGTATCCTTTCAAAGTTGCTCCGCCAGCTACGGCTGGATTCCTGATTGAACGACTGCTGAACCAGGGACCGGACCTAGAGCGCGGTCAGCGAACCGAGGCTGGCGCCGCCGCACACAAACAGCGTCTGCCCCGTCACCCAGCTGTTCTCCGGGTCGGTAAAGAACAGCGTCGCGCGCGCAACATCACCGGCATGTCCGAGACGCCGTGTCGGCAGGGACGCGGCCAGTTTCCTGAAGGTCTCGCTGTCCTCGGGAATATCGGCTGTCAGCATGTCAGTCACAACCGGACCGGGGGCGACGGCGTTGACGGTTATTCCATGGTTTCCGAGCTCAAGCGCCCATGTCCGCGTCATCGAGATCAGGGCCGCCTTTGTGCCTGCATAAACCGTCCGCTGCGACAGGCCGACAACGGCGCGCGACGACATGTTGACGATCCGCCCGAAATTCTGCGCCTTCATGTGCGGCAACACCGCCTGCACGAGAACGATCGCGGACCTGAGGTGAAGGTTCTGGAGCGTATCGAATTCCTCGTCCGTAATGTCTTCCACCGGCGTGTTGCGCACGACCCCTGCATTGTTGACGAGAATGTCGACCTTGTGTTTCTCACGGATAAGGTCTGCACAGTCGCGAACCGCCTGAGGGTCGCTGAGATCGACGCTCAGAGACGTCACGTTGCCGGATGCGATCTCCAACGGCCGCCTCGAAACGGATATGACCTTGCAGCCGCGCTCCAGCAGTTGTTCGGCGATGGCTTTTCCAATGCCCGTGCTGGCGCCTGTGACAAGTGCCGTACGGCCGTCGTATCCGCTCATGCTCTTCTCCCTCCTGAGCCGGCTTTGAAATCGCCGCCCGAACACTCTGACCATGTTTCGCTTCCGGCCGGCAGAAAATCAATTTATATGAAAAATCATCTAAATCATAGTCGCTGTCAAACCCTCGCCGCGAATGGTTCGCCACAACGCAATCCGGGAAAAAGCCTCATGAAAACAAACGCTAACTAAAGGCCTTGAGCACATTTTCGCTTTTGGTGTCCGGCCTCCCGGGAATTTCTCTTTGACACAAAAGACGACAATTAATATGTTTTTTCATATAAATGCCATGGCGCAGCTGCCATGGTTTTGGGGGAGGAAGAGACTTTGAGAGGTGGGTTGGCGACCGTACACGACTACTTCGCAAGGGCTCACGATCGCTGGCCGGGCCGCGCGATGCTGAACGTGTTGCCGGAGACGGCGCACACCTACGCAATCCCGCCTGGAGAGATCACCTACGCCGAAGCGATGCGCCGCGTGGATGATTTTGCCGAGCGGTTGGAAAGCGTCGGGGTCGGCGAAGGCATGCGTGTCGCCCTGCTCCTGGAAAACCGTCCTGACTATTTTCTTGTCTGGCTTGCGCTCAACAGGCTGCGGGCCTCCGTGGTGCCGATCAATCCCGATCTGCGCGCCAGCGAGCTGGAATACCTGATCGGTCATGCCGAACCGGCGCTGATCATCGCGGTGCCGGACCGGATCGAGGCGCTCCGGGCGGCGGTTGAAGCGAGCGGCATCGAGGCAGGTGTTGTCGCGGTGGACGATCCGTTTCCCTCCCCGCGCAGGGACGCCGTCACGGCGCGCCTTTCTGAAGACGGAGACACCCGGGAAGCGGCGGTGCTTTATACATCCGGCACCACCGGCAAACCCAAGGGCTGCGTTCTCGACAATTCCTATTTCTCGGAAGTCGCCGAGTTTTATGCGGGACTGGGCGGGATCGCCGGGCTCTCGGAGGCCGGGGAGCGCATGATCACGCCCCTGCCGATTTTCCACATGAACGCGATGGCCTATTCCTTCATGGCGATGTTGCGCGTCGGCGGATGCCTGACCGCGCTTGACCGGTTTCACCCGAGGACCTGGTGGCAGAGCGTGCACGACAGCGGCGCGACCTGCCTGCACTATCTCGGCGTGATGCCGTCTATCCTGATGGAATTGCCGCCTGGCGAATATGACCGGACCCACAAGGTGCGCTTCGGCTTCGGTGCCGGTGTCGATCCCAAGCTTCATGGCACCTTTGAAGACCGTTTCGGTTTCCCCTTGAGCGAAGGCTGGGCCATGACCGAAACCGGTGCCGGTGCCGTGATTGCCAACAACCGGACGGACCGCCTCATCGGCAAGGCCGCGCTCGGCCGCTTGCCGGACTGGCTTGAAATCCGGCTTGTTGACGAGACCGGGAACGATGTCCCGGGCGGGGAACCGGGGGAACTGCTTGTCCGCCGGAAAGGCCCGGATCCGAGGCGGGGCTTTTTCCGCGAGTATTACAAGGACCAGGAGGCGACAGAAACCGCCTGGAAGGACGGCTGGTTTCACACCGGTGACGTTGTCCGTCGGGAAGAAAGCGGCTTCCTGTTTTTTGTCGACCGCCGCAAGAACGTCATCCGCCGGTCCGGTGAAAACATCGCCGCCGTGGAGGTCGAGAGCGTTCTCATGCGCCATCCCGCGGTAACGGCCGCAGGCGTTGCACCCGTGCCCGACCCGCTTCGCGGCGACGAGGTGTTCGCCTGCCTGACGGTCAACGATCCGGCACCAGAAAAGGCCGAAGAGATCGCCCGTTGGGCGCTCGCCAACATGGCCTATTACAAGGTGCCGGGATATATTGCCTTTGTGGACAGCCTGCCCTTGACATCGACCCAGAAAATACAGCGTGCGGAGCTGAAGGCGCTTGCTTTGCATCACCTGGAAAAATCATCGACAATCAGCCTGGTGCATCTGAAGAAAAGACAGGTTTCATGAGCCGAACGCGCCTTGGCTACGAGGGGGTCGCGATCGTTTCCCCCGCAACCGTTCCCTACCAGCGCTTTTCAATTGAAACGGCGCATTGGTGGATTGCGCGCGCGCTCAAGCAAAGCCTTGATCAGGCAGGACTGCAACCCGGCGATATCGACGGGTTCGCCGTCTCCAGTTTCACCCTGTTTCCCGACAACGCCGTCGGCCTGACACAGCATCTGGGTCTGCGTCCGCGCTGGCTCGACCACATCCCGATGGGAGGTGCCTCCGGCATCGTCGCCCTTCGGCGCGCGGCAAGGGCCGTTCAGGCAGGCGACACCGATATCGTCGCCTGCGTTGCCGGCGACACAAATCACATCGACTCGTTCCGCAATCTTCTCTCAAGCTTCAGCCGTTTCTCGCAGGACGCCTCGTACCCTTACGGGTTCGGTGGCCCGAATGCCAATTTCGCGCTCCTGACGGACCGCTACATGAAGGACCACGGGGCAACCCGGGAGGATTTCGGCCGGATCTGTGTCGCGCAGCGCGAGAACGCTTTGCGCAATCCGGATGCGCTCATGAAAAAGCCGCTCTCGCTGCAGCAATATCTAGACGCAAGGCCGATCTCCGACCCGATCGCCCTCTTTGACTGCGTCATGCCCTGCGCCGGTTCGGAGGCCTTCCTGGTCATGACGGTCGAAGAAGCACAGCGGCGGGACCTGCCCTTCGCGGTGATCGTCGGCACGATCGAGCGGCACAATGCGTTCGCCGACGATCCGATCCAGCTCCGGGGTGGCTGGGCGATGGATATCGACGACCTTTACGGCATGGCGAAGTGCGGTCCCTCAGACATCGATCTGCTGCAGACCTATGACGACTACCCGGTGATCTCGATGATGCAGTTCGAGGATCTGGGCTTCTGCGGCAAGGGAGAAGGCAGCCGCTTTGTGCAGAACCGAGATCTGACGATCTTCGGAGACTTCCCGCACAACACCTCCGGTGGCCAGCTGTCCGCCGGACAGGCCGGGGCAGCCGGCGGTTACATCGGCCTGGTCGAGGCGATCAGACAGGTCACGGGCACCGCCGGACCGACACAGGTACCGGAGGCCTCCCGCGCCATGGTCTCCGGCTTCGGCGTCATCAACTATGACCGCGGCGTCTGCTCCGGCGCCGCGATCATCGAGGGAGGAAGCGCGTGAGCGACCCCATCGCACCTCCGGGAAAAAAGAACCCGCAACGGCGGACCGATGTGCCGAACACACCGCCGCCGCAACGCAGCAGGGCGGCTCTGGGGCTGGCGGCTGCGGCAGCGGAAGGACGCTTCATGCTGCAGGTCTGTGGCAGCTGCGGTGAGGTTCAATACCCGCCGCGGGACGCCTGCTCCAAATGCCTGTCGGTCGATCTGAACTGGCGCGACGTGTCTCCACACGGCAAGCTGATCGCGGAGACCAAGGTGCGCGCAACAACAGATCTGTACTTCCGCAAGCAGACCCCGGTGCGCGTTGGAACGGTGAAACTCGACGTTGGCCCCTCGGTCATTTGTCATGTGCATGGCGACGTCGGTGCTGATGAAACTGTTAGGCTTGCGATCAAGCTGGACCGGGCCGGACAGGGTGTCATGATGGCACTGCCGGCAGAGGAGACACCTTTTATGGACGATGATCCACGGCTGCGTGAAACGAGCTGTACGCCGAAACACCGCCGCATTCTCTTGACGGACGCACGCAACCCCAACGCACCGGCAATCGCCGGCGCTTTGAAGTCGGCAGGCGCGGAGAAGATCTTTGTCGGCCTCTCCGAGGACTGGAGACCGAACCGCTATCACGACGACATCATGGCCGTGACCGGGGTTGAGATGCTCCCGCTCGATGTCACGGACAGCAAATCGGTCGAGGAACTGGCCGCAGAACTCGGCGGCAAGACTGACATTCTCGTCAACAATGCCCGCTATGTCCGGCCCGGCGGCCTGATAGCGCGCGGCGATACCGTTTTTGCGCAGAACGAGATGGATGTGAACTATCTCGGCCTGATGCGTCTGGCGCAGGCCTTCGGACCGGCCATGTGCGCACGCACCGCCGACGGCACCAATTCCGCGGTCGCCTGGGTGAACATTCTCTCTGCCTATGCCCTCGTGAATTCGCCGGACTATGGCTGCTTCTCGGCGTCGAACGCGGCCGCGTTCTCCCTCAGCCAGAACATGCGTGCCGATTTCAGGACATCCGGGCTCCGCGTCCTGAACGTCTTTGTCGGCCCGACCGACGACGACTGGCACCAGGAACTGCCGCCCCCAAAGGTGCCTGCAAAGACGCTGGCGGGAAGCCTTGTTCAGGGCCTCGTCGACGGCCTGGAAGACGTTTATTGCGGCGACGTCGCCAAGGACATGATCGAACGCTTCCGGGCTTCGCCGAAAATACAGGAACGGGAAATGACGGGGTTCCGATCATGACGCTGCTGGAAGATCTTGCAGGAGCCCTCGCCGGCGGTTCGATCGAGATCGTCGACCTGACACACACCCTCGATCCGGATTTTCCGGTGATCGTGCTTCCCCCTGAATTCGGTCAGTGCGCCCGCTTTCGTATGGAAGAGGTCAGCCACTACGACCATCGCGGCCCAGCCTGGAAGTGGCACAACATTTCCATGTCGGAGCACACGGGAACCCATTTCGACGCGCCCAGCCACTGGGTCAGCGGCCGCGACGTCGCCAACGGCTCCGTTGATGAAATTCCTGCCGGAAACCTGATGGCCCCCGTCGTCGTGATCGATTGTTCCGCCGGCGCCGCCGAGAACGACGATTTCGAGCTGACGCCGGACATTCTGTCAGAGTGGGAGCGCGCCCATGGCCGCATCCCGGAAGGCTGCTGGGTCCTGATGCGTACGGACTGGTCTCACCGAAGCGGGGCGGCCTATCTGAACATGCGCGAGGACGGCCCCCATTCGCCGGGCCCCACGCCGGACGCGATCCGCTTTCTCATCGACGAACGCAACATTCTCGGTTTCGGCACGGAAACGATCGGAACGGATGCCGGTCAGGGATCCCACTATACGCCCCCCTACCCAGCGCATTTCTTCCTTCATGGTGCTGGCAAATACGGATTGCAGTGTCTTTGCAATCTCGACAAGCTGCCCGCCACCGGCGCGATGCTGGTGACCCCTCCCCTGAAGATCAGGAACGGGACGGGCAGCCCCTTGCGCGTGCTGGCCCTCAAGGAGGTTTGATCAGGCCGCCTGATCATCGCAGGTCGCGAAGCGGCAGATCTCCGCCGCTTCGTCTGATGCCGCGTCAAAGCCGGTTCATTCGATCCAGGAATTGACGACATCCATGTTGTTGGCAACCCAATCCTCGGCAACGTCGCGCGGGTCCATCTTGTCGCGGCCGATTTTCAGGATCCATTCGTTGACCACGGCCGGGTCGAGCGCCATCTGGCTCAGGAACTTGGCAACCGGCGGGTTGCGCGTTTCCAGCGACTTGGAATAGGCCACGTAGATGCTTGCATCTTCACTGGCGCAGGCAAAGGATGAAGCCTCGAGCCAGTCTTCCTTGTCGAGGTTGACGTTCTCGCAGCCGTCCGTGCGTGCCGGCTCGTCAAGCGGCGTGATGTCATAGGCGGCATGCACCCATTCCGGGGTCCAGTAGTAGAACAGGATCGGCTGTTCGCGCTGCATGGCAGTCTTCAGCTGTGCCTTGAAGGTCGCGTCCGGAAGGATTTCCGGCTCCCAGAGTTCATCAAGCCCGTAGCTCTTAAACTTGACCTGCCACATCCGGGTTGATTTCCAGCCCGCATCGCCGGACCAGTACTCCCCCTTGCCGTTGCCGTCCTTGTCGAACATTGCCGCGATTTCGGGATCCTTGAGATCTTCGATCGAGCTGACCTTGTCCGCCATGAAGGACGGGACGTACATTTTCTGCGTGCCCTTGTAGGGCTCGTTGTGCCCGACCGTCTTGGCACCGTCGATATACTTGTCCCAGATGGCCGCGCGGTTTGGCATCCACAGATCCGTGTAGACGTCGGCGGAGCCGTCACCCTTGTCCATGCCGGCAGCGATGATAGAGCCGTCGGAAAGCCCTTCGACGATCACGGCCTCGGAGTCAAGCGGGCCGTTGATGACTGCCTGAATGACGTGGCCAATGGCTTTCGCGCCGGTCCAGGTCAGGTCGCCGATCTTCACTGTCGCATCATCGGCGGCCAGTGCGGAGTTCGCGGCGATGAGGGAGAACGCCGTTCCAAACAGAAGATTTCTAGCAAGTTTCATGTTGGTCCCCTTCAAGAAGGTTGCAGGGCCGGTGGCCCAGGCTTTTGCTCTTATTGGCGATTTGCATTCGCCTTTTGCACCACCCGGTCGATCATCATGGCCAACAGGGCAATTCCTACGCCGGCGAGAACGCCGCGTCCGGTCTCGGTATTTTCAAGCGCCTCGGTCACCACGTAGCCCATCCCGCCCGCGCCGATGAGCGCGGCAATGACGACCATCGAAAGGCTCATCATCACGACCTGGTTGATCCCGGCCATGATCGAGGGAAGCGCGAGCGGCAATTCGACCTTTAAAAGCAGTTGGCGGGGGTTCGCGCCGAATGCGAGTGCGGCCTCCCGCGTGTTCTCCGCCACCTGCCTGAGCCCGAGCGCCGTCAGCCGCACCATTGGCGGCATGGCAAAGATCACGGTCGCGAGGATCGCCGGCGGCTTGCCTATCGAGAAGAAGGCAATCGCGGGAAGCAGGTAGACGAAGGACGGGATCGTCTGCATGACATCGAGGATCGGGGTAATGATGGTCTGTCCCCGGCTCGATTTGCCAACCCAGATCCCGAGTGGAAGCCCGACAACGACGCAGATGATCGACGCCGCCACGACAAGTGAAAGCGTATCCATCGCCGTCTGCCAGAACCCGAACAGTGCCAGGTAGATCAGCGAAGCGCCGACAAAGATGGCCGTTCGTGTTCCCGCCATCTTGTAGGCGACGAAAAGAAGGACACACATCGTGACCGGCCAGGGTGTGCCGACAAAAACGGACGTGATCGCACTCAGCATCCCGCGCAGGAAGCGCGTGATCCCGTCGAAAAACGCACCATGGAATACAGTCAGGTAACCGATCCCATCATCGATGGTCTGCGAGGTATAGGTGTTGAGATTGACCGGAGGCGCATCCTCGGCGGGCGGTGTCCGCAACACGATCCGGTTGCCGTTGTCGTCCCTTGGGTAGGAAATCTCGTCGGGACGCTGGATCCAGAAAAGCGTCGGAAACTCGCCGATGATCAGGCAGTCGAACTTTTGCTTGAACGCAACTTCCTCACCCTGCGCGATGGCGCGGTCCTGGCGGATGCAGCCACGTTCATCGGGAGCAAACTGCGTGCTGCGGTAGAGCATGATCGGAAGGACGAGCGCGGAGATCAACAATGCGATCAGGAGGCGGGACGGCAGGACGCCGCTGTTGACCAGATGCGAAACACGCCATCTTTCGTATTGCTTGGCATAAAGCCGGTCCGCCAGCCAGGCAAACAGCAGCCGCCCGAGAATGAAGACGACGATCGCCCCGATCAGATGGGTCTGGGACCAGCCTTCGTACCGCTCAACCAGGTAGGCCTTGTCCGCATTGTCGGCGGCTGCCTGCGTATATTTATAGACCAGCGCAAGATTGATGAGCGCAACAAGATCGACGACAAAGCCGATCGTGAACAACATCCAGTTGCCGCGCAGCGCTGCCCATATGAAACTGCCTGCGAGTGCCGCCTTGTTGATGTGAAACCGCGGCAGTTGCGCCTTCTGGATCTTCAGGAAGACATCTGCGTAGTGGTCGCCGTTCGGGCCGGCGAACTCCGTCATCGGCTTTCGGAAATCTGTTTCATCGGTCATGTCGCGTCAGACCTCCCCCTGCATGCCGCGCAGCAAGTCGTCCTTGGTGACGACACCCACCGCTTTGTCGTCGCTCATGATGACGATCGGATTGTCCTGACCGACCGAGCGCGCGATGAGAACGTCCAGGTCGTCGTCAGGCGTCGCCTGCGGACAGGCATCAAGACCGGGCAGCGATGCCCCGCTTGCCTCGTATTGGGCGACCGGCCGCATGACCGTGTGCGCGAAAATGAGCTTCAGCTTTGAAATGCCGGCGACGAAATCGGCGACATAGTCGTCGGCGGGCTTGGTCACGATTTCCTCCGGCGTGCCGGTCTGGACAATCTCTCCGTCTTTCATGATCGCGATCCGGTTGCCCATCCTGATCGCTTCGTCCAGATCATGAGTGATGAAAAGCGTGGTCTTCTTCATTGTTCTGGACAGCTCCAGAAACTCGTCCTGAAGGCCCCGGCGGATGAGAGGATCAAGCGCGGAAAACGGCTCATCCATCAAAAGGATATCCGGGTCGGCCGCCATGGCCCGTGCCAGCCCGACCCGTTGCTGCATGCCGCCGGACAGTTCGTTCGGCATTCTGTCGCCGTAGCCCTGGAGGCTGACAAGTTCGATTACCCGGTCCGCAACCTGCCTGCGTGTGAAGGCGTCGACGTTCCTGAGCTCAAGCGCGAAGGCGATGTTGTCGCGCACCGACCGGTGCGGCAGCAGCGCCATGTTCTGGAACACCATGCCGATCTTGTCCGCCCGCATGATGCGCAGGTCTTCCGCGTTGAGATCGCCGACATTGACCCCGTTGATCAGGATGTCGCCGCCGGTGGGCTCGATCAGCCGGTTGATGTGCCGCACCAGTGTCGACTTGCCGGACCCGGACAGCCCCATGATGCAGAAGATCTCGCCCTCGCCCACCGAAATGGACACGTCCCGGACACCGACAACCGCCTGATACCGTTCCAGCACCTCGGCCTTTGACAGGTTTTCGCGCCGGACGGCTTCCATCGCCTCCTCGGCGCGCGGGCCGAAGATCTTCCAGACATTCTGCGTGACGACCACGCCTTCTTTCGCTGAACTGCTCACGCGCGCGCCTTCTCCCGTTTCGGATCGAGGAACGGCAGGTCGACCACGGTGCACGGCAACCTCTTCATGTACCCGTCCAGTTTGCCTGCCTCAAGGGTGGTGCCGGCCTCGGCGTTTTCGACAGCGATCCTGGCCATGGCGATCGCGGTTCCCAGCTCCGGCGAATAGGTCCCGCTCGTAACGACACCGACCTGTTCGCGGCCGGAAAAGATCCGGTCGCCGTGGTGCGGCGCTTCGCTGCCTGGGAACGTCAGACCGACCAGCGTGCGGCGCGGTGCTGCCGCATTGCGCTCAAGCGCGGCCCGTCCGATGAAAGCCTTCTTCTTGAAATCGACGGCGAAACCGAGGCCGGATTCAAACGCGTCGCTGTCCGGTCCGAATTCCGCTCCGGCAACCATCAGGCCGGCCTCGATCCGCAGCATGGACAGCGCTTCGCCGCCCATCGGCACAAGGCCGTGCGGAGCGCCGGCCTCCATCACGAGGTCCCAGACCGCCAGGGCGTCGTCCTGGTCGCAGAAAATTTCGTAACCGAGCTCTCCGGTGAAACCGGACCGGCTCACCATGACCGACGGCCCGTCAGGCTCGCCGAGACGTCCGATGGTGAAGCCGAACCATTTGAGCGCATCAAGGGCCGGACGCGTGGCCTGCGTTATCACCAGGTCGCGCAGGATGTCCCGCGATTTGGGGCCCTGGACCGCAAGATTGACCAGCCTGTTGCCAGGCGACAGGACCCTGGCGTTCAAGGACAGTGCTTCTGCTTGCTCGCGCAAATGCAGGGCCGAATTTTCAGACCCGCAACACCAGCGGAAAGCCGTCTGCTCGATGCGGAACAGCGTCCCGTCATCCAGAACGCTGCCGCGTTCGTCGCAGACGAGGGCGTAGAAGCCTCGATGCAGCGACAGCTTCGACACATCGCGCGTCAGGCAGGCCTGCAGCAAGGCTTCCGCGTCCGGTCCGACCACGTCGAACTTGTAGAGGCCCGACATGTCCTGGAGGGTCGCAGCGTTCTTGCAGGCCCAGTACTCTTCCACCGCACCGGTGCCGTCGAAGCGCGCAGGCACCCAAAGGTCCCTGGAAGCGACGAAGCGGCTGGTCAGTGCCGATGTGCGCGGATGAAAGGCGGAGTGGCGGGTGAGTTTCCCGCTGTCCTCGGGCTGCGAGCGCCACGATACCGAATGTGAAATCGAGGTATCCTCCTCGTAAATCCTGACGTGGATATCCGTCGGGTTCCAGCCATTGATCGGGTCGATGTCATCCGGGCAGGCCGTTGAAACACAGACGAGATCCGTCAGCGCCTGCATGGCCACGTAATCGCCCGGCCGCGACCACGCCTCGTCACTGACGAGACCGTGCTCCGTCCAGTTGATCCAGGAATTGAAGAAAAAGTTGATCGCCGGCCAGGCCGCGCGCTTGCCGATCCCAAAGGGAGAGAAGGCAGCACTGATGTTGTCCGAACAGTTCAGGTGCCCCGGAAACCCGCGCTCTTCGTAGCCGTTGGCGGTGCAGGCAAGCGCGAACGTATCGTGCCGGCCGACGGTATCCTGACGAACCGACAACAGCGGATTGATGTCCTGGTCATAGAATTTGTCGAACAGGCCCGGAAGCGGATAGGCACTGTGTGTCTTGGTGCGCGACACCGTTGAATCGATATAGCGCTCGCGACCGGCCTCAAGGTTCCTGGCACACATGGCCATGAAGTCGGAACATTGCTGGCCCTCGACATCTATGATCTGGATGAACTGGCCCTTCTTGACTTCATAGGCTTTGGCAGAGCCCCTTCCAACGCGCCACTCGTCCCGGACCCTGCCGAGCGGCGGCGGCAGCCATCCGTCCCTCGGGCGTTGCTCGGGTGGCTTGATCCTGACGGTGAAGCTGGAGCCGCCGCCCCCTGCGACATAGCTCGCGTCCATGGGCGCGATGACGTAGAGGCTCGTGTCTTCCAGCGCTCTGGTAACAAACTGGTCGCCGGGCAGGGAAGCACCGTCGAAGATCGGATGGAAGCGGGCAAGATCGAGGCTGCTGCCGCGCGCGGCGGCAAGGGAGGCCATCATCTGGTGATCGAAAACAGCCGGATCTTCCGAGGTGCTTTCCGAAGTGGGAACGTCGAGCGTCCGTGTCGTGAAGTGCCTGTCCTCGGGCGCGCGCGCCGTCAGCAGAACCCGGCCGCCGCCGTCCACGTTGGTCACGGAGATCAGGGCCCCTGCCGGAACATCGACGGTCTCAACGCCGCCCCAGGCAACCTGAAGCTGGAAAAACACTGGATCTTTGAGGCCCCGGTAGACCTGGCGCATTGCGTTTTGGTCGATGTCGGCTCTCATTCCCCGCGACCCTCTCCCTTGAAGCCACACTGCACTGGCGCTAGCCATGTAACCGGTTTCATAACAGCCAAACAAAAAGAGGCCCTTGCCCCTATCGACTTCAATGAAACCGGTTACATCAAACAACTTGAAACGAGTTATTGTCAAGGCTAACTTTTCATCACACGACGGGGTGGAACGGCGCTTGGAAAAAAGAATCGGCAAGATACGGGATGTTGCACGGGAAACCGGGCTTTCGATCGCCACCATTTCCAGGGTGATGAACGGATCTGCGAAGGTCACCGAAGAAACCCGCCAACGCGTTGAAGCCGCGTGCAAAAAACTGAACTACTTCCCGAATGCGGCTGCCCGCTCGCTTTCAACGAACAAGACAAAGACGATTGCAACTATCATTCCGAACATCGAGTATTCGATCTACGCGAAGTTCATATCTGCGATCGAACAGACCCTGTCCGAGAGGCAGTATTCCCTCGTTCTTGCAATTTCGAATGGCGACGAGGAGATGGAGGTCAAGGAAGCGCGCAAGCTCCTTGGGATGGGGTCTGAAGCCTTCATTCTCAGCGGCGCGAGGCACAGCCAGGAGCTTTATGAACTGCTGGACGGCAGAAACATCCCCTACGTGTTCACGTCCATTTGGGACCCAGCCCTCTCCACGCCCATGATCGGCTATGACAATGCCGGGCTTGCGCACAGCGCATTGAGCTATCTGAAGTCGAAGGGACATTCAAAGATCGCGGTCGTTCATGGCCCGACCGGTTCGAGCGACAGGATATCCGCGCGCGTAGCCGGCGCGCGCAAAGCCTGCGACGGCACCATGAGCGTCCTGTTTTTCGAGACCAGCCTCGACGCCTCCGGCGGCAAGCACGCCGTTCAGACCCTTATGGACCAGGATACGAATGTCACCGCGATCCTGTGCCTGAGTGACGTCCTGGCGCTCGGTGCCTATTTCGGTCTCGCCGCTGCCGGCCTTTCCATTCCAGGTGACATGTCCGTGATGGGGTTCGACAACCTGGACTGGTCGACGGAGATCGTGCCGCCGCTGACGACCACGAACCTCCCGGCCCGGAAAATGGGCCGCTCGGTTGCGCTTCAGCTCATGGATCTGCTGGATACGAACACGGGACTTCAATCGACCCTGCTCGAAGGGCAGATTGTAGAAAGGGGTTCCGTTCTGGATGTCTGACGCATAAGTGTATCTGCACGCGTCCACGCAGCCGGCGCAGCGATCCGCCCCGCGCCTGAAACCGCCCCGGAAATTCGAGACAGTCTCAACATGCCTATTCGCACAGCAACTCCGGACGATGGCGCGATCCTCGCCGACATCTACGCGCCCTATGTCCGGGACACCTACATCTCCTTCGAGACGGAGTGCCCGACGGCGGAGGAAATGGCCCGCCGGATCGCGGCAACCCTGAAGACCTTCCCCTGGCTGGTCCATGAGGAAGACGGAGAAATCCTGGGCTATGCCTACGCCGGCAGACACCGGCAGCGTGCGGCCTATCAATGGTCCTGCGACGTGACCATCTACCTCGCCCCCCGCGCACAGCGCCGCGGAATAGGACGCCGCCTGTATTCGTCTCTTTTCGAGATCCTTGTTCGTCAGGGTTTCGCCGCCGCCTATGCCGGCATAACACTCCCCAACGACGCCAGCGTCGGCATCCATGAGGCCATGGGTTTCCGTCCGGTCGGCGTCTATCGCGGCGTCGGTTTCAAGAACGGTCAGTGGTGCGATGTCGGCTGGTGGCATCTCGCGCTGCAGGACCCCGCAAACCCGCCGGCTGATCCGATACCTTTTCCCGACCTCGACACCGTCTGATGTCAACGCAAGCGGCGGGAGCGCAACCGCGTCTCAAGCAACCCGGGAACCTGGACCCGACCGCGCGCATCCAGGCCGCGCAACCTGCACCTAACCGCCTATCCAAGAACGAAAAATCACCAGCTTTTTTCTCCAAATGCGTCGGTTGACGAGACACGGGCACGCGCGTTTTCAGGGTGGGTCCGGGACATGAGGATCGGCCGCCCGTTCATCAAACGCCTTTGTGAACGCGAAGTCACCTGCAACCCAAAGCACTCGGCGCTCAAACACTCCATGCCGAAGCGGCTTATTTCCTGCCGTTACGACACCTTTCGGTCACCGGCGCGCGTTTTCCAGATACCCCTTGACTCCGTTAGGCCGGAGCGGTCTCTTACCGGTCAGGATAGCGCAGCTTGGGTTGCATTCTGCATCACTCCTGCAGGTGCGGCTGCGCAAACGTCCTTAAATGCCAGCTGGGGATCACGATAAGATCGCGCCGGACAACCGGCCCCGGTTCAAACAAAGGGGAACATTATGACAAAAACATTCCTGAAGCTGACTGCTGCGAGCCTGGCGCTGTGTGCCGGCCTCAGCGCAGTCAATGCTGAAACACTTCGCTGGGCGCGCGCGGGCGACTCTCTGACGCTCGATCCGCATGCCCAGAACGAAGGCCCGACCCACGCCCTTGCGCACCAGATGTACGAGCCGCTCCTGCAGCGCGACATGGAAGCGAAGATCATCCCGGCACTTGCGACCAGCTGGGAGCCGACCGAAGACCCCAACGTCTGGGAATTCAAGCTGCGCGAAGGCGTCAAGTTCCATGGCGGCCAGGACTTCACCGCCGATGATGTCGTCTTCTCGCTCAAACGCGCGATGATGCCGACATCCGCGATGAAAGAGCTGCTGGCATCCGTCAAGGACGTGCGCAAGGTTGACGACCTGACGGTGCAGATCGAGACCACCGGTCCGAACCCCCTGCTGCCGAACAACCTGACGAACCTCTTCATCATGGATGCGGACTGGACGGTCGAAAACGGTTGCGAAGCACCGCAGGATATTGCCAATGGCGGCGACAACCCGTGCGTCCGCACTGTCAACGGCACCGGCGCTTTCGTGCTGGACAGCCGCAAGCAGGATTCCAAGACGGTTCTGAAACAGAACGAAAACTACTGGGGCAAGGGTGAATTCCCGATGGAAGTCACCGAAATCATCTACACGCCCATCCAGGAAGGCGCGACCCGCGTTGCCGCACTCCTGTCCGGCGAGGTTGACCTCATTCAGGACGTTCCTGTGCAGGATCTGGCGCGCGTTGGAGAAACCGACGGCCTCAAGCTGAACACGGCGCCGCAGAACCGGACGATCTTCTTCGGCATGAATCTCGGTGCCGATGACCTGACCAGCGACACCGTCGACGGCAAGAACCCGCTCGCCGACAAGCGTGTCCGCGAGGCAATGAACATTGCCATCAACCGCGACGCCATCAAGAAGGTCGTGATGCGCGAGCAGTCCGCCCCGACCGGCGTGATCATGCCTCCGTTCGTCAACGGCTGGACCGAGGCGCTCGACGCTTATCCGGAATATGACGTTACCAAGGCAAAGGCCCTGATGGAAGAAGCTGGCTACGGCGATGGTTTCGGTTTGACGCTGAATTGCCCGAACGACCGCTACATCAATGATGAGGCGATCTGTCAGGCCGCCGTCGGCATGCTCGGCCAGATCGGTATCAAGGTGAACCTTGACGCCAAGCCGAAAGCCCAGCACTTCCCGCTAATCACGAACAGGGAAACCGATTTCTACATGCTCGGCTGGGGCGTTCCGACCTTTGACTCGGAGTACATCTTCAACTTCCTCGTCCACACGACCACCGACAAGTACGGCTCGTGGAACGGAACGGGTTATTCGGATGCAGGCATTGATGCCAAGATCCAGAGCCTGGCCTCGGAAACGGATGCAGAAATCCGCAATGCCACGATCGGTGAAATCTGGGATACGGCAAAGGCGGAAACCCTCTACCTGCCGATCCATAACCAGGTTCTGAACTGGGGCATGAAGGACAACGTTGACTTTCCGGTGCAGCCGGAAGACCAGCCGCACTTCAAGTTCCTGACCTTCAGTAAGTAAGACTTGGACAAAGGCCATCGTGCCTACTGCTTTGGCAGCGGGCGCGGTGGCTCTTTTGGTTGAACTGTGCGGCACCGGTGCCGGGCCGATTGCCGGTCGGTTGATCCGCAGTGAGGGGCAGCTCCGCTGCTGGGGCAGAAGTGCAAGAACCGCCAGTTCTCTGGAACGAGGGAGAACCGTCGGGACAAGACCCGAAGGCGAAAGCCACGGACGCACTGGGTTTTGATTGGCGTTTAGAAAATGCTTGCTTTCATCATACGACGCTTAGGACAGGCCGCGCTTGTCCTGATGGCAGTTGGTTTCATTTCTTTCGCCATGTTCAAGTTCATGGGCGACCCGGTCGAGAACATGCTGGGGCAGGAAGCGACCCTTGCCGACAAGGCCGAACTGGAAGAGCGGCTCGGCTTGAACGATCCGATCATCGTTCAGTATTTCCGTTTTTTGCAGCGTGCGTTTTCCGGAGACTTCGGCGTGTCCTACCGGGCTGGACTTCCGGTTGGAGAGCTCATCCTCGACCGGCTGCCGGCAACGCTTGAACTTGCGCTCCTGTCCGGCGTGATCGCCATTTCGCTCGGCTTCGTGCTGGGCGTCTACACGGCGATCCGGCGGGACGGAATTGTGGCGAATTTCATCATGACGGCGTCCCTGGTCGGCGTGTCCCTGCCGACATTCCTGATCGGCGTTTTTCTGATCTGGTTGTTTGCGGTCAATCTCGGCTGGCTTCCCGCATTCGGGCGCGGCGAAACACGAAGTATTTTTGGTGTTGATCTGGCCATCCTGACCTGGAACGGCTTCAAGTCGATGATCCTGCCAGCCGTCACGCTCGGGCTTTACCAGATGACTTTGATCATGCGTCTCGTGCGATCGGAAATGCTCGAAGTTCTCAGAACGGACTATATCCGCTTTGCCCGGGCCCGCGGGCTCAGTCAGAAGACCGTCAATTTCGGCCACGCCATGAAGAACACGCTCGTTCCCGTCATCACGGTGACCGGCCTGCAATTCGGATCGATCGTGGCATTCGC
>JBCBUA010000107.1:0-16997 GCA_039818365.1 Pseudomonadota bacterium
CTCAGAGACACGCTTGACGTTCGTTTGAAGCGTCAGGCCTGACAACAGCTCCGGGCCGGCCTCTCGTTCAAAATCAGCCGGTCCGGAGCCTGCAATGACTCAATCATCGCAAGGGGAATACTGACAAATGAAACACTTGATCGCAATCAGCGCCGTTGCCGCGCTCTTGTCGTCAACAGCGCTTGCACAGGAATTGAATGTCGCGACCGCGAACCTGTCCGCCTATATTGATCCGGGTGCGGATCACTCCAATGTCGGCTCGCAGTTTTACGTCAATTCCATGGAGCCGCTTCTCTTCAAGGATCCGACTTCGGAAGAAAACTCCTTCGGCCCCGGCCTTGCCACGTCCTGGAAAGTGACCTCCCCCACCGAGATCGAGCTAACCATTCGTGAAGGCGTGAAGTTTCACAACGGCGAAGACATGACCATGGAGGACGTGGTCTGGAGCCTTGAGAACATGATCACTCCGGGCTATCCGGCGCGCATCGAGCGGTCCAAGGAATTCTTCGGCAACGTCAAAAACCTTGAAGTCGTCGATGACAAGACCCTGAAAATCGTGTCCGAAAAGCCGGAGCCGCTGATCGAGCTGATCCTCGCTGCCCAGCAAGCAATGATCTTGCCGAAAGACTACACGATGGGTCTGTCCGGTGATCCGAACGAGACGGAAGAAAGCGACTTCATCGCCTTCCGTCAGGCTCCGGTTGGAACCGGCCCATACAAATACGCCGAGTTCACGCCGGAAACGCGGATCGTATGGGAAAGGTTCGACGATTACTGGGGCGAAAAAGCGCCATACGAGCGTGTGAACGTGCGCCGTATCCCGGAATTGGCCGCGCGCGTGACCGCACTGGTGAACAAGGAAGTCGACCTCATTACCAACGTGCCACCGGATCAGCTTGACGTGATCAACGGCACGCCGGGCTTCAAGACCGCAGGCGGTGTGACGCCTCTCTTCCACCTGATGTATTTCGGTGGTGGCGAAAAGGGCAGTATCATCACCAAACCGCTCCGTCAGGCCATGGTCAAAGCTGTCGACCGCAACCTTCTCAATGAAGCGCTGTGGGGCGGCCAGGCTGTCGTGCCGAACACGCATACCTACCCGCAATATGGCCCCTATTATACGCCGGACATCGTGACGTTCGAATATGATCTGGAAGGCGCCAAGAAGATCATCGCAGACAACGGCCTGGAAGGCACCAAGCTGCCCTTCTATACGGACCCTGTCTACTACACGAACGGTTTGCTTGCTGCCCAGGCAATGCAGGAAATGTGGCGCGAGATCGGCGTCGAAATCGAACTGAAGGTCGTAACGTCCTGGAATGATCCGGGCACGCCCGGCGGCTGGGGCTCCAAGGACCAGGTTCACAACTGGTCGAACCCGATGTATTTCGCCGACCCGCATGGTTCGTTCGGCAAGATGTGGGCGCCGGAAGGTGCCGGCATGACACGCGGTCTCTGGGATCCATCCATCGGCATGGACGAATGGGCGAAGCTCTATGAAGCATTCCGCTTCGAGACAGACATCGAACTGCGCAACATCGCCTATGAAAAGCTGATGGAACAGGTGAAGGAAGACGCTCCGTTCCTCGTTCTCTACCAGCCCTTTGAAAGCTGGGGCATGCGGGAAGATCTCGATTGGGCGCCTTATCCGGGCCACATCCCCTATGTGCTGGATTTCCGTGCAGGCTTCATCGGCGACGCCAAGAACGGCATCACGCGATAAAAAAGACGCGGGGGCCAGTCAGGCCCCCGCTTTCCATTGAAAAGGTTGCTCGCAATGTCAGACCCAATCCTGTCGGTCCAGAACCTTCGTGTCTCCTTTGGTTCGGGCGAAACAAAAGTCGAGGCCGTGAAGAGTATCTCCTTCGACCTGATGCCTGGCGAGACGCTGGCGATCGTCGGCGAATCCGGATCAGGCAAGTCGGTCTCCGCCATGTCCACCATGGCCCTCATTCGACTGGCGGGGGGAGAAATCGATGGCGGAAAGATAATCCACGACGGCCGGATCGACATGGTGACGGCCACCGAGCCGGAAGCCCGTGCCATCCGCGGCAATGAAATCGCCATGATTTTCCAGGAGCCGATGACCTCTCTCAACCCGGTCTTTTCGGTCGGTGAGCAGATCATCGAGCCGCTCATTACCCATTTGGGTTTTTCAAAGGCCGAGGCAAAGACACGTGCCCTTGCTGCCATGGACGAGGTGCGCATTCCCGAACCTGAGCGCCGCTTCAACCAGTATCCGCACGAACTGTCAGGCGGCATGCGCCAACGCGTGATGATTGCGATGGCCCTGGTGTGCGAGCCGAAGATCCTTATCGCGGATGAGCCGACAACCGCGCTAGACGTTACGATCCAGGCGCAAATCCTCTGGCTGATCAAGAAGCTGAAGGCAGATCACGGCACCGCGGTGCTGTTCATTACCCATGATCTTGGCGTCGTCGCCCAGATCGCCGACCGTGTTGCCGTCATGCAGACCGGGAGCCTGGTGGAAATCGGGCCGGTTGAACAGATTTATCAGTCTCCGTCCCATCCCTATACGCGGCGATTGCTCAATGCCGTGCCGGTGCTTGGAACCGCGGTTGCAAAACCGTCCGTCAAAGCGACAGACATTCCGATGCTCGATCTGGAAAACGTGTCTGTTCGCTATCCCATCCGCTCCGGATTGCTGCGCCAGGTCAAACACGAGGTGCTGGCGGTGGATCAGGTGTCTTTTTCGGTACCCAAACGCACGACGCTCGGGCTTGTCGGTGAATCGGGGTGCGGAAAGTCGACAATTGCGCGCGCGGTCATAGGGCTGGCCGAGCCTAGCTCCGGAACGGTCAGGGTAGACGGCACAGACACGTCAACGCTGTCTCATGAGCAACGTTTCGCCTTTCGGGCCAAGACCGGAATTGTCTTTCAGGACCCCTTCGCGGCACTGTCCCCCCGCAGAACGGCGTTCGACCAGATCGCCGAACCCATGATCATTCATAAATGGGGAGACCAACCCAAGATCCGGGAGCGGGTCAGGTGGCTACTCAATCGTGTCGGGCTGTCCGACCAGCATCTCGACCGGTATCCGCACGAATTTTCCGGAGGACAACGCCAGCGGCTCTGCATCGCGCGTGCGCTTGCTCTGGAGCCGGATCTCGTGATTGCGGACGAACCCGTTTCAGCGCTTGATGTTTCGGTACAGGCCCAGGTGCTGGAACTCTTTTCCGAGCTTCAGCGCGAACTCGGTCTGACCTATCTCTTCATTTCCCACGATCTGGCGATCGTAGAGCAGGTCAGCGAGGCTGTTGCGGTGATGTTCATGGGGCGTCTCGTGGAGTACGGTCCGGCAAAGACCGTGCTGTCAGATCCGGCGCATGACTACACAAGGAACCTCCTAGCTTCGATCCCGGTCCCAGATCCGGCAAAGCCGATGGCAACGCCTCAGCTTTATGACGAAGGCCGAAAGTCGCCTATCGCGCCAAAGGGTGCGATCACCGAACCGATTGACTTTCGCGAAGTCTCCACCGGCCATTTTGTTGCTGCCGCCTAGGGTGCGGCCCCTAAGGCGCAGGGGCTCCGATTTTAATGCGCCAGCGCAGAGCCGTGCCGCCTCCAAAGGACATGTCTTTTTCGAAAGTTTCAATGAGGGCACCGCCACACTTCTCAATAACCTTTGACGAGGCGACATTCTCCGGGTCGGTTGTCAACTCAACCCATGGCAGTTGTAAAGGTTCGATTTCCTTCAGCAGCGCACCCAGAGCCGCCGTCGCATGGCCTTCGTTCCGCCGCCAGGGAACGACGGCATACCCGATGTGACCAAGCACGTGCGAGGGTAACTCCGCCGTGCCCCGCTGCCACCGGAAACCAATGCTTCCGCAAAAACCGTCCGCCCAGATCCAACGGGTAAAACTTGGCAACCGCGCAACAAGCGAACCATCCGGCAGAACGACTTCCGGTCCCTTGGCCTCCCTGTCCTCAAGGCCGTTCAGAAAGCCATCCGGATCAAGCGCGATCTTTTCCAGCTGCTCCCTGGCCGCTTCACGCGGACGGACATTGTTTGGAGACCAGCCACGGCGGAGCGAACTTTCATATTCGGCCAGCAGCGAGGGATCAGGGCGGCGCAATTCCGACATTTCTAAAGAGACCACGCGAAGCCAAAGTCTGACGGACATCGACAGAGCAGATTTTCAAGACACAGGGCTGTCGCCGCTCAGTGCAACACCCATCGGCACAAAAGGAATAGCACCCCGGCATCATCAAACAGAGCAGCGCCATGCGCATACTTCGCAGGTTTGCGTGAAGGTTCTTTGACCGTTTCGCTGCATCGGCGCTTTGAAGCCCGCGCGTCACAAACAAGCGTTAGCAGAGGGCTTGTAATACGGAGGCATCGCATGCTTGACGCGTTCTCGGCTCCTGGCCGTTTTTTTAAAGGCAATCTGCACGGACACAGCACAAATTCAGACGGCGATCTTTCGCCGGAACGGCACTGCAAGTTCTATCAAGACGCCGGGTATGATTTCGTTTGTCTCAGCGACCATTTTCGCGAGGTCTACGGATTTCCCGTCACTGACACGTCCGCCAACCGCAACGCGGGTTTCACAACGATTTTGGGCGCTGAGCTTCATTCAGGAAACATCGGCAATGGCGAAATCTGGCATATCCTGGCCGTCGGACTTCCTCTGGACTTCGCTCCGACAGATGCGGGTGAAACCGGGCCGCAGCTTGCGCAGCGCGCGCTTGATGCCGGCGCGTTTGTCGCCATTCCGCACCCGGACTGGTACGGGCTGACCCAAGAGGATGGCCTCAGCCTGCCGGAAGGTGTGCATGCGGTTGAAGTCTTCAACAGCATTTGCACCGCGACCGGCCGCGGCGAAGGCGGCTACCTCCTTGATCAGATGCTGACAGCTGGCCGAAAACTCGGCGCCATCGCTGTCGATGACGTCCATCGCTACCAGCGGGACGCGCTTGGCGGCTGGGTCAATGTGAAGGCAGAAGCCGGATCGCCGGACGCTTTGCTCGATGCGCTCAAGCGCGGTGCCTACTACGCATCAACCGGCGCAGAAATTCTTCATCTCGAACGGAACGGCGACTGGATCCACGTTGAAACCTCACCAGTTGACAGCGTCTGGCTTCTCGGCCGCGGCGCTAAGAGTACGCATGTTTTCGGTGAGGGCATCACGCGCGCGAAGCTGCCACTGGAACCTTTTGCCGGTGGCTGGGCACGGCTTGTAATCCGCGCAACTGACGGTGGCCGCGCCTGGACCAATCCGATCTGGCTCGACTGATCTTTCACCCAAGGAGAACTTCATGAGAAAACTTCTGTTGACCACGGCTCTGGTCGCGCTGGGTTTGGGCGTCGCCACGATGCCGGTCCAGGCGCAGGAAATGCGCATCGCACTTTCCACATTCGAAAAAGGTCTCGACCCGCAGGACAACACCGGCAATTCCGGTGCGCCGATGCTCTATCAGATCTACGACACGCTGATTGAGCGCGACAGTTTCTCAACACCGCTCTCGTTCAAGCCTGGCCTTGCGACGGAGTGGACCCAGATCGAACCGACGGTCTGGGAACTCAAGTTGCGCGAAGGCGTGGTGTTCCACAACGGTGACACCTTCGATGCCGATGATGTCGAGTTCTCGCTCGACCGCATGTATCATCACGAAGACCCTGAATTCTTCAGTGCGTGGGGCCGCTGGCACTATAATTTCAAGGATGCGGAGGTCATCGATCCCTACACAATCCGCATTCACACCCTCCGACCCGAACCCGCCTTTCTGACCTTGATCTCGTCACGCTCGGCTGGCATCACGTCGAAGGATTACCAGGAAGAGGTGGGCTTTGACACGGCCAAGCTCAACCCGGTCGGCACCGGCCCTTACAAGGTCGCAACATTCGTGCCTGGCGAAAGCCTGGTTCTTGAGCGCTTTGACAAGCACTGGGGAGAGCCTGCCGCGCTTGACAAGGTCACAATGCTCCACGTGCCCGAGGTGGCCAGCCGGATCACAGGCCTAGTGAACAACGAATTTGATTTGATCACGAACATACCGCCTGATCAGGCGAATACACTTAACGTCGAGGGTGTCCGCACCCAGGGTGTGACCTGGCCCATGTTCCATGTGTGGCTGATTCACCAGAACGTGGCCCCCACCGACAACCCGCTGGTCCGTCAGGCATTGCGCCTTTGCACCGACCGCAAGGCTCTTGTCGATGGCCTCTGGAACGGTCTGGCCGAAACACCGACTGCACACCAGTTTGCCGAATATGGCGCACCGCTTTACATTGAGGGGCTTGACCTCATCAAATACGATCCTGAAGAAGGCCGCCGTTTGCTTGCCGAGGCAGGCTACAACGGCGAGGAGATGGTGGTTTCGCATGCTGGAAACTACTACCTTTATGGCGATCTCGCCGCACAAGTCATCCAGCAGCAATGGGCCGAATGCGGTTTGAATTTGCGCCTCCAGGAAGAAGACTGGGCGACCTTTCACGGCTCGCAGCCCCACGACAGCATCAACTTCCGCACCTGGTCGAATCCAATGTACTACCCGGATCCCATGGGTGCGATGGATACGCACTGGTCGCCCAAATCCTGGGCATCGCAGCGCAAGCTCTGGACCCCTTCGCATCCTGAATGGGAAGCAACCTACGAAGCCGCCAGGTTCGAAACGGACCTGGAAAAACGCCGCGCGGCCTACCAGCGCCTTCTTGAGATTTCCGAGGAAGAGTCAGGCTGGCTGCTGCTCTACAAACCGCATGAGCTTTATGCCATGCGCGAGGGCATCTCGTTCGATATCCCGATCGCACAACGGCCCTACGTTATTCCGCTGCGCGGCGGCGAAATAACTGTGAAGAAGTAAGCACGCTTCAAACCTTTAGCGGGCGGCAAAACCGCCCGCAGACAAAGCGACGGTGCCCTGCACCGCTGGCAATTGGGATCCCCCTTTTCAGGAGTAACAGCATGCTTTCCGCATTCTCCAGTCCCGGCCGTTTCTGGCGGGGCAATCTGCACGGTCACTCGATCGTTTCAGACGGAGCGCTGGAGCCCGAGGAAGTCTGCCAACGCTACGAGGCGGAAGGGTACGATTTCATCTGCCTCAGCGACCACTTCATGAGCCGGTTCAACTTTGCAATCGCCGACACCAGCGAATTCCGTTCCAACAAGTTCATGACGATTATCGGAGCTGAGATACACGCCCCTCAAACCTCACACGGCATGGACTGGCACATTCTTGCCGTCGGGCTGCCCCATGATTTCCCGCCCACGGGAGCCGGCGAGACCGGCCAAGAGCTCGCCAGGCGCGCTGCGGAAGCGGGTGCCTTTGTCGCCGTGGCCCATCCGTACCTGTCCGGTCTGATCATCGACGACATCCTGTCAATCGATGTGGCGCATGCCATTGAAGTCTTCAACACTACCGCCGCAATCCGCTACGGGCGGGGAGACGGATCCGTACATTGGGACCTTGCGCTCCAGGCAGGGTGCAGCCTTGGCGGGATCGCCGTCGATGACAGTCACTTCCGGCAGAATGCCATGGACGGCTTTGGTGGCTGGGTGATGGTCAAAGCCCAGGAAAATACGCCTGAGGCTTTGGTTTCCGCACTCAAGGCCGGTGACTACTACGCCAGTCAGGGTCCTGTCATCGAGACAATCACGCGTGACAACGGAACGCTTTCAATTCGCTGTTCGTCTGCAACCCAAGTCACGCTTGTGGGTAATGTCGGTGAGGCCGTGCACGTCTCGGGAACGGCCCTGACCCGTGCGGACCTGCCCCTTGACCGGTTCGGCACAGGCTGGTGCCGCCTGGTGTTGCGCGACGCCTCCGGCCGTCAGGCCTGGACCAATGCGCTGTGGCTCGATTGATCACTTAGGCAAGGAGGAATGCATGAGAAAACTTCTACTATCGACGGCAATGTTGGCACTGGTGATGAGTGCCAACGCCGGTGCTCAGGAATTGCGCGTCGGGCTTTCCACGCACATCACCAACATGGACCCGCAGGACCAGACCGGTAACAACGGCGCCCCCATGCTCTACCAGATCTACGACACGCTGATTGAGCGCGACAGCTTCTCCAATCCGCTCACGTTCAAGCCGGGTCTTGCCACCGAGTGGAAGCTGGTTGAGCCGACCGTCTGGGAACTCAAGCTGCGTGAAAACGTCAAGATGCATGACGGCACAACGATGGATGCCGACGATGTCGCCTTCTCGCTGAATCGGATGATCCTTGAAAAAGACCCGGAATTTGCCGCTGCCTGGGGCCGCTGGTTCTACAATTTCGAGAAAGTCGAAGTGATGGACCCGCTGACGGTGCGTATCCACACCCTGCGTGCCGAGCCAAATTTCGAGACGCTGATCTCGGCCCGTTCAGCCGGTATCACCTCAAAGGAGCACTATGAGAAGCTGGGTTTCGAAGATGCCGCCTTGAGCCCGGTCGGCACCGGTCCTTACAAGGTGACCGAGTTCGTGCCGCGTGACCTGGCCGTCATGGAACGTTACGACGATTACTGGGGTGAAAAGGCCCCTTTTGAGAAAATCGAATTCAAACATGTGGAAGAGGTTGCATCCCGTGTGACCGGCCTCGTCAACGGTGAGTTCGATCTGGTGACCAATATCCCGCCGGATCAGGAAAGTGCCGTCCAGGCCGATGGCATCAATACCATGGGTGTTACCTGGCCGATGTTCCACGTCTGGATTATCGCCCAGAACACTCCACCGACCGACAATCCCCTCGTCCGCAAGGCCCTGCGCCTGTGCACGGACCGCCAGGCCATGGTCGATGGCCTGTGGGGTGGCAAGGCGCATGTTCCCCTCGCCCACCAGTTCGAGGAATATGGTGCGCCGTATTTCATTGAAGGACTTAAGCTGATCAAGTTCGATCCGGAAGAAGGCAAGCGTCTGCTGGCTGAGGCAGGCTACAACGGCGAGCCTGTCCTGGCGCAGTTCCCGCGCTCCTATTACCTTTACGGGGATCTGGCGGCACAGGTCATCCAGCAGCAATGGGCCGAATGTGGCGTCAAGCTCGAGCTCCAGGAGGTCGACGAGATCGACTATGAACGGATGAACGTGCGCGCTTGGTCCAACCCGATGTACTACCCCGATCCAATGGGCGCCATGGATACCCACTGGTCGGACAAGTCCTGGGTGTCGAGCCGCGGGCCGCTCTGGTCTCCCTCCCACCCGGAGTGGAAGACGACCTATGAAGAGGCGCGTTACTCCACAGATCCGGAAGTTCGCAAAGACGCCTACCGCAAGCTTCTCGACCTTGCCGAAATAGAGTCCGGCTGGATCCTGCTCTACGAGCCGCACGAGCTCTACGGCATGCGCGATGGCTTGTCCTTCGAAATCCCGGTTGCACAGCGCCCCTATGTCCTGCCGCTGCGCGCCGGCGAAGTGACCATCGGCGAGAACTACTGAAACACATGGCCCCCGGTGGAACATCCGGGGGCCATTAGCCTTACAGGACTGTGATGTTTCACTTCATGTCGATCCGGCTGACGCGTGCGCTTGTCACCATGTTTCTGGTGCTTGTGATCGCGTTCGTGACGCTTCGTCTGTCAGGCACACCGTTTGAGGTCATGTATCCGGAAGGCATCACGGCAGAGCATCTGGAGGCTCTGGAAGCGAAATACGGGCTCGACCGCCCCTGGCCGGAACAGTTCGTGAGCTATCTCGGCAATGTGGCCGAGGGCAATTTCGGCCGCTCTCTCTATACATCCGAACATGTCTGGAAAATGTTCGCCAACCGCATGCCCTATACGATTATCGTCGGCGGTCTCGCACTGCTTTTGGCGATCGCGGTCGGTATTCCGCTCGGTGCATTTTCAGCGCTCTATCGGTCATCGCCCGCGTCGCGCGCCGGCATGGGCTTTGCTTTTCTGGGGTATGCCGTACCGCATTTCGTGATCGGCATCGCGCTCATCCTGTTTTTCGGCTATTACCTGCGCGTCCTGCCGACAACCGGTCTTGAAACGCCGCGTCACTACATCTTGCCTGTCGTGACCCTTGCCATTCCCATAATCGCAGCGATCGCAAGGTTCATGCGTGCAGCCATGCTGGACGCCATCGGCCATGCCTATGTCAACACGGCCGTCTCCAAGGGTCTGACAGATGGCCAGGTCGCCCGCGGCCATATCCTGCGAAACGCCATGATTCCGCTGATCACCGTTCTCGGTCTCGAGATCGCCGGCCTCCTGAATGGAACAATTTTTGTAGAAGCGGTGTTTTCGCTCCCCGGGGTCGGCCGGGTCCTCGTCGATGCGGTGGAAGGGCGGGACTTTCCGGTTCTGCAATTCGGGTTGATTGCCTATGCCGGCATCGTCGTGATGGTGAACCTTCTTATCGACTTCTGTTACATCGCGGCCGATCCGCGCATCCGGGTGGAGGCCTGATTGACCGACACCGCAGCGCCGCAGCAGCGAACGCTCAGGTTCGATACACTCACGGTGTCGGCGGCGGCCCTGCTGTTCATTATTGCGGTCGGGGTCTTTGCGCCCGTGGTCGCGCCCCACGACCCGAATTTTACCAATCTCTTGGCGAGATCCAAGCCGCCTGTCTGGCTTGATGGCGGCAGTTGGGCCCATCTCTTCGGCACCGACAATATTGGCCGCGACCTCCTGAGCCGCTGTATCTACGGCATTCGCACGAGCTTTGGAATTGCAACGCTCGGCCTGATCTTCAGCGCCTTCCTGGGGATTTCCCTCGGATTGCTGTCTGGCCTGGGCGGTGCGTGGACCGACCGCGCCGTCATGACCGTGACCGACGTTTTCCTCACGCTGCCGGACCTGCTCTTGCTTTTGTGCGGCATCGCGCTTCTGGGAACTGATATCTGGGTGTTGATCGTTGTGATTGGGTTCATAAGATGGGAGGCGTATGCACGCCTTGTTCGCGGCCAGGTTCTCAGCCTGAGAGCTGAAGGGTATGTAGAAGCGTCACGGGCGCTTGGTGGCGGTCCCGTTCGAATTGCCCTTTTTCATATCCTGCCCAACCTGGCTTCCCCGCTTGTGGTGATCCTCACACTTTCCTTTCCAGGTGTCCTCTTGATGGAGGCAGGCCTGTCGTTCCTCGGCGTCGGTGTCCAGCCTCCGACTGCCTCGCTCGGGCGGATGATCGGCGACGGCCGCGATTATCTGATCAACGCCTGGTGGATCTCCGGAATGCCATCGATCGTCCTTGTGACGATCACCCTGCTGTTTCAGCTCATCGGAGACAGCCTCCGTGACCGAATTGACGTTTTGAGCGATGACTGAACCGATCCTGAGTGCCCGAAACGTTCACGTCTATTTTCAATTGCCGGGCGGCGGCCGGCTTCACGCCGTCCGTGGTATCGACCTGGACCTTTTTCGCGGAGAGACGGTCGCGATTGTTGGCGAAAGCGGTGCCGGCAAGTCGGCGTTTGCAAAGGCGATCCTGCATCTGCACCAGCTCCCGTTCACGCCAAATCGCACTAAGATTGAAGGCTCGGTTTCGCTCAACGCACCCTTCAGTGCTGATTTGGTGCGCGCAAGCGATGACGTCATTCGCGATGCGCGCGCGAGAGCCGTCGGCATGATCTTCCAGGACGCGCTTTCCGCGTTGAATCCCGTTCACAGGATCGGAGACCAGATCGAGGAGGCTTTGCGGCAGGTGAAGCCGGGCATTGATCGCGAAGCCGCCGCGAACCAGGTGTACAACATCGTCCGGGCCATAGGTCTGCCTGATCCGGAACGCGCGATACGTGCGTTTCCGCATCAGCTTTCCGGCGGACAATGCCAAAGGGTCATGATCGCCATTGCAGCCGTTCGATTTCCGGTTGCCTTGATCGCCGATGAACCGACCACTGCCCTTGATGTCACAGTGCAGGCACAAATCCTCAAGCTATTGAAATCGATCCAGGACGTCCGGGGCATGGGGATGCTTTTCATCTCTCATGATCTGGGCGTCGTGGCGGAGATTGCTGATCGGGTCGCCGTCATGTATGCGGGTGAGATCGTCGAAATAGGGACTTCTGCCAAGGTGTTTTCCGCTCCCGAACATGCCTACACGCGCGCTCTGCTTGCCAGCCGACCGGGAATGGGGAGCCGCCGACGCCCAACGGTTCCAGCAGCCATTGGTTCGACCAAAGAAACAAGCGGCACGGTGAAAAGCGCCCCGGTGCTGACGACCGACAAGGTTTCTTTCGGGTATCGTTCGCGGCTGTTTGGCCGTGGCAGCCATCGGTTTGTGCTTCAAGATTTATCGCTCGACATAGAGCCCGGTGAAGTCCATGGACTTTTAGGAGAATCCGGCTCCGGCAAATCCACGTTCGGTCGTCTTGCGCTTGGTTTTTTAAAACCCGACAGCGGCAGCATCAAAACCTGCGGGACAACGCCATATGCTGTTCGCGGAGTGCACCGGCGGGATCTTCGCAGAAACGTGCAGGTCGTTTATCAGGACAGCGCAACCGCGCTCAATCCGCGCATGTCTTTGGGTCATTCGGCAGCCGAAGGACTTGTCATCAACGGAATGGCCTTGGAAGACGCCAGAGAGGAGGTGCATCGGCTTTTTGACCGCGTGCGCCTGCCGACCGCATTGATGAACCGGTATCCGCACGAGGTTTCCGGAGGCCAACGCCAACGCGTCTGCATCGCCCGCGCCATTGCGACAAAACCCAGGCTATTGATCGCGGACGAACCGGTGACGGCACTCGACGTTTCCGTCCAGGCGCAAATTCTAGACCTCTTCGGTGAATTGCAGGCCGAACTCGGTCTGGCCATGCTCTTGATCTCTCATGACCTTGGCGTTGTGCGCGAATTGTCATGCAAAGTCTCGGTCATGCACAACGGCCGGATTGTCGAAACGGGTTCGACAGCTGATGTCTTCGGCCACCCAAGAACCGCGTATAGCCAAAAACTGATATCCAGCATTCCCGGTCAGAACTCAACCTTGGACAAAGTGGCTGTGCGTACAACGATGGCCGGCAAAGGCTGATCGCTCCGCTTTACGCGCATGTGACCGGGCCGTCGGTTACACAAATGCTTCACCTAAGGTTCACGCAAGGGCAGCTATTGTGCGCTAGTTTACGTGTGTTGGCTTGGCACCACGACCCATAAAGTGACGCCAGAAGTTCGTGTCAGCGGTAGCCGAAAACCGGAGTTTACTGCTATGGATTCTCCTGCTCACAAAACGTTCGAACCCGAAGCGCATTGGCGAGACATTGCAGGCGCTCTCCGCGCCAAGATCGAAGACAGAAGCTTGCTTCCAGGAACAAGGCTTCCGTCCCTTGAAAAACTCGCCAGCCAGTCAGGTACGTCGATCCATCAGGCACGCAAGGCCATCGATCAGCTGAAACGAAGTGGTCATGTTACGGGTTGGCGCGGCAAGGGAAATTTCGTTTCCGAAGACACGTTTGTCTATCGGCTGAGCGCACGGACGCGATTTAACGCAAACCTCTCCGTTGAAGGCAAGGAGACGACCCTGAAGATGGTCGGGCGAATGCGCAAATCAGCTCCGGATCATGTTGCAAAAGCGTTTGGACTGAGGATAGGTGCCCAGGTTCAAAGGGCAGAATTCGTTCGCGTCGTTGAAGACCGTCCGGCGATCCTGGCGCGGCACTACTATCCGCTTTCTCCCCGTTTCCAGAGCATTCTTGATCTGATCGGCCACCACGGCAGTGTCACGGTAGCCCTCGCACAGTGCGGCATCTCGGATTTCCTGAGGCGTGAGACGTCGATATCCGCGCGTCTTCCAACCGCACACGAAGCGCTGATACTGGAGATCCCAAGGACCCAGCCGGTATTGACGACGATTGGTGTCAATGTCGGTGATGGCGATTGTGTCGTGGAGGTCTCTGAAGCCGTTTGCCGGAGTGATCGCGTGACCTTCAAGGCGTGATCCCCGACAAGGTCGCCGTCTTCGGTCCCGCACACTCGCATCAACACTCTCGAATGCCGTTCGGCATGCCCGGCGAAGCCTTGGACATCAAAAATTCTTTGAAAAAGTACCGAGCCGCCGATTGGCGGCCCGGCAAAGCTTGCGGCCGATCAGTTGCGCGGCAGCAGGGCCTCGGTTTCTGCAACCATGGCTTCAAGTGCTGCTTCCGGTGTCAAGTCGCCGTTCATCAGTTCGGCAAAGATCTCCATTTGAACACGGCCGATCTTGACGCTGTTCGTGCCCGGATAGCCGTACCATGTCTGCGCTCGTTCGATCTGCTTGAGCGACGTCGTCCAGTTCGGGAAGTTTTCGTAGTGATCGCCGAGATAGTCCGGTCCGGCAGCCAGCTTGTTGGTGGGCATGTAGCCGGATCCGAGAACCGCGATCTCCTGACCTTTCGGTCCGGAAACGAACTTCACAAAACGCCATGCCGCTTCCTGCTTTTTCTTGTCGCTTGTCAGGATCATCGCAGCATTGCCGCCTGTCGGCACACCGCCGTTTTCGGTGTCAGTAACCGGATAGGTGCCGGTGACATACTCGAAATTGCCCTCCGAACATTCGCCAAACCTGCGCACAGAAGCAGTGGACGTGAAGTGAATGCCCTTCTTGCCGGCGCAGAACAGCGTCACGCTTTCTTCCTTGGTGATAAGCGGCATGCCGCCCTCTTCGACAAAACGGACAGCAAGTTTCATCGCATCGAGACCGATTTCGTTGTTCCACGCAACGGCCGTCTCATCTTCATTCATCATCCGGCCGCCGGCTTGCTTGATGAGCGCCTGGAAGAGCCAATCGTCCCAGAAATTGTGAGCGTCGTAGGACATTCCGTAGGTTTCGTCGCCCAATGCGTTGATTTTTGCGGCCAGCTCGATCAGCTCATCCCAGTTGGTCGGCAGATTTTCAGGGTCGCCCCCGGCCTGACGGATAAGGTCGGCATTGTAGTGGACGATCGGTGTCGAGGCGTTGAACGGCATCGCATACTGGACACCATCCACGGCACCGAGCGCGATGATGTTCGGCGCGTAGTTTTCTTCAATCCAACCGTCGCCTTCTACGGCAATGAAATCGGTCAGCGGCACGATGACTTCGCGCTCGGACAGAATGCGCGCTGCCGGCGGCAGGAGGTGGTAGCCTGAGTAGTATACGTCCGGCAGGTCGTCTGCCAGCGAGGCACGCAGAACCGAAAGATGCGCAGCACCGTAGTCTGCACCCGGGGCGCGGAACTCGATCTCGATGTCCGGGTTCTGGGCCATGAACTCTTCCGCAATCGGCTTGTGAAAGCGCTGGTGTCCGGCCCAGGCATGGAAGACCTCCAGCTTGGTCTTGTCCTGTGCTGCGCCGGGCCCGGCAAAGCCCATTGTGATGACGCTCACTGCCGCGAGCAATTTCAGGGTAAATTTCATGGAACTCTCCTTCGTTTTGAAGACAGTGGCTACTTCACCCCGGTCATTGTGATCCCCTGGATGAACTGGCGTTGCGCGACGAGAAACGCGATGACGAGCGGCGCGGAAATGATCGTGGCCGCGGCCATGAGTGAGCCGAAATCCGTTCCGGATTCCGGATCGAAGAAGAACGCGACTCCCAGAGGCGGGGTTGCGAGCGAGTCTTTCGAAATCACGATGAGCGGCCAGTAGAGGTCGTTCCAATGGGCCGTGATGGAGAAGATCGAGAAGGCGGCGATCGCGGGCCACGCGGCTGGTGTCACGACCCGCCAGACGATCTCGAATTCGCTCATGCCATCGACACGCGCGGCCTGGATGATCTCGTCGGGAAAGCTCTTGAAGAATTGCCGGAAAAGGAAGATCGCGAAGACCGACAGGAAGAACGGCAGCATCAACGCGAAATAAGTGTTGAGCAGACCTAGATTGGCAAGGGCTAGGTAAAGCGGCAGGGCCGGAACCTGGATCGGGATACACAGTCCCAGCAGCACAAGCGAGAAAACCCATGGGGCTGCACGAAACTTGATCTTGGCGAGCGCATAGGCACAGGGGATCGATGTCAACAGCTGCACGATCAATATACCGCCGCACACGATTGCACCGTTCAGCATCATCCGCATTAGCGGGATGGACGTCAGTGCATAGGTGTAGTTCGCCACCGGCTGAGGATTTTTCGGAAGGACGTCCAGGCCGGCCGAAAAAATCTCGTTGCCCGGTTTCATAGAGGTCAGCAACATCCAGATGATCGGCAGCATCACGAAAACAACGCCGGACAGAAGCAGCGCATGGGTGAGCGCCAGCCGCCCGAACTTGCCCAAACGATGGAAGGTGACGGAGAGGGACTCCGTGGAGGCGCCCTGCGGCGCGAAGGGTTCAGCGGTAGTGGACATTGCGGTCAATCACCCAGGCCTGAACGACGGAGAAAAGAAGAATGAAAGTTAGAAACGCGACGGTGAGTGCCGAGGCGTATCCCATGCGGAAATACTCAAAGCCCTCAAGGTAGATGGAAAAGAGCAGCACCTCGGACGCGCCGCGTGGCCCGCCATTTGTCAAAACGGCAACCGTATCAAAAACCTTGAACGCCGTGATGGTTGTCGTCACAACCACGAACATCGTTGTTGGCCCGAGCATCGGCCAGGTGACGCGCAAAAACCTGTCGACCCAGCCATCGGCACCGTCCACCGCTGCTGCTTCATAAAGATCCTGAGGGATTGCCGAAAGCCCGGCGATGAACAGGATCATGTTGAAGCCGATGAGCTGCCAAAGGGCGATCAGCGCGAGTGAAAACAGGACCACGTCACGATCGCTGAAAAATCCGATCGGTTCGAACCCGAGCGCAACGATGACGGCATTGACCGGACCGATCTTGCTGTGAAGCACGAAGTTCCAGACAATTGCCATGGCAACCAGCGTGGTCGTCACGGGAAGGAAGTAGATAACCTCGTAGATCCGTTTTGTGCGAGTGCGCGCATGGACCATGATCGCCACCGCCAGACCCAGCAGCACGGCCGACGGCACAAGGATCGCAACATAGGTGAAGGTGTTGGAGATCGATCGCCAGAAGGTCCGGTCACCCAGCATTTCCTGGTAGTTCCCAAGACCAACCCAACGCCAGTCGAGAGCGCCCAGTTCGTAATCGGTCAGGCTGATGCCGATCACCACGAGGCTGGGGCCTAGGATAATGCCGAAAATCAGCAACATGGCGGG
>JBCBUA010000108.1:0-16951 GCA_039818365.1 Pseudomonadota bacterium
AAGAACCTGGACACCTGAGGAGGGAACGACATGGCACGCGCTGTAACCACCCGCCGGAAGACGATAAACACGGTCGCTGCATGGGCAATCGGTTTGCTGATCTTCTTCCCGATCCTCTGGACCATCCTGACCAGCTTCAAGACAGAGGCGCAGGCAATCAACGATCCGCCCCTGTTCCTGTTCTTCGACTGGACGCTGGAAAACTACGCAGTCGTCCAGGAGCGCTCAGACTACATGCGCTTCCTGTGGAACTCGGTCATCATCGCGGGCGGCTCCACGATCCTCGGCCTGATCATCGCCGTTCCCGCCGCCTGGTCCATGGCCTTCGTGCCGTCCAAGCGCACCAAGGACATCCTCATGTGGATGCTGTCGACGAAAATGCTGCCGGCCGTCGGGGTGCTTTATCCGATCTATCTGCTCTTCATCGAGCTGGGTCTCCTGGATACCCGCATCGGCCTGACAATTGTGCTCATGCTGATCAATCTGCCGATCATCGTCTGGATGCTCTATACCTACTTCAAGGAAATCCCAGGGGAAATCCTCGAAGCGGCCCGCATGGACGGCGCGACGCTAAAGGAGGAAATCCTCTACATCCTGACGCCGATGGCCATACCAGGTATCGCGTCCACGCTGCTGCTCAATGTCATCCTGGCATGGAACGAAGCCTTCTGGACGTTGAACCTGACGGCGGCAAAGGCAGCACCGCTCACGGCCTTCATCGCCAGCTATTCCAGCCCGGAAGGCCTGTTCTACGCAAAACTGAGTGCCGCCTCGACCATGGCGATTGCACCGATCCTCATCCTTGGTTGGTTCAGCCAGAAACAACTCGTACGCGGCCTGACATTCGGCGCGGTCAAATAGGAGTTCCCGACATGGGTCAGATCACTCTCAACCAGATCACCAAGAGCTTCGGCGACGTACAGGTGATCCCGCCGCTGGATCTCCAGATCAATGATGGCGAGTTCGTTGTCTTCGTCGGGCCGTCCGGATGCGGCAAGTCCACACTCCTGCGCCTGATCGCCGGTCTTGAGGACATCACAAGCGGTGTCATCGACATCGACGGCAAGGACGCCACTGAGGTCCCACCGGCCAAGCGCGGCCTTGCCATGGTGTTCCAGTCCTACGCGCTCTATCCGCATATGTCGGTGCGCAAGAACATCGCCTTTCCACTCAGGATGGCAGGCCTCGACAAGGCCGAACAGGATAAGAAAGTGAGCGCTGCCGCCAAGGTGCTGAACCTGACGGACTACCTGGAACGGCGTCCGGGCCAGCTCTCGGGCGGTCAGCGTCAGCGCGTTGCCATCGGCAGGGCGATCGTACGCGAACCCGCTGCCTTCCTGTTCGACGAACCGCTCTCCAACCTCGATGCGGCCCTGCGCGTCAACATGCGCCTGGAAATTTCCGAGCTGCACCAGACCCTCAAGACGACGATGATCTACGTCACCCACGACCAGGTCGAGGCGATGACCATGGCTGACAAGATCGTCGTCCTGCAGGCCGGTGTCATCGAGCAGGTGGGCTCACCGCTCGAACTCTACCACACGCCGCGCAACCGCTTTGTCGCCGGCTTTATCGGCTCGCCCAAGATGAATTTCATGATGGGGGCTTTTTCTGCCGAATACGATGCGGCGACGATCGGCATCCGTCCCGAGCACATCTCCGTTTCCCACACCGAAGGCAAGTGGTCGGGCAAGGTCGGTGTCTCGGAACACTTGGGATCCGACACGTTCCTCTATGTCGACGTCGAAGGTCTCGACGATCCGGTCACCGTCCGCTCAACCGGCGAGATCGCCTTCCGTCACGGGGACACGGTGCACCTGACGCCCGACGCCGACAAGATCCATCGCTTCGACAATCAGGGGCTGAGGATTGCGTAATGCGCCTTGAAGGGAAATCTGCGCTGATCACCGGTGCCGCACGCGGCATCGGCAAGGCGTTCGCGGAACGATACGTCCGTGAAGGTGCGACGGTCGCGATCGGCGACATCGACATGGCCCGCGCACAGGAAAGCGCGGCTGAAATCGGCGCTCAGGCGTATGCCGTCTATCTCGATGTGACAGACCAGAGTTCCATCGACAGCGCGGTCGCCGCAGTGGAAGAAAAAACGGGCGGTCTCGATATCCTAATCAACAACGCGGCCCTGTTCGACCTTGCCCCGATCGTGGAGATCACGCGAGACAGCTACGACCGTCTGTTCACGATCAATGTTGCCGGTACGCTCTTCACGATGCAGGCGGCGGCAAGATCGATGATCCGGCGCGGCAAGGGCGGCAAGATCATCAACATGGCAAGCCAGGCCGGGCGCCGGGGCGAACCTCTCGTCGGCATTTATTGCGCGACCAAGGCCGCCGTCATCAGCCTCACGCAGTCGGCCGGCCTCAATCTGATCAGCCACGGCATCAACGTCAACGCCATCGCTCCCGGTGTCGTCGACGGCGAACATTGGGACGGTGTCGACGCGCTCTTTGCAAAACACGAAGGCCTCGCGCCTGGCGAGAAAAAGGCCGCCGTGGGCAAGGCCGTTCCTTTCGGCAGGATGGGAACGGCAGACGACCTGACCGGCATGGCCGTCTTTCTCGCATCCGCCGATGCCGACTACATCGTGGCCCAGACATACAACGTGGACGGTGGCAACTGGATGAGTTGACCCATGACAAAAAAGCTGAACATGACTGCGCTTTCCTTGCTTCCGGACGCCATCGCGAAACCGGCTTTCGACAGGTCTTCTCTTTCCGCCGGGATCCTTCACATCGGCGTCGGCAACTTTCATCGGGCGCACCAGGCGGTCTACCTGAACAAACTGTTCGACCAGGGCGAAAGTCACGACTGGGCAATCATCGGGGCGGGTCTCATGCCCTACGACGAGGCCATGCGGGAACGCCTGAAGGCGCAGGACTGGCTCACTACGATCGTTGAACTCGACCCGGACGGTTTGAGTGCACATGTCTGCGCCTCGATGATCGATTTCATTGACGTCGACCCGGCCGTTCTGATCGGCAGGCTCTGCCAGCCGGACATCAGGATCGTGTCCCTCACAATCACGGAGGGCGGCTATTTCGTCGACCCCAATTCGGGCGGCTTTGACGTCTCGCATCCGGAGATCCTTGCGGATCTGGAAAACCCGGAAGCGCCCTCGACGGTCTTTGGCGTGCTGGTTGCCGCGCTCGTGAAAAGAAAGGCGGCAGGCATTGCCCCCTTCACCGTCATGTCCTGTGACAACCTGCCCGAAAACGGCCACATGGCGAAGCAGACCGTCGTCGGCTATGCCCGCGCCATGTCGTCGGACGTGGCCGTCTGGATCGAGGAAAATGTCGCGTTCCCAAATGGCATGGTCGATTGCATCACACCCGCCACCGGTGACCGTGAGCGCACGCTCATCCGCGAGACCTTCGACATTGAAGACGCCGCCCCGGTTGTCTGCGAACCCTTCCGGCAATGGGTTCTGGAGGACAAGTTCCCCTCCGGCCGGCCCGCACTTGAGAAGGTTGGCGTCGAATTCGTCTCCGACGTGGCCCCTTACGAACTCATGAAACTGCGCATCCTGAATGGCGGCCACGCAGCGATTGCCTACCCGGGTGCGTTGCTGGGTCATCATTTCGTGCATGACGCCATGGCCGACCCGCTCATCCGTGCCTATCTGACGAAACTGGAAACCGACGAAATCCTGCCGACCGTGCCTGAAATCCCGGGGGTCAGCTTTCACGACTATCTCGACACCGTGATGGAGCGCTTCTCGAATTCAGCCGTCGGCGACACGATACCCCGGCTTTGCCTTGACGGTTCGAACCGTCAGCCGAAATTCATCCTGCCGTCGATCCAGGACAGGCTGCGGCTGGGACAGACGGTCAGCGGGCTGGCGCTCGAGACAGCCATCTGGTGCCGGTACTGCCTGGGATACGACGAGGCGGGAAAAAGCATCGTGATTGAAGATGAGCATGCCGATATCCTGCAAGGCTGGGCGCAGGGTGTCTTTTCCGGCGCCACCTCGGCAGGAATGCCTGATCTTTTCGGACCGCTCGGTGACGATCCCGTCTTCCTTGCGGCTTTCAACGAGGCCGTTGACCGGCTGCGCGCCCAGGGGGTTGCCAGAACCCTGTCGGACTATGTGGCACCAACGGGCGAAACGGAAGCCGGCTCGCATCCTCTTTCGGCCTGAAGGCCCCAGCATCCTGCCCTGATATCCGGCCATGATATCCGGTCCTGGACCGGTGATCGCCGGAAGTTGAAAATCCGTGTAGGGACCTTTCCACCGCGACATATTACCTGTGATCTGGCCGGTGTCATGCGCCGGATTTCATGCAGTCAGAAGCAGGGTATCGAAATGATCAGGTTGAGCCGTCGTGAACTACTGGTTGGAAGCGCCGCCATCGCGGTCACCGGCACACCGTCATTTGCCGGAGAAACGGATCTGAGAGCGCTCGGTCTGGCCGAACCGGCCTTCAATGTCGACGCGGAACTCAACATACCGGACCTGACCGGTGCGGTTCATCAGCTCGAGGATTATCGCGGCAAGACGGTCGTGGTTTCGTTCTGGGCGACCTGGTGCCCGCCCTGCCGCAAGGAAATGCCGACACTGGCGCGCCTTGGACGCGAACTCGGCACCGATGAGTACGCGGTGTTGGCCGTGAATGTCGGTGACAGGCAGGACAAGATCGAGGCCTTTCTTGAGCAGATCGACCATGAAGGCATGGAAATCCTTCTGGACAACAAAAAAGACATGCCGTCGAAGTGGTTTCTGCGCGGGTTGCCGGTAACCTATATCGTCGACGCCAACGGCAAGGTTGCCCTGGGCGCGATCGGCGAGCGAGTCTGGGACGCGCCTGAAATGATCGCAGGGATCAGATCCGTCGGCGAGACCTCTTGAGTGCGGCTTCGATCGGCCGCGCAATCGACCGTTTCTAGATTTCCGTCCGCATCCGGTATCCGGGTGCGAAGATCAGGCGGACATGGGTGATCGGCTGCTCTCCGGCCCAAGTGATGCGCTCCATCGCAAAGAGGGCCGTACCGGCCTCTGAATCCAGCTTGGCCGAGAGTGTCTGATCGGCACTGACAGCGAAAAAAGACAGGTCGCCGTGGCTGTAAGGTGCATTGTGCACCAGCCATTCATTGGCACTTATCTCTTTGAAGGAAAGATCACGGGCCCCGGGCGCTGCCTCCAGGTTGATGTAGCGCTCTTCGAACGCGTAAGGACGTTCGTTTGCGAAGTGAAGCGTTTTCAGGAACAGGACATCGTCTCCCAGAGACACCTGAAATGCACCATGCAGCTTGGGCGGCAGCGGCCTCAGATCGCGCTCCAGGATCAGGTGGCGATACGGCTGCCCGAGTGACTCGACCTCTTCGCGCAGGATAGGGATCGTCAGCGTGGCCCGCTGCGGCGGGTTGACGGCGACGCGCGTCCCCGCCCGGCGTTTTCGGACCACGAGACCGCTTTCGGCAAGATCGCGAAGGGCGCGATTGACTGTGGTCCGCGCGCAGCCGAATTCCTCCGCCAGATCGGCTTCATGGGGGATCTGTTCACCCGGTTGCCAGATCCGGTCGTGTATCCGGCGCAAAAGCACCTCTCGGATACCTGTCCAGGAATTCGTATCAATCAGCGCCAAGTCACATCCCTAAAGTCTGTTTCGAAGCCTTGTCATCGTTGCCCGGTAAGCGGCACGGATCGCGTCGCCTTTTACATGTTTTCCGCCACGAACAACATGCCTGCCGGCCGACCAGACATCGCACACCATCCGGTCGTCGCCGGCAAATATGAAGGCATCAAGAATTTCGTCGCCCTCCCGCCCGTCAAGGTCGATTGCCGTGGCATCAAGTGCCAGAAGGTCCGCGAAACACCCTTCCGCGATGCTGCCCGCATTTCGTCCCGCCGCCTGAGCGCCGCCGGACACGGCTCCCTCGAAAAGCACACGTCCCGTGGACTTCTCTGGCGTCGCGACAGCGGCCCTGCTTTTGTCCCGTAACCGCTGCGAATACTCCAGCGTTCTCAGCTCCTCCGAGAGCGAAATGCGGATATTGGAGTCCGATCCAATCCCGAAGCGCCCGCCAGCCTGAAGATACCGGACGCCGTCAAAGATGCCGTCGCCAAGGCTTGATTCCGTGATCGGGCAAAGCCCTGCGACCGCCCCCGTATTTGCAAGACCAAGTGTTTCTTCCGGCAACATCTGGGTGCAGTGGATCAGGCACCAGTTCGAGGAAACATCGTGACTGTCCAAGAGCCAGGCGACCGGACGGCTGCCCCTTGCCCCGGCAACTTCCTCCACTTCGCCGACCTGCTCGGCCAGATGCATGTGCAGGGGGCGCGTGCCCGCAAGCCCGACGGCACTGGCAAGGCCACTCTCGCTGACAGCCCGGAGCGAGTGCGGGGCGACTCCAAGAACAGCGTCACCGTCAAGGGCTTTAAGGGCATCCGCTACCTGTTCGTGCAGCCGTGCGAACCGGTCGGGATCGTTTCCGAACCGGATCTGACCCGGGCCGAGCGCGCGCTGATCGACACCCCCATATTGATAAAGAACCGGAAGATGCGTCAGTCCGATCCCGCTGGCGGAGGCAGCCGCGACGATCCGGACCGACAATTCGGCAAGGTGATCATAAGGTACCCCCCCCGGCTGGTGGTGCAGGTAGTGGAACTCGCCAACCGCTGCGTAACCTGCCTCCAGCATCTCCATCTGAACGAAGGTCGCGATCGCCTCGACATCGTCCGGGTCGAGCGCATCCAGGAAACGGAACATGATCTGGCGCCAGGTCCAGAAACTGTCATGTCCGCCCTCTCCACGCTGCTCGCTCATGCCTGCCATGGCGCGCTGAAAGGCATGGCTATGCAGGTTGACCGGCGCCGGAAGAAGAATGCCGGTCCGCTCGCCCGCAGGTGCTTGCCCTCGCGCAACCGCAGAGATCGAGCCGTTTTCGGAAACAGATACGAGGACATTCTCCGCCCATCCGTCAGGCAGGAGCGCTTGCTCCGCAAAAACAGTGGTTCCGGCACCTGTCGACATACCGCGTTTCCCTCGTTGACACATTAATATGTGCATGCATATTATCTTATAACGCAATCTAATCAAGCCGGAGATCGTTCTTGTCCCGACGCCTTCTGACCAATGCCGGCCTGGCGACCTTTGCCGACAATGATGCGCCCTACGGCCTTGTTGAAAGCGGTGCGTTGGCGTTTGAGAAGGGTGTGATCGCATGGGCTGGCGCGGGTGCGCACCTCCCGGCCGAATTTACGAGCTGGCCAAAGGAAGACCTCGCCGGACGGCTGGTAACGCCGGGACTGATCGACTGCCACACGCACGTTGTTTTCGGCGGCAACCGGGCGCGCGAATTCGAGATGAGGCTTGAAGGGGCAACCTATGAAGAGGTTGCCCGCGCCGGCGGCGGGATCGTGTCGACGGTCCGCTCAACGCGCGCCGCAAGCGAAGAGGCCCTGCTGGAACAGGCACTGCCGCGCGTCGATGCGCTCATTGCCGAGGGAATCACCACTCTTGAAATCAAGTCGGGTTACGGACTCGATCTTGAAACCGAGCTGCGAATGTTGCGCACCGCCCGCAAGATCGGGGACGTCAGACCCGTGGAGATCCGCACAAGTTTCCTGGGCGCGCATGCGGTACCGCCCGAGTACAGGGATCGCCCGGACGCATATCTGGATGACGTTTGTCTCCCGGCGCTCGAAGCTGCGCACCAGGCAGGACTTGTGGACGCCGTCGACGGGTTCTGTGAAGGCATCGCGTTTTCACCTGAGCAGATTGCCCGCGTGTTCGACAAGGCCAAAGAGCTGAACCTGCCCGTCAAGCTCCATGCCGAGCAGCTTTCGGATCTCGGCGGCGCCGAACTGGCGGCGTCATATGGTGCGCTCTCGGCCGACCACCTGGAATATCTCTCCGAAAAAGGCGTCGAAGCGCTCACAAGGAGTGGAAGCGTGGCGGTGCTGTTGCCGGGCGCGTTCTATACTCTGCGTGAAACGCAATTGCCGCCTGTTGACCTGTTGCGCGCGCACAAGGTTCCGGTCGCACTCGCAACGGATTGCAATCCCGGCTCGTCTCCCCTCGCCTCGCTGCTCCTGACGCTGAACATGGGCTGCACCCTGTTTCGCATGACACCGGAGGAAGCCCTGGCCGGTGTGACCCGCGAGGCCGCGAGAGCCCTTGGCTTCACCGACCGGGGTACGCTTGAACCAGGAAAACGCGCTGACCTGGCCATCTGGAACGTCTCGCATCCGGCGGAACTCAGCTATCGGATCGGCTTTAATCCATTGCAGGAACGTGTTTTTGGAGGCGTACAATGACCGGCCTCACCCTTGATCCCGGCCGCGTCACGCTCGCCGAACTTGAGCGTGTCTACAGGGACCTCCTCCCGGTCCGCATCAATCGGACTGCCGAAGCCGCCATTCGCCAGGCTTCAAGGCGTGTTGCCGAAGCAGCGCAGGGCGATGAGGCCGTTTACGGTGTCAACACGGGCTTCGGCAAGTTGGCCAGCGTCAAGATCGCGGCCGATGACACGGCAACACTCCAGCGCAATCTGATCCTGTCCCATTGCTGCGGTGTCGGTGATCCGTTGGACGAAACCACGACACGGCTGATGATGGCGCTCAAGCTTTTGTCCCTCGGACGCGGCGCCTCCGGTGTTCGTTTTGAAGTCCTGGAGCTGATCGAAGACTGTCTTGCGCACGGCGTCACGCCTGTCGTGCCGTCCCAGGGATCGGTTGGAGCGTCGGGTGACCTTGCCCCCCTGGCGCACATGACCGCAGTTCTCATCGGCGAGGGAGAGGCTGTTGTGAACGGGGCGCGATTGCCTGGCCGGGACGCTCTTGATAGGGCAGGTCTCAAACCCGTTGTCCTCGGCCCCAAGGAAGGGCTCGGTCTGATCAACGGCACGCAGTTCTCCACCGCCTGCGCCCTTGTCGGCCTGTTCGACAGCTGGCGTCTCGCGGAGGCAACGTTGATCACCGCAAGTCTGTCCACCGACGCCATCATGGGATCGACGGCCCCCTTGCTGCCCGAAATCCATGAGTTGCGCGGTCATCGCGGTCAGATCGAGGTGGCAAGGGCCATGCGGCAGACCATGGCCGGCTCGGAAATCCGGGAAAGCCACCGCGACGGCGACACCCGCGTTCAGGATCCCTATTGCATCCGTTGCCAGCCGCAGGTCGCAGGCGCGTGCGTCGACCTTCTGCGCATGGCGGCCACAACCCTTGAAATCGAGGCCAATGCGGCAACGGACAACCCGCTGGTCCTGATCGATGCGGACCGGATCGTGTCGGGCGGCAACTTCCACGCAGAACCGGTCGCCTTTGCCGCCGATCAGATCGCGCTCGCTGTCGCCGAACTCGGCGCGATCGCCCAGCGCAGAATTGCCCTGATGGTCGATCCGACACTCTCCTTCGACCTGCCGCCCTTCCTCGCCAGGGATCCGGGGCTCAATTCCGGACTGATGATCGCCGAGGTCACGACGGCGGCGCTGATGAGCGAAAACAAGCATCTTGCCAATCCCTGTTCCACGGATTCGACACCGACAAGCGCGAACCAGGAAGACCACGTTTCCATGGCCGCGCACGGAGCGCGGCGTCTCGGCCGCATGAACGCGAACCTGGCACATATTCTGGGCGTGGAACTTCTGTGCGCGGTCGAGGGGATCGAACACAGGGCTCCGTTGAAGACGAGCCCGGCCCTGCAGACGGTCATAGACGAACTGCGCGCGAAAGTTCCCCATCTCGACGCGGACCGCTATCTCGCTCCCGATCTCGAGACCGCTGCTGATCTCGTTAAAACGCGCAAGCTCGTCGCGGCCGTTTCGGATGACCACATCATCAAACTGGGAGCGGCGCATGACCCCGTTTGAGGTAACCAGAGGCGCCGGGCCGGTTGTCCTGGGTATTCCGCACTCGGGCACCCACGTCCCTGAAGAGGTCTGGCAGCGCCTGACGCCCCTTGGCCAGAAGCTTGCCGATACCGATTGGCACGTGGATCGCCTCTATGCCGGCCTGCTGCCCGGTGTCACGACGGTGCGTGCCAACTTTCATCGCTATGTCATCGATGCCAATCGCGACCCGGAAGGTGTCAGCCTCTATCCGGGTCAGAACACGACAACGCTCTGCCCGACAACGGATTTCGACGGCGAACCGATCTACCTTGAGGGAGAAGCTCCCGGAGATGACGAGATCGAGACCCGCCGCCTGGCGTGGCATGCCCCATATCATGCCGCGCTGCAGACGGAACTCGAGCGCGTCCGCGCCGGGCACGGAGTGGCGATCCTTTACGACTGCCATTCGATCCGCTCAGTTGTGCCCTATCTGTTCGAAGGAACGTTGCCCGATTTCAACACCGGCACCAATGGCGGCGCGACCTGCGCGCCGGAGATTGAAAACGCTGTTGTCGAGCGGACCGGAAGCGCAAACGGTTATACGTCTGTTCTGAACGGCCGCTTCAAGGGTGGCTGGACGACACGTCACTACGGCAAACCGGATCAGGGTATCCATGCCATCCAGATGGAGCTGGCCCAGAAAACGCATCTGGCACGTGAAGACACGCCCTTCGCCTATGACGAAGACAATGCGGAGCGTCTCCGGTTGCACCTCAAGAACATCCTCGAAGCACTTGCGGCTCTCGCGCCGGCACTTGCCCAGAAGGCCAAAGAAAATCCAGGGAGCGCATCATGAACGATCGCCGACACAACGCCCGCGACGTCTATCCCCCGACGGGCACGGAGCTGAACGCCAAATCCTGGCTGACCGAAGCGCCGCTGCGCATGTTGATGAACAATCTCCACCCGGATGTCGCGGAAAATCCGCATGAACTCGTGGTCTATGGCGGCATTGGCCGAGCGGCCCGGACCTGGGATGATTTCGACCGGATCGTTGCAAGTCTCAAGCAGCTTGCGGAAGACGAAACCCTGCTGGTTCAGTCGGGCAAACCGGTCGGCGTGTTCAGAACCCACGCGGACGCGCCGCGCGTGCTGATCGCCAATTCGAACCTGGTGCCGCATTGGGCAAACTGGGATCATTTCCACGAACTCGACAAGAAGGGTCTTGCGATGTACGGCCAGATGACGGCCGGGTCGTGGATCTATATCGGCACGCAGGGCATTGTTCAGGGCACTTACGAGACCTTCATGGAGGCTGGGCGTCAGCACTATGACGGCAACCTGAAAGGCCGCTGGATTCTGACCGGCGGGCTTGGCGGCATGGGAGGCGCGCAGCCTCTGGCCGCGGTCATGGCCGGCGCCTGCTGCCTTGCCGTCGAATGCGACGAGAAAAGCGCAGATTTCCGCCTGCGCACGCGCTACGTGGATGAAAAAACCCATTCTCTCGACGAAGCGCTCTCCCTCATCGAACGCTGGACGAAGGCGGGCGAGGCCAAGTCCGTGGCGCTGATCGGCAATGCGGCGGATGTCTTTCCCGAACTGGTCAAGCGCGGCATCAAGCCGGACATCGTGACCGACCAGACCTCCGCGCACGACCCGGTCAACGGCTATCTGCCGCAAGGCTGGACCGTCGCCGAATGGCGCGCAAGGGCGGAAACGGATCCCAAGGCCGTGGAGAAAGCGGCGCGGGCATCGATGAAACGCCATGTCGCCGCGATGGTCGATTTCTGGAACCAGGGCGTGCCGACACTCGACTACGGCAACAACATCCGCCAGGTCGCACTGGAAGAAGGCTTGGAAAATGCCTTTGCCTTTCCCGGGTTCGTACCGGCCTATATCCGTCCGCTGTTCTGCCGGGGCATCGGTCCTTTCCGCTGGTGCGCGCTGTCCGGTGACCCGGAAGACATTTACCGCACCGACGCCAAGGTCAAGGAGCTGATCCCCGACGACCCGCATCTGCACAACTGGCTCGACATGGCGCGCGAACGTATTTCCTTTCAGGGACTGCCCGCGCGCATTTGCTGGGTTGGCCTCGGTCAGCGCCACAAGCTGGGCCTCGCGTTCAACGAGATGGTCAGGACAGGGGAACTCAAAGCACCTGTCGTCATTGGCCGCGATCATCTCGACTCCGGTTCCGTCGCATCGCCCAACCGCGAGACGGAGGCGATGAAAGACGGCTCGGATGCCGTTTCCGACTGGCCGCTTCTCAATGCGCTGCTCAACACGGCCTCTGGTGCAACCTGGGTGTCGCTGCATCATGGCGGCGGTGTCGGCATGGGCTTTTCGCAACATTCAGGCATGGTGATCTGTTGTGACGGCAGCGAAGATGCCGCACGGCGGATCGAGCGTGTGCTCTGGAACGACCCGGCCACCGGCGTGATGCGTCACGCTGATGCCGGATACGAAATCGCGCTGACCTGCGCGAAAGAACAGGGGCTTAACCTGCCGGGAATCTTGGAGGAATAAAAACCACGGCAGGACACTCCGAACCCAAATTTGAATCGAGGGGTAGAACGATGAAAAGACGTGACTTTCTGAAAGCCGGTGCAACCGGCACCGCCGCCGTCGCGGCCACGGCCCTGGCTGCACCTGCCGTCGCGCAGGATATCCGCCAGTGGCGCATGGTCACAGCCTGGCCGAAAAACCTACCGGGACCCGGCGTTGCTGCGCAAATGCTCGCCGACCGCATCACGGCACTTTCCGGAGGACGCATCGAGGTCAAGCTCTTTGCCGCAGGTGAAATCGTTCCGGGCAACGGCGTCTTTGACGCGGTCGGCCAGGGAACCGCGGAACTCTATCACGCCGTGCCGGCCTATTGGGGATCGAAGTCCAAGGGCATCCTGCTGTTCGGCTCGCAGCCCTTCGGATTGACGGCACCGGAACAGGCCGGCTGGCTGATCCATGGCGGCGGGCAGGCGCTCTACGACGAGATCTACGGTGGCTTCAATCTCAAGCCGTTCCTTTGCGGCAACTCCGGCCCGCAATGGGCTGGCTGGTTCCGCACGGAAATCAACAGCGTCGATGACCTGAAAGGCCTGAAGTTCCGCTCAACCGGCCTCGCATCGGAAATGTGCTCCAAGCTCGGCATGGCGGTTCAGGCAATGAGCGGCCCGGCCATGTTCCAGGCACTCCAGTCCGGTGCGCTCGACGCCGGTGAGTTCATCGGCCCCTGGACCGACAGCGCGCTCGGCTACTACCAGATCGCCAAGAACTACTACTGGCCGGGTGTCGGCGAGCCGTCTTCGGCAGAAGAATGTGCCGTCAACCTGGACGCCTATAACGAACTGCCCGATGACCTCAAGGCGGCGGTCTCCCATGCGTGTGCGAGCCTCTACAACGACGTGCTCACCGAGTACAACACCAAGCACGCGCAGGCACTTACGCAGCTCGTCAACGAGCATGACGTGATGGTGCGCAAACTGCCGGACGAAGTCATCGTCGCAATGGGCAACGCGGCGGGTGAAGTCATCGCCGATCTGCGCGCCAGCGACGACGAGTTGATCAAGCGCATTACCGAAAGCTTCCTCGCCTATCGCAAGCTGATGCACAAGTATATGCCTTACGCCGACAACGGCCAGATGAACGCGCGCCTGCTTGACTACAAGTACGACTAGCCCGTGACCTAGCCGGCAAACTTCCCAAGATCGAGGGACCTACGGGTCCCTCTGAAAACCTGTTGTCCTCCCGGCGAAGGCGGGGATCCGGTAGACGCAGCCGCACGAGAACAACGAGCTCCGCGGATGACTCGATCCCGGATCGTCGCCGCGCTCCGTCCGGGATGACAAGTCAGGGCAATTCTGATTCAAATTGAGTCTGATATCGAGGCAGGATCAACCGCAATGGAACGACTGGCGGGCGTGCTGGAGCGCGTCAATTCATTGATCGGCAACACGCTGTGCTGGGCGGCACTCGCCCTGCTGCTGCTGCAATTCGTGATCGTCCTGCTGCGATATGTCTTCGGTTACAGCTACATCTTTCTCGACGAAGGCGTGCTTTATCTGCACGCAAGCCTGTTCATGCTCGGCGCGGGCTACACGTTCCTCGTCAATGCGCATGTGCGTGTCGACATTTTCTATGCCAGGTGCAGCGAACGGACCCAGGCCTGGATTGATCTCTTCGGGCACCTGTTCCTGCTGACCCCGGCGCTGCTTCTCCTGATCTGGTTCTCCTGGCCCTATGTTCGCGGCAGCTGGGCGATCATGGAAGGGCCGATATCGGTCGGGGGCATACCGGCCTCCTATCTTCTGAAGACACTGATCCCGGCCTATTGCGTCTTGCTGCTCATTCAGGGCGTCGCGGCCTTCATCCGCGACATCGTCAAACTGAGGCGGACCGAAGCATGACATTGCCGCTCGACCTCATCATGTTCGGTGCGCTGATCGGCTTCATCCTGCTCGGCTATCCGGTTGCCTTCACCATTGCGGGCGTTGCGACGGGTTTTGCGCTGCTCGGCTGGATGCTGGGCGACTTCAACATCCAGCTCATGGGGGCGATGGGGCAGCGGTTTTTCGGCGTTCTGACCAACCCGGTTCTGACCGCCATTCCGCTGTTTGTCCTGATGGGCGTCATTCTGGAAAAGAGCCGGATCGCGGAAGAACTGCTGGAGACCATGGGACGCCTGTTCGGCCGCATGAACGGCGGCCTCGGCGTCTCGGTCGTGCTGGTCGGCGCGCTGCTGGCGGCATCCACCGGCATCGTCGGCGCGACCGTGGTCGCGATGGGCCTGATCGCGCTGCCCACCATGCTGCGCAACGGCTACGACCCGAAGCTTGCCTCCGGCATGGTCTGCACGGCCGGAACGCTCGGCCAGATCATACCGCCCTCGACACTCCTGATCATTCTGGCCGACGTCATGTCAAACGCCTTCCAGCAGGCACAATACGCGCAGGGCAAATTCACCATCGAAACCATTTCCGTCGGCCAGACCTTTGCCGCGGCAATGGTGCCCGGCCTGCTTCTGGTCGTCGTGTACTGCGTCTACATCCTGGGACGCGCAAGGCTGTTCCCCAATGACGCTCCGGCCATGCGCGAAGAGGTTGACCGGCCGTCTGCCAGCGAGATCATGGCGGCGATCGTTCCGCCGATCCTGCTGATCTTTGCCGTGCTTGGCTCGATCCTCGGCGGCATCGCCTCCCCGAATGAGGCGGCCTCGGTCGGTGCCATCGGCGCAATCCTTCTTGCGGGCCGGCGTCTTGGCGTTTCCACAAGGCTGATCGTGGCGGCGACCCTGGCGCTGCTTGTTCTCGCCGTCGCCGCAACCGTGTTGCCCGTGCGCCTGCAGCGCTCCGATGTGACCTTCACCGGCTATCTGCTGGCCGCCCTTTATGCAGGGCTTGCCATCTTCGCCCTTGGTGTCGTGCTGCGCATTCTGTGGGGCGCTGTGCAGAACGGTCTTCTGAAAGCCTCGCTCCTGTCGACGCTCACCGTCACCTCGATGATTTTCGCCACGATCCTGATGGCGAGTTTCTTCTCCCTGGTCTTTGTCGGCCTCGGCGGCGAAGACCGGGTGCATGCGATCCTGAACGAAATGCCAGGCGGTCCGGCCGGGGCACTTGTTTTTGCGATGCTGTTCGTCTTCGTGCTCGGGTTCTTTCTCGACTTTGTGGAGATCTCCGTCATTCTGTTGCCGGTGCTGATCCCGCCGCTCATCCTGATGGGGATCGACCCGATCTGGCTGACCGTCTTGATCGCGATCAACCTGCAGACGTCTTTCCTGACACCGCCTTTCGGCTTTTCGCTGTTCTATCTGAGAGGGGCGGCACCGAAGGAAATCACGACCGGCCAGATCTATCGCGGCGTCGTGCCCTTCATCATCCTGCAGGCGGTCGCGGTCGCTATCTTATGGCTGTTCCCGATCCTCGCCACCTGGCTGCCGCGCGCGCTCTATTGAGCCTGTTCAAGCGCGCAAAGATGTTCCCCTTCTGAGATCGCAGGCTGCGCGCGCTGCAATGGCTGTTTGGTATCAGGGGCAATTGCGACCGCGAAGAGGTTCCTTTTAAGCTTTACGATCCGCGCATGGGCGGCATCGATCTTGCGCGCCAGTTCGGGATCATGTTCCGCAGCCGTTTCCAGAATATCGGCAACTTTCTCCGGGATTTCCGGGTCCGGGCGTTTGTCATTGGCAAAGAGCAGAATGTCGGTCCCTGCGTCGACAGCCTTCAGAACCGCCTTCTTCAGCGAGAAGTTCCAGCGGATCGCATCCATTTGAATGTCGTCTGACACGATGACGCCGTCAAATCCAAGGTCTCCGCGCAACACGCCGGCGAGCGCGTTCTTCGAAAGAGACATGGGAACATGTGGCTCTGTCGCCTCCATGTGCCGGTTGATGACATGTGCCGTCATGACAAGGTCGGCCATGCCCGCAGCAATCAGTTGCCGGAACGGGATCAGCTCGTCCTCCGACCATGTGCTGGTGATGTCGACCGCGCCCTTATGGCTGTCCCGCAGGCTGGAACCGTGGCCCGGGAAGTGTTTCAGAGCCGTCAGAACCCTGTGCGCCCGATGTGCGGACACAAAGGCTGAGCCAAATGCGGCGACCTGTTCGGGATCGGACGAGTAAGACCGGCCCAGCCGGCCGATGATCGGATTGCGCGGATTCGCATCGACATCCACAACGGGACCGAGGTTGAGGGTGAAGCCCCAGTCGGCAAGATTTTCGGCGAGCACCCGATAGATGCGTTCAGCGTCGGCAGGACTTCCTTTGCGGGCCATGCGTTTGGCTGACGGGGTATCCGGAAAGCCGTCTCGCCCTCTCAGCCGTTGCACCCGCCCGCCTTCCTGATCGATGGCAATCAGCGGCGGCAAGGCGTCGGGCGCGGCCTCCCTGAAAGCTGCATTCAAACGCTGTACGGCCTGCTTGTTTTTCAGGTTTCGCCTTAGATAAAGCACGCCGCCGATCTCGCCGGCTTCCAGCTGTTCCAGAACCCGATTGACGCCTGACTGCGAGGGCCGGTCGCCAACAAAGCCGATCAGGATCATCTGGCCGATCTTCTGCCGGAGCGGGGTCGTCTCAGCCTCTGCGGCAGTTATGCTCGCGACCCCAGCCGCGCTCTCGGAGCGCGCAGGGGCATGCGCGGTCACGATGGACGCGCAAGCAAGAACA
>JBCBUA010000109.1:0-16796 GCA_039818365.1 Pseudomonadota bacterium
GGCGCGCCATCAGCCACCCGAAACGTCCGGACGCGCTGCCTTGCATGCTGCTACCAGCCGATTGCCTGCGGCAGCCATGTGGCAATGGCCGGAAAACTGAAAAGAAGCGCCAGCGCAACCGCCTGAAGAGCAATGAACGGCAGAACCCCACGATAGATCATTGCCGTCGTGACACCCGGCGGCGCGGCACCTTTCAAAAAGAACAGTGCCCAGCCAAATGGCGGCGTCAGGAACGATGTCTGAAGGTTCAGCGCAATCAGCGCGGCCAGCCAGACCATATCCGTCCCCTGCTCCACGAAAAATGGCAGCAGCAATGGCAGGGCGATATAGCTGATTTCGATCCACTCCAGGAAGAAGCCAAGAACAAACAGCAGCAGCATCAGGAACAGGAGTGCACCGATCTCGCCTCCCGGCAGGATATAGAGCATGTCCTTGACGAGGTCTTCGCCGTCCAGCCCCCGGAACGCGATCGCAAAAACCTGTGCGGCGACGAGAATGAAAAAGATCATCGCTGAGATCCGCAGCGTTCCCTGGGCCGCGTCCCAGATCATGGGAAGCGTGAGACGCCTGTAAAGCGCGGCGATCAGGATCGCAAAGACAGCACCGACACTTGCCGCCTCGGTGGGCGCGGCAATTCCGCCGATGATGGAACCCAGAACCCCGCCGACCAGAACCAGCGGCGGTGCGAGCGACTGGACCGCCTTGAGCGCGAGGGGCCAGCCGGTCAGGTCTGACCGTTCATCGTCCGGCAGGGCCGGCATCAGGTTTGGCCGCATTTTCCCGTAAATGAGAATGAAAGCCACGTAGAGGCCCGCCAGCATCAGACCCGGCATCATGGCGGCGGCGAACAGCGTGCCCACGCTCTCGCCCATGATGTCGGCGAGCAAGATGAGAACCAGAGAGGGCGGAATGATCTGGCCAAGGGTGCCCGATGCGCAAATCGCGCCCGATGCCAGACCGCCGTCGTACCCGCGCCGGAGCAGCACCGGAAGCGTCAGCATGGTAAGCGTTGCCACGGTTGCACCGACGATGCCGGTCGAAGCGCCCATCAGCACGCCGACGATGATCAGCGCGATTGCCATGCCGCCGTTGAGCCGGCCCGAGAGACGGCCGACCACTTCCAGCATGTCTTCAGCCACGCGAGATTTTTCAAGCATGACCCCCATGAACACAAACAGCGGGATCGCAATGAATTCATATTTCGTCACGACCCCGTAGATGCGGGACGGGGTCAGGTTGAAAAGAAAATCGCCGAAGCCCATCCAGCCGAAGACGAAACCCGCCACGGCAATACCGATTCCGACGGGAATGCCCGCCAGAAGCAGGAGCATGAAGGCGAGAATGAGCCCGATCGCGAGCAGTTCCATCAAGGGCATCAGTCGCCCCTCCTCAGGCTGGCGGCATGGCGGGCCGCATTGGCAAGGCATTGCAACGCGAGCAGAGCGAACGCGAAGGGAATGAAGCCCTTGAGCAGCCACCGGCCCGGAAGCCCTCCCGGGTCGGGCGAGCCTTCAAAAAGAGAGAAAGAGCTGTCGACAAAGCCCATGGAATACTTGATGAAAAGCAGGGAGACGGCAGCGCCGAGCAGCATGGACACAAGGTCAATCCAGCGCTGCGCACGCCTGCCAAGCTTGTCATAGACCATGTCGACGCGGACATGGCCGTTTTCGCGCATCAGCACGATGATGCCGAGCAGCGCGATCGGCACAAGCAGGTGCCATTCCAGCTCCTGCATCCACACGGTGGCATTTCCGAAGACGTACCGGCCAGCCACATTGAAAAAAACCAGGCCAACCATGAGGAGAAGCAAGGCTGCTGCGATGCGCGAAATGATGCGCGTCATGCCGTCGATGAGATCGGCAAACTTGAGGACAAACGTCATGGGGATACTTGTCTAGAGAGGAGGATGGCCCGGCCGCGAGGCACGGCCGGGTCCGGTTTCCCAGTTGAAAGCGGTCAGGATGCCGTCCGCAATTCGGAGTGCCAGACCTTCTCCGAACCGTCCGCCCACACATCATGCTCGCTCTTGAAGGCGAAGTAGTTGTCCATGACCTTTTTGAAGAGCGGATCGGCCGCGCCCATTTCGGCGTAAACGGCATCCATTTCGACGCGGAGCGATTCAACGACTTCCGTCGGAAGCGTGCGCAGTTCCGTTCCAGATGCGGCAAATTCCTTCAACGCTGCCGCGTTGTTGGCTTCGCCCCAGCTGTGCGAGATGACATTACAGGCCGCAGCGGCATTGGTCACAATCGCCTGCAGCTCCGGATCAAGCGTGTCCCACGCCGCCTTGTTGATCGTGAGCTCGGTCACAGTGGTCGGCTCGTGCCAGCCGGTCGTGTAGTAATATTTTGCTGCCTTGTTCAGGCCGAGGATCTTGTCCTGGGCCGGGCCGACCCACTCGGCGGCGTCGATGACACCGCGCTCCAGCGCCGGGAAGATTTCCCCACCAGGCAGAACTTTCACGTCGACGCCGATGCGCGAATAGGCCTTGCCGGCAAGACCCGGAATGCGCAGCCGCAACCCCTTCATGTCGTCGATCGAATTGATTTCCTTGTTGAACCAGCCGGTCATCTGCACGCCGGTCGCGCCGATCGGCATCGCCACCAGACCGAGCGGTTCGTACACCTCGTTCCAGAGCTTGATGCCGTCGCCGATATAGAACCAGGCGTTCTGGCCCTGGGTGGACATGCCGAAGGGGACAGCGCCGAAGAACTGGGCGGCGGGCACCTTGCCCGCTCCGAAGTAACTCACCCAGCCGTTCATCTGCACGATGCCCTGGCGCACGGCATCGAAACCTTCAAAGGCCGGTACCAGTTCACCACCATTATAGACCTGGATATCGAGCCGGCCGCCGGACATGGCGCGGACGCGGTCGGCAAAGTCGGACAAGGAGCCCGGCCCCGTCGAATAGAATGGCTGGCCTGCGGGGAAAGCCGTCGTCATCTTCCATTCAATGGTGCTGGCGCGCGCGACGGCTGGAGCGGCAAGAGTGGCGGCACCGGCAACGCCAGCGGTTGTGAGGAACGAACGTCTATCCATGATCTGTCTCCTGATCGTATACAATGTTAGGCGAAATGAACTGAAATTCTGAGGCTTGGCTCTGGAAATGACATAAATTGTATGCAATTCATTTCAATAGATTTTTGCCTATTTTTTGATGCCTGGCCGTTTTTGCTACATATTTGAGCAAAATATCAGCGAGTTGATCGGGCGATGGGCAGGACGGACAGTCACAAAAAGGATCAATCTGAATGAAGATCAATCGTCACGGCCGCTACGAGTTCAGCGCGATCCATGATCGGGCAGACTATGACTGGCCTGACGGCAAACGCCTCGCGGTCTATCTCGGAATGAACCTGGAGGTTTTTTCATTCGGCGAGGGTATGGGCGCCGAACTCGCCCCCGGCGGACCGCAGCCAGACGTGCTCAATTTTGCCTGGCGGGATTACGGCAACAGGGTGGGTGCTCCACGCATGCTCGCGCTGTTTGAAAGGCTGGAATTACCGTGCACCGCGCTGGTCAATTCGGAAGTCTACGCCGAAGCGCCGGGTCTGGCGGAGGCCTTCGCTGCGCGGGGGGACGAAATCGCGGGTCATGGACGGACCAATGCGGAACGTCAGGGCACATTAACCGAAGACGAAGAGCAAAGCCTGATCGCACAATCAACCGAGGTCCTGACGGCACATCACGGTCGAAAACCAAAAGGCTGGCTCGGTCCCTGGATTTCTCAAAGCCACGTGACGCCGGACCTGCTCCAGGAAGCCGGATACGAGTATCTGCTGGACTGGTGCCACGACGACCAGCCGACCTGGATGACCACGCGCTCCGGCCGCATCCTGTCCGTTCCCTATCCGCAGGAGCTCAACGACATCCCGCAGATTGTCGGCCGCAGGCGCGAGGGAAACGAATTTGCCGACATGATCATCGACGCGTTCGATGTCATGCTGGAAGAGGCAAAATCACGTCCCCTTGTCATGGGAATCGCACTCCACGGCTATCTGATGGGGCACCCGCACCGGATCCAGCATCTGGAGCGCGCCCTCGCCTACATGAAAGCCAACTCCGGTGACCTTGTCTGGTGGACGACGGCGGGCGCGATCAATGATCACATCCGCAGATCGGTGGACGTTTAGGCTACGGCAAGGGCACCGACAGAACCTCGCTGAAGAGCAGCGTGCACGCGACGATGACACCGGTGACACTTGCAAGCAGGATCGCCCAGCTCTTCGCCGAAAATCGGTCGTGTTGTGCAATGACGGTCAAGGCAAGCCCGAGCAGGACCGCAGTTACCGCGAACCCAAGCGTCGGGAAAGCGAACACGGCGACCAGCATGACAAGGGGCAGCGCAATCATGCGCAGCCATGAGCCCTCAACGGCTACCTCGGTCACATGCCGTGTCAGGACAAGACGCAGAAGCGCCATCACGACAAGGGCCGCCATTGCCATCGCGATCGTTTCGGGGAAGACGGCGGCCTCGGGATTGAGCCCCGCCGATTGCTGCAAGGCCAGCAACGCGATCCCGCCGGCAATGAGAAGCGCAATCAGGTCCCGCACGACGGCATGCGTTGGCGCGCGCACGTGATCTTGCGCCGGCGTCGCCTTGCTTCGCGAGAACACCTGTTTGAGGCGCGGCAGGAACGGATAGAAAAATGTCAGCAGCGTCAGTGCAATGATCGCCATGGACAAGGGGCGGCCGAAGAACTGTCCCCAGAGGTTGCCGATGGCCTCGCCTATTGTCCAGCTTTGCACGAAGCCCTGTTCGGCGATGCGCCCGAGGATCAGGCCGAGAACGATGGGCGAGACCGAAAATCCGCGCTTGCCGGCGACCCAGCCAATCACGCCGAGGACGATCATGATCGCAATGTCCGACAGGCTGTTGCGGATCGCGAATGTGCCGATCACGGTCATGAAAGCAACAACCGGAACCAGCGCGGCTTTTGGCGCGCGCACAATCGCGCCATAGGCGAACCGTCCGATCATCAGGCCGACCGGCAGCATCAGGACCGTCGCCAGAAGAAGACCGAAAATGAAGGTGTAGACGATGCTGGCCCCGTCGGCGAACAGGCTTGGGCCGGTGCGAACACCCTGGACAAGCAAGGCGCCAAGGATGACGGCGTCAGGCGGCGTGCCGGGAATGCCGAGGACGAGTGTTGGAATGAAACCGCCGCCGACCGTGGCATTGTTCGCCGATTCCGTTGCGACGATCCCGCCGGGATTGCCCTCGCCGTAGGGTGGTTCGCCCTTGTTGGTCCGCCGTGCTTCGGAATAGGCAACAAGGCCGGCGATTGAGCCCCCTGCCCCCGGCAATGCGCCGACCATGGTACCGACCACGGAACTGCGCATGACGTTGATCTTGTTCTTGAGCAGCAGGCCGAAAGCCTCCGGCAGACGGAAGCCGCGGGTTTGTTCGGGCGCCTTCAGATGCCGGTCCGGCGTCGCCACGAGATCGATGAGAACGGGAATGCAGTAGAGCCCGATCAGGGCGGAGACCGTCTCCACCCCGCCCAGAAGCACGTTTGAGCCGAACGTGAAGCGCACCTCCGCACTGGTTTCGGAAATCCCGATCATGGCCAGAAGCAGCCCGAAACAGGCCCCGATCACGCCTTTCAGAAAGTCGCCGGTCGACAGTGCTGCGATCAGAGACAGACCGAAGACGGCCAGCCAGAAATATTCCACCGGTCCGAATGCCAGCGCAGCTTCGGCAAGCGGCGGTGCCAGCAGGAGAAGCGCCAGGGCACCAACAAGCCCGCCGATCACGGACGAAATGCAGGCGACGGACACGGCCAGATCGCCATCACCGCGCTTCGCCATCGGGTAGCCGTCAAACGTCGTCGCGATCGCCGACGGAGTGCCGGGTGTATTCAGCAATATGGCGGCATAGGCACCGCCGTAAATTGCGCCGGTATAAATCGCCCCCATGAGGATAAGCGCGCTGTCGGGCGACATGGTGAAGGTCAGCGGCACCAGAACAGCCACCGCCATGGTCGCCGTCAATCCCGGGATCGAACCGATGATCGTGCCTGCCGCCACGCCCAACAGGGCAAGCAGAAGGTTCAGCGGCGACAACGCACCGACAACAAACTCGAGCATCAATTCCTCCTGAGAGAGACGGCGAAGCGCGTCAGCAATGTCGGGACAGAGGCGCTGACTGCGCCCCTGTCCGCTGTGTCACTCGATGATACCTGCCGAGCGCGCAGCGCTCAGATACCCTTCCGCCTTTTCTGCAATGAAGGCGTCCATGTCGGCGCCATAGCCCACATCCACGAGCGCGAAGCCGCCATCGAGCATTTTCTGCTGGAACTCGGCATCCGCGTTGATCGCCTTGATCGCGTCGGAAACCTGCGTCCTCACCTCTTCGGAGGCGGAGTTCGGCACCGCGATACCGCGATAGGCGCCGGACACCATGTCATATCCGAGTTCGCGGAACGTCGGAACGTCCGGGAAGGCCGGATGGCGCTCTTCCATGGCAACGGCCAGCAGACGCACCTTGTCACCCTGTGCGGCACCAACCGTTGTGTAACCCCACGCGGCCTTCACCTGCTCGCCAAGCAGCGCGGTCACGGAGGCGCCGGTGCCCTTGAACGAGACATAGGTGCTCTCGATATCGGCCATGCCGTCAAATTGCACCTGGGCCAGATGGTTCGCCGTACCCTTGCCCGAACCGGAGAAGATGACCTGCTTCGGATTGGCCTTGGCGTCGTCGACGAGGTCCTGCAGCGTCATGTAGGGGCTGTCGGCCTTCACCACGATGGCATCGGGCGTGTAGTGGAACATGTAGACGGCAGCGAGATCGTCCGTCTTGAACCCGACATCGCCCTGCTCCGGCTTGATGATGATGTGCGGCAGGTTGATCCCCATGATCACCGACCCGTCGCCCGCCATGTTGTTCAGCTGTGACCAGCCCACGGCACCGCCGCCGCCCGGCTGATAGTTCACCACCATCTGTTCGCCGAAGAGTTTTTCGAAGAATGGCTGCTGGAAGCGCGCCGTAATGTCGGACTCGCCTCCGGGTCCGAAGGGAATGATGTAGTCGACGCTGCCCTTCGGAAAGTCTTCCGCAGATGCGGTGCCGGCCAAGGCGGCCAATGTCAGTGCCAATAAGGCGGACTTCAATTTCATGCTTTTCTCCTCCCTGTTGAATTGCATGTATTCTTGACAGTCTGTTTTGATCTTAGGCATTCCAAGCCGCGTTCGTCACGTGTTTTGCGCAGAAGCCCTCCTGGGTTCAGATGAGCTTGTCAGTTAAAACCTGCAGGACATTTTCAACGGTGACCTGGCTGACGCGCACATTTGCCGGTTGTGTCACGCCCGCGACATGCGGCGTCAGAATGAGATTTGGGCAGGCATCGAAGACGGAGGCACTGCTCCTGTCGAGGGGCTCGTTCACGAACACGTCGAGGGCGGCACCGCCCAGATTTCCCTCCTTGAGCGCGGCAGCAAGCGCGGCCTCATCGACAATCCCGCCCCGCGCCGTGTTGATGAGAAGCGCGCCGGACTTCATCTTCGAAAGAGCCTCCACGCCGATCAGGCCTGTCGTGGCTTGCGTCAGCGGAACATGAAGCGACAGGACATCGGCGATCGCGAGCAATTCATCCAGATCGCAGGAGCGCACGTTTGACCACGCCGGATCGGCTTCGGGCAGAAAGGGATCGAATGCAGCGATCTTCATGCCCAGCGCACCGGCAGCCTGTGCGACAGCCTGTGCAATCGCCCCAAACCCCAACAGCCCGAGCGTCAGTCCATGAATTTCACCACCGGCGCCGAGCAAACTGCGTGGCCAGTCACCGGCCAGCACATCCCCGCTGGATGCGAAAACGCCGCGCCGGAGCACCAGCATTGCACCGATGACATATTCCACGACCGACTGCGTGTTGGCCCCGGTCGCGGGCCTGACTTCAACGCCTTTTTCCGCACAGGCCTCAAGGTCGATATTTTCCAGTCCAACCCCGAGACGGCCAACGACACGAAGCCGGGGTGCAGCATCCAGAAGAGAAAAATCAACACGTGTCCGGTTGCGCACGATCAGCCCGTCCGCGTCAGCGGCCTCACGGTGCAGGCGTTCGGGATCGTCGACGAGGGTCGGGTCATAGTGAACCTCGACGGCCGATCCGAATGCGGCAAGCGCCGCCTCGTTCATGAACTCCGTGATCACGACTTTTTTCGCCAACCCCGCCCCTCCCCAAAGTCTTCCTATTGGCAGCTGCTCATACTAATCCCGCGCGTCCGTCTGGACCAGGCGGGTCTGTTCCAACGGCCAAAGCTTGAGCATCGCTGTTTCCAAACAGGGCGCATTCGTATGAGTGATGTTGTCTTTCTCCCAAGAGGACCTGCCTCACGGGGAGCCAGCCCCCCCGGAAACCACGGGTGTCTCGAGAATTGCTTCTTCGAAAACATCTACAATGCCAACATCGCTCAATCGCGGACCCGGATTGCAGACAAGCGACGCGCCAAAAAGCGCCTTGAACACGAGGTAAGGAGGTTGCCAGTCGACAAGTTCGTCGATTGCCGCGCGCAGAGCAGCGAAACCTTCTGCAACATTGGCAAGAGGCTCCTCGCTGACCAGCCCCGCAAGAGGAAGTCCGACATGTTCGACCACACGCCCCTGGGCAACAACACACACACCACCGTTTGATGCGCGCACCGTATTGGCTGCCAGTGCCATATCAACTGGCTCGCGGCCGAATACGGTCAGGTTGTGACTGTCATGGGAAACGGTCGTGGCAAACGCGCAGCGCCACGAACCCCACCGTTCGAGAAACGCGACACGAACGGGGAAATTCCGCCCGTACCGGTTCGCAACTGCCATGCGGATCATGTCATCGGGCAGCATCAGCTTACCCCCCTCCACACGAACCTTTCGCGAGCTCCAGACGGGAAATCTTGGCTTGGAAAGAACCTTTATCCGAGCTTCCGTTCCCTGGGCAGGCACTTCGAAATCGCGGGGCTGCAACTCCGCGACGGAGACTGATTTCCGAAGAACTTCCGGCGGGGCCTCTCTTTGGCAAGGCACGGTCAGTTTTCCGCGTTCGGAAACCATCTTGCCGTCTGCCACAACAAGGTCTGTCTTCACTTGCGCCAAATCGTCGAGAATTGCCAAGTCGGCGCGTTTGCCCGGCGCGATCAGTCCGAGGTCCGGGCGGCGAATTCGCGTTGCGGCATTCAGCGTCGCTGCACGATAGGCCCATTCGGGAGGAAGGCCATGTGAAATCATGCAGCGGACAACGTGATCGAGCCCGCCTTTTGCGGCAAGGTCGTCGGGAAAGACGTCGTCCGTGCAGAACGTCACCGTCTGAGGAAGGTGTCCCAGCTGCAGCAGCGCCTCGGCGAACTCCGGCAGCAAGTGCTCGTGGGATCCGCGCAGTTCGACAGTCATGCCCGCTTCGAGCCGCGCCATCAGGTCATCTGCAGAGGAAAGTTCGTGGTCCGTCTCGACACCGGCGGCCGCGTAGGCGGCCAACGCACCACCTTCAAGTCCGCGCGCATGACCGCAGACCCTCTTTCCACTCTCCAATCCGGCATTGACGATACCCCGAACCCTGGCACTGCCATTGAGAAGAGGCTGCATTGTCATCAGTTCGGCAGCGCCGTGGATCGCGTCCCGGGCAAGCAGTTCTGCAAGCACCTGCGGGTCGAAGTCTCCGCCGCTGGTTTCGAACCCGGGCGCGGAGGGAACGCACGTCGGGGCAAGTGTCAGAAATCGAAGCGGCAGGTCACGGCCCGCCGCGACGGCATAATCGACGCCGGCAAGGCCGCAGGCGTTGGCAAATTCGTGCGGGTCCCAAACAATTGTCGTCACACCCCTTGGCACCACCGCCGCTGCATATTCGGCAGGGGTCACCATCGAACTTTCCACATGCATATGCGTGTCGATAAGACCCGGCAGCGCAAATCGTCCCCCCGCGTCGACACGCTCTTTGGCGTCCTGCGGGGCGCCTGGCGGTCGAACGCTGGCAATCAAACCGCCGATAATGCCGATATCGGCATCGCGGATCCGGCCCGTGACCATGTCCGCGAGGCGGGTGTTTGAAATCAGGAGGTCGAAAGGCGCAAGACCCTGGGCTGCCTCAACGGCCCGAGCTCGAAGTTCCGGAGCGTTTAAATTACTATCTCGGGCCATGGACGGCCTCCCGTTTCAGTGCTGCGAGGCACAGGTGTGACAGATCCGCATTCGCAGCGGCAGCAACTCTTGTTGGTGCGTTGACGGCACTGACAAACTTGGTCGCACCGTATCTCTCGTCCGCGCCTATCGAAACGTCGATGGAACAGGGCGAAAAGGTGATGGCATCCGGCGCAACGATCGCAAGGGCTGCAAGCGGATCGTAGATCGCCATGCGGGCACGCCCGCGCGCACGTGCGATATCGAGGTAACCGCCGAGAAGGTCCCGTGTCAGGTCATCCGCATCCGGAATGTCTTCTTGTCCGAAGGTCACCTGTCTGCAAAAGCAAAGATCGACAATGTCGACTTTCAGGGCCGCTTCAAGGACACAGGCCAGAGCGTCTGCATCGGCGTAGGCGTTGAACTCGGCAAAGGGTGTGTGATTTCCGGAACCGGTGCTCGACCCCATCCAGACCAGGCGTCCTATCCGCTCGGCAAGTTCGGGAAATTTCTTCAAAAGCAAGGCGATATTGGTCAGGGGCCCGAGCGCCAAGATCACGCGCCGGGTGTCTTCGCAGGTCTCGAGCCAGTCTCGCAAGGCGGTCAATGCGCCTTCCGGCGGCGCGATACCCCCCGGCTCGGGCAGGTGCCGGCCTCTGCTCACCATCCCGCGCGAGCCGAGGATGCGTTCAGCCGTCTCCTGCCGCCGCCGCAGCGGCTTCGCCGCGCCTTGCCAGACAGGCCAGTCAAATCCATAGGCTTCGATGGCTCCCATGGCGTTCGCGACCACCTGAGGAAGGGTTGCATTGCCCGCGACAAGAGACACCCCCTCAACCTTGCGCCCGAAATGCCGAAGCAGCAGGAGCGCCCACAGGTCGTCAAACCCGAAATCCGTATCGACCCAGATCGCAGTCACGCGGCCAGCTGCCTTGCTGTCGAGGAGGGAAGGTCAAATGCGATTTGCTGACCGAGCGGCACTTCCGGCAGTTCGATCGGGGCATCGGCCTTGATCGGACCCAATGGCGTGTCGATCACATATTCCCGGTGGTCTCCGGCAAAGCTGCTGGCGATAACACTGCCGCGGTGGGGGCCTTCGCCCACAGTGACCCCGCCCGGCCGCCACGCGAGCAGTGAAGCTCCCGTCTCAGAAGCAAAAGGCAGGCGCCCCTGCTCAGAGACCAGATCCGCTCCCTCCAGCCGGAAAATGTTCTCGAACCCCATGAAATGCGCCGCGAATGCCGTATCGGGCTTCGCATAAAGCTCCGCAGGCGTTCCCAGCTGTTCGATCCTGCCGTCCTTCATCAGCACCACACGATCGGCCAGTGCCAGAGCTTCGGACTGGTCATGGGTGACAAACACCATGGTTATGCCGGTATCCTTTTGCACTCTCTGCAATTCGTTGCGCATTTCAAGTCTGAGCCGCGCGTCGAGGTTGGACAGCGGCTCGTCCAGCAAGAGGACTTTTGGTTCCATCACCAAGGACCTTGCCAGAGCCAGCCTTTGCTGTTGCCCGCCGGACAGCTCTGCGGGTTTCCGCGCTTCGAAACCGGTAAGACCGACGGTTGCCATTCCCGCTTCCGTCCTTGACTGGACCTGCGCTTCAGGCAACTTCCGGAGCCGGAGGCCAAACGCCACATTTTCAAAAGCGCTCAGGTGGGGAAACAGAGCGTAGGACTGGAAGACCAGACCAATTCCGCGCTTGTTCGCCGGCGTCCGGGTGACATCCGCGCCGTCGATCACGATTTTTCCGCCAGTTGGTGTCAGCAGCCCGGCAATCGCGCGCATCGTTGTCGTCTTGCCGCAACCAGAAGGCCCCAGCAGCGCGATCAACTCACCCTTTCGGATGTCAAGATCAAGGTTCGGGACAGCGATCGTCTGCCCATAGGAAAGCGTCAGGCCGGAGATTGAAACGAACGCGTCAGACATAGCGAGAAAACCCCAAAAGCCGCTCGGCGGCGAAGACGATGGCGATCGACATGAAAGCCATGAGCGCTGACAGGGCAGCAACCGAAGGGTCAAACGTGATTTCCATGTAGGAAAGCATGTCAATCGGCAACGTGCGCACACCCGGTCCGGACAGGAACAGCGAAGCCGGAACTTCGTTGAAACTTGTAACGAAGCCCAGAATGAAGGCCGCAAGGATACCGCCACGGATATTCGGAAACACAACCTTGCTGAAAGCCTGGAACCGCGTGCAACCGAGGATGACCGCCGCTTCTTCCATGTCCGCGCGCAAGTTGTTCAGGCTCGAGGAGACAACGCGCACGGCATAGGGCAGGACGAGTGCGGTGTGGGTCACAAACAGCGCCAAGGTGATTGTGACATCCAGCGGCACGACAAAGTATCTCAGCAATGCGAGCCCCACGATAATGCCGGGAACGATGATCGGTGCGGCAACGATCGTTCTGATCGTCTCGGCGCCCGGCAGTTTATAGCGGTTGAGCGCATAGGCAGCCGGAACACCGATCAGGAGCGCCGCCAGTGTCCCGAACACTGCAAGAAACATCGACAGCGCAAAACTGGCGCGGAAACTCTCCACAGTGAAGACTTTTGCATACCATTTGAGCGACAGTCCCTGAGGAGGAAACGACAAGGATTCGCCGGCGGAGGCACCCGCGAGGATAACAATCAGGAATGGACCGATCAGGAAGGTGAGTGTCGCGCCCAGGATCAACCAGACAGTGATGCGGGACATGGGCTACCTCCGGGTCGTGGCGATGCGTTTCAGCACCAGATTTGCCGAGAAGCACATGACGATAAGGATCATGGCGATGACACTTGCCGATGCGAAGTCGTTCGAGACGTTGACTTTCTGGTAGAGCAACGTCTCCAGCATAAGCACCTTGGATCCACCCAGGATGGCGGGGGTTATGTAGGCAGTGAGCGCTCCGGTGAACACCAGGGTTCCGCCAATCACCAGCCCCTCTTTCGTGAGCGGCAGAATGACCCGGAAAAAGACCTGGAACCAGCTGGCGCCGAGAACGCGCGCGGCAGGAACAACGTCCCGGGGAATGTTTTCCATTGCCGAAACAAGGGAGATGATCATCAGCGGCAGAAACAACTGCAAAAGTCCGATGAAGACCGCCGTCTCTGTAAAAAGCAACCGGATGGGCAGTTCGGAAAGGCCCAGCCCCACAATCACGTCATTTACAATACCGGTCCGCCCGAGAATGACGATCCAGGCGTAGGTTCTGGCCACCGGAGAGATCATCAAAGGCAACACGACCAGACCGAAGATGCGCCCGCGGGATGTGGCCGGAAGGTTGACGATACAGAAGGCCGCTGCATAGCCGATCACCGCGGAAGTGCCTGCAACAAGAACGCCCAGTTTGAGCGTTCTGAAGAAGACACTCTGGTTCAGGGGCTGAGAAAAGAAATCAAGATAGGCCTGCAGGCTCCAGGCTCCGGTTTCGGATTGGAAGGCGGCGGACAAGAGAATGCCCACGGGCACAAGAAACACCAGGAAGGTGAAAAGCGCTGCGGGCAATGCAAGTGCAAAACCTTCCGCACGGCTGAGAAACATGAGGGAATCTCCGAAGGCTCGGCGAAATGGGAGCGGCCGGCGGGGCCGCTCTCGCAGGTCTTTCTTAGCGGATCACTTCATTGTTCCACTGCTCGACCCAGGCATCGCGGTTCGCGATGATCACGGCCGGATCGAGGATGTTGAGCGAATTGATGAGCTCGGCACCATAGGTCAGGTTTTCGGCGACCTCGTCGCTGACCTTAACCTCCATATTCGCCGGGCTGTCGATCAGCGCTTCCGCGATACGCGTCTGAACTTCGGTCGAAAGCCAGTAGTCCATGAGCTTGTAGGCCAGGTCCTCGTTGCCGTTGTTGGCGGTCATGATCATGACATTCATGCCGCCTGCCTGCCCTTCCTTGGGGTCAGCCCACGCAAAGGGAAGCGGCGAGCTCTTGAAGCGGCTCCAGGCAAACCGGCCGACCGGTGCGGCAATCACTTCTTCCTGGTTCATCAGCTGGGCGAGTTCGGATGACCTGGAATAGAACGTCACGATGTCGTCGGCATGTTTGCCGATTTCGGCAATCGTGTTCGAAAAGTCGTCCGGCGTGCCGCCTTCGGCCTTGTTGAGCATCATGAGCGTAAGCGGGCCCTGCGTACCGGTGATATTGGGCAGCGACACGTTGCCGGCCAGTTTTTCGCCGAGCAGATCGTTCCAGCTTTCGATGCTGACGAGATCTTCGCGATAGACGATGGAACTCGCGTAGAATGTGTATCCGACCGCCATGCTGTCGCCGATCGGATCCTGCGCCGCCGGATAGAGCTTGTCGAAGCTCTTGAGCCTGGAGGTGTCGAGCGGCTGAAGCACGCCTTTCTGGGCAAGACTGAGAGCGTCGTGGGAGGAAATCACGGCCATGTCGATCACCGGGTTGGCGGCATTCGCCTCGATTTTTGCCATCCGTTCCACGGAATTGCCGGTTTCGATGACCAGCTCGCAGCCGCATATCTCTTCAAAGGGGTCGTAGAGGGCTTGCTTGTAGGCGTCCTGGGCGAAGGAATAAACCGAGATGGTGAGCTTGTCCTGTGCTGCCGCCCCGGTTGCAGTAAGAACTGCACCCAGCGCAAGAATGGAAATGGTCTTGGTCATTGACGTCGTCTCCTTGTTAGAAGCTGGCTCGGGATGGATGTTGATTGGCGCACCACCAAACGCATTGGTACGGTTTGTCCTTCTTGAACCGGTGTTTCGCCGCTGATTTTGGCCGAGATGATGTCAATCGCGCGGCTGGCGAGTTCATCAACGTTCTGGGCAACCGTCGTGAGCGCCGGATGCATGATTGAGGAAAAGGTGAGGTTGTCGAAGCCGGTCAGACTGACCTGATCCGGCACCTGGATCTGGGCGCGCATCAGTTCGGTGCGCATCTGCAATGCGATCAGGTCGGACGTGGTCAAGATCGCCGTTGCGCCGGACTGAACCGTGCGCACCGCGTCCCCGAAACCAGCTTCACCCCAAAACACATCAACCTCGATGTCCCCTGCAAGGACAGAGGTCATGCCGGCGATGCGATCGCGTTGCACATCCGAGACTTCGTCGCCGCCAAGGATCACAACTTTACGATGCCCTATTTCGGAAATGTGTCTTGCAACAAGTGCACCGCCGCCTGAGTGATCTGCAGAAACCGAATTCGCAGGGTCCGAAGCCGTGTTCACGATCGCCATCGGCACGGACACCGGTTCCGGTGTCGTTCCTTTCTGGGGAACAACAACGAGCCCGTCAACGCCCCGGTCCAGGAGCCTGCGAATTGCCTCGCTCTGCTCATGGGCACTGCCGCGCGAATCCGCAATCAAGATGCCCAGCTTGCGTTTGTCGGCTTCGATCGAGAGCTTCTGGGCGATGCTTGGATAGAGCGGGTTGGTCAGATCCGGCATGACCAGGCCGAGAATGCCGGTCTGCCCGGTTTTGAGTGCCCGGGCGGCCACGCTCGGGCGATAGCCGAGTTCCTCCGCCCGCTCGCGTATTCGTGCAACCAATTCCTGCGAAACACGCCCTTTCCCGGTGAGCGCGTTCGATATGGTCGCAGTCGACACGCCGATATCGCTGGCAATTTCCTTGATACTGACCATCAAGCCCCCTTGCTTTAACGATTAAGCAACCAATCAGACCTCAAGTCAACGCTAAAGTTAAACGATTAATCACAAGATCAATCCAAAGCGCGCTGCCTTGCCGCGACGCCTGTTCCGGCTGCCACCTGCATCCGTTTGACTTTCAACGATGATATCTTGAAACCGCGCATGAATTCAGACCTGTGCTCCAAGACAGCTCCTGGCCACCAACGATCGTCTTTCCGGCCGGTTGCTTCCTGAACAGTCGGTCTCAATCCGGAAGGATCAGGTTGTACATTCCCGGTTTGGCGCCACAAGAAAGTTGACGGATGAGAACCGATCCGACCGGTGGACCCGCTGATGAAGTCGAGGTCATACCCTCATGAATCAGGCCGCAATGGTATGGATGGATTTGTTCGGAGACGCGGCGCGAAGCTGCAGGAAACCGTCCGGTTTTCAAAGTTTCGCAACAAAGTATCCGGGCAAATCCACCTTATCCCGGAGGGACGCAGAAACGGCTTCGATCTGCCGCGTCAATGCGCGCAACCGGGCGGGAAGCCCGCTTTTCGCGCCTTTCCTGGCATCTCATAGCCGTTTCCTGCGCCATTGGGACTGATTTATGTGGGGTTGACCTAACCCGTGGCCTTCATTTTCCGGACTGACAGACGGCTTGCCCAGGGGGTATCCGGAGCGGTCAGGAAGTCCGGATTTTTCCGCTCCTCCCGCTATCTTTCGCGCTTTCTCCTGACCTATATACAGTCGCAGTCCTTGAGTGACCGGGACAGGACAGACCTGCGCTTGGCGCAAAGTCGAAAGCGGGGAGAATTCAAGTGCGTATTGTCGACATCCGGGAAGTGACCAAGCCGATCTCTTCGCCCATCCGGAATGCCTATATCGACTTCACCAAGATGACCGCAAGCCTCGTTGCAGTGGTGACGGATGTCGAGCGAAATGGCCGGCGCGTTGTCGGATACGGGTTCAACTCAAACGGCCGCTACGGTCAGGGCGGCCTCATTCGCGAGCGCTTCCGCGACCGTATCCTGGAGGCGGACCCGGCAACGCTGGTCAATGAGGCCGGCACCAACCTTGATCCCCACGCCATCTGGGCCGCGATGATGCGCAACGAGAAACCGGGCGGAC
>JBCBUA010000110.1:0-16762 GCA_039818365.1 Pseudomonadota bacterium
CCAAGGCGGCGAACAAGGCCGGACAGGGCGCAGCCAATGTTGCGAAAATGTTGAACCAGGGCGTCAGCAGCGCTGCCGGCCAAGTCGCGAAGGTCGGCAACGCTGCCGGGAACGTCGCAAAAGCCGGAAACGCCGGAGCCAACGCGGTCCAGGCGCAGGCTCTCATGATGGTCGAGCAGATGTCCTCCATCGCCTACGGATCCTCGGGTGGTGGTGGCACCACACCGACCGCGTCCTTTACCTCCGCCGACCAGGCCGATGTCATTGACGCGATCAAGCCTGCGGTGAAGCAGGCGGTCGATATGTGGAAGCTCAGCGCGCATTTCTCCGATTTGAACATCATGGCGGTGAGCGCCGTCGGAACACCGGGCTGCCTCGATGGTCCGGAACTGGAGTCTCATATCCGTATCCATCCGAAGATTCAGAGCCTGTCCGGTCTCGCACGGGACATGGCCAACGGGATCGCAGAAGGGTTCTCGGACAACTTCTTTCTGTGGCAGAACGGGGTCACCGTGCCCGGATTGCCCTGGTATCCGGCCTTCGCCGCTTGGCCAGGACCCAATGCGCCCCCGACACCGAATGTTCCAATGCCTCTCATTAGCTGCGTTTCGACAAAGGCCTCCCGGCTCGTCGTGGCCTCGGAGATCGCCGATGCCATCCGCCAGGCGCTGCCGGCCAACTTGAGTTCAGAGACGGCATTCATCAACCGCGTTGCCGCGGGGCTGGCGCTGGGTGCATCCACGTGGCTCGGCTCGGCGCAGGTCATGAACGTTCTCGGGTATGGCCCGGTGCCCTCGTTCGCACCGCCTTATGTCCCGGTCGGTCCAGTGGTCGGGGGCACGAACATTCCTGCACCAGGACATCTGATGGGGGCGCCGTCATTGAACCCGATCATTATCTGACCCGGGTACCGACGCACAGCGCCCAAGTCTCCCAGCGCCAGGAGGACATGTCGAGACCCTCGGCGCACTGAGCAAGGATCTCCGGCCGCGCTTCCGGTGGGACTTTGCCGAGCAAAGTGTCGTTCACCGGCGGCAGTGCCATCCAGTCGAGGTAGGCTTGCTGGGTCAGCCGGTGAGTGAAGTCGGTCCGCGACATGGAAAACCCGTGGTCTCGGAAGGCCCGAGCCAGGCTCTCTTCGCTCAAGGGTGGCAATGGGCGCGCCGGCGGGGTTCCAAGGTCAAGGCCGGCAAGCGCTTCGGGCAGCGCGGTGAGCAGCGGGTCGCTGCCTCCGCCCGGCGCATCGGCTTCTCCCAGATAGGCGGCGGGCAACGAGACTGCGAGGGTACCCTCCGGTTCCACATGTTCCGACAGGCGGCCGATCACCTCGCTGACCGGCCCAAGTGCCCAGATTGCCGCACCGCAGATGACCCGGTCGTATCGTTGTCCCCTTGGCGGCGCGGCGAGCCAGGCAATCGGCCGGCCCCGCGTCCGGTGTTCGCCCTCCTGCCGCATGGCGTCGGACGCCTCCACGGCCGTAACCACGTCCTCGCCTCCCAACTGTTCCAGGCAGACCAGCGCGGTGCAGCCGATCCCGGCGGCGATGTCCAGAACCCGGTGCCCGGACGCGATAGAGGCTGCCTCAACCAGCGCCCTTGCCGCGACCGTGTACCGGTCGTGCCGTTCGGTGAAAATGCGGTATCGTTCAGCAGTCACGCGATGGTTCCACAAGGGCAGGCTCATCCGGTTCTCATCCCGGATCCAGGCCAAAGCGGAGGTCGATCGACAGCCTAGGTCGGCCGGCGCTGCGATTTGGCAGGCTTCTGTGAGGGGTCAGGCCCGAAAACAGGAGCACATCTCCCGGAGCGCAGGGCACCGTTTGCCACGAGAACGGCACATCCTCTGTCAGCCCTGTTTCATCGTGAGCCAGGAGTTCCGTTTCCCGCCCTGCGACTTGAAGGGGGCCAAGACGCCTGGTGCAGGTAACGAGGGGCAGCCAGGCAATCCACAGACCCGGCGCACGGCAGTACCAGGCATCCTGATGTGCCGGCGTGCCGCGTGTCTCTCCGGGAAAGGTAATCCGGCAGATGTCGGCCGCGAGCGGTGTCAGCGTCTGTCCGCTGACACGCCGGAGCGCATCCTTCAAGGTTGCATCGGACCGCAGGGCAGCGACCTCCGAACATGCCAGCACCTCGGCAAGAAACGACACATAACCGGGATCGCCGGTCTCAAGCCTTTTCGCATGCATGTGCGGCGCGGCCCGCCCTTCCCGGTCGAGCCAGCCGCGGTCCCTTGCCGCGTCCTGCACCTTTGCAGCAAGCGCTGCCACAAGGCCCTGGTCAAGTACACGCCGCAGCAACCGCGGACGTTTCTGGTCCGGGCCGAAACTTTGGGTGTTGTTCAGGCAAGCTCGGTCGAAAGCCATGCCAACAGTTTATCCGTATCTGGATGCAATGCACGTGCGGTTCCACGATAGACCGATATTTCCGTCGGACGCGAAACGAACTCCCGGCAGGGCCTGACAAGCTTGTTTTCCTCGATCATGATCTGCGTTGTGCGTCTCCACCCGAGCGCAATGCCCTGGCCTGCAACGGCGGCCTGAAGCGCAAGCGGATAGCTGTCAAAGTGGAGCAGACGAGGCCGCTTTGGCGCAAGCGATCCGACGGCGTCGAACCAGTTTGACCAGTCCATCCAGTCTTGGGGCACCACCCGGTGGGCCAGCAGCGGGTAGGACCCGAGTTCAGCCGGTTTCAGTTTGAGATCAGGTGCTTGTAACAAGGAAGGTGCACAAACCGGGAAGATGTCATCCGATGCGGTAAAGGCCAGTTTTGCTGCGCCGGAAGGACGCCCCGACGTTTGCATGGCCGCATCGAAGTGCTCCTTCGCTTCCGTGATGGGATTTAGCGAGCTGACAATGCGCAGTTCGACGCCCGGGTGAAGTTGCTGAAAGCCGGAAAGCCGTGGCATCAGCCAGTAAAACGCTTCACAAAGCTGGCAATGCAGCACCAGTTCTTCCGGCCGTCCAAATCCCTGCAGATGGGCCATTTCCTCGGCAATGTCCGACAGGGCAGTTCCGACGACCTGGCCAAGTCGCCGCCCTTCATTCGTGAGAAAGACAGCGCGATTTCGCCGATCGAAAAGCGTTACGTCGAGTTCCTGCTCCAGAAGTGCGATCTGTTTGCTGACAGCGGTTTGGGTCATGCCGAGTTCCGCAGCCGCGCGGGAAAAACTTTCCAGCCGTGCGGCGGCTTCGAAGGGTCTGAGGCGCGAGAGCGGTGGCAGAGAGCGTTGCCTATATTCCATAACTTGAGCTCATGAAAAATGAGAGATTTTTCGCTTTTTTGCGAGACTAAACCATGATTTTGAGTTGTGCAAAAGGTCACGAATACAGGCGCTCGCACGATCCGAACAAACGTCTTCGCGCAGCGCCTGCAACCGACTGGAGTTGCGCATGGCATCCGTTTCAAAACTTGGATTGTTGTTCTGTCTTGTTTTCGTAACGCTGGAGGCGTTTCAGGCCGTCTATCTGGGCTCGGTGTTTCAGAATACGGACTCGTTTTTGGTTGGTGCCGGCGTTTTCGGCATCTCCGTTTTCGCCTGCACCTTGATCACCGCGTTGTTTCGTGCGGCAGAACTCGCCGCGTCCGTTCGGTCCTGGAAAATCGTATCGGCTCTGAATGTCTTTGCGGCAACGACCTGGTGCACCTATTTCCTCGCAATTCAGCTGATCGAACCGGCCATTGTCTTCACGATCTTCTCCGGAATGGTTCCGCTCGGCACCGTCATCGCCGCTTGGTGCGGTCTTCCTGAAGCACGGACATTGCGCCGAAGGGCCGATATTGTCGGAAACCTGCTCATCCTCCTGGCCCTGCTGTTCCTGGGCGCGGTGACGGTTTCCGGCCATTCGGGATTTGTACGCGGCGGCTGGCTCACGGGTTTCGCCGGTGTGGCCCTGTCAGTGGCATCCGGTCTTTGTACCGCCTTTGTGATACTGCTCTCGGCGCGACTGAACAGAAAGGGCGTCGGTCCGCTGGCGCAATTCGGACTGCGCTTCATTCTCTACACTGCCATCGCGCTGGGCGCATACGCGCTGGGTCTCGATGACAAGGGCATCGGAATTGAGCCCATGGAACTTGCGACGCTGATTTTGGTCGGTTTGGGCGTGATTGCGCTTCCGCTCTATCTGGTCCAAAAGGCGATTCCTTTGCTCAATCCGTCAATCATCGCCGCCATGACTGCCCTGGGTCCGGTTATGGTGTTTTCAATGCAGGTCGTGGAAAGACGCGTTGACTATTCCGCAGCGACGCTGACGGGACTGGTCGTCTACATGGCCGGCGCGCTGCTCGCCGTCTACGGATCCGTGTTGCAATCCACTCACACGCGCACGCAATGTTCGTGACCCAAGGTGATGGACCCATAAATGTGACTGAAATGGCATGCAAAATGGCTGTACCTCGCAGCGTCACCGTGCTTGACCGGGCAAAAAGCCCGCTCTGCACACGCTTCCTCCCGAGATTTTGCCCTGTCTGCCGCCAAATCGGCTTCATTTATGGGTCAGTACCCTAGCCTCCGCCCGCCAGCCCTTTGATCGCGTCCATAAACGACAGCACCTTCGCGTCCTGGCCGCGCGCGCCGATGACCTGGAGCCCGACGGGCAGGCCGGTGCGTGTCTTGCCGCCGGGTACAACACCTGCCGGCTGTTGCGTCAGGTTGATCGGGAAGCTGAAGCTCGCCCATTCCGTCCAGCGGTTTAGCCCGGACCCCTCAGGGACTTCCAGTCCCGCGCCGAACGCGGGAACAGTCACCGCAGGCGAGAGAATGAAATCATGCTCGGCAAGCGCCATGTCCATCCTGGCACCGAACTCCGCGCGCTTGACCTGGGCGGCGACGAGTGTCTTTGCGTCATAGGCCGCGCCTGCTTCCGCGATTTCCCGAAGACCCGGGTCGATCTTCTCCCGCTCGGCCGGTCGGAAAGGGGCAAGCCGCGCTGCTGCACCTGAAAACCAGTGTATGTGGAATGTCTCGAGCAGATCCTTGGCAGGAAGCTCGAACGGCTCAATCACAGCACCTGCCGCTTCCAGCTGGTTCATCTGACTGTCGATAAGCGCCGCGACTTCAGTGTCGACCCTGCCAGCGGGCGGAACCGTCCAGTAGCCGATACGGCTGCCCTTGATCGTGATGCCCGGGTCTTCGAGCGGGGCAAGAATGCCTTCGCCCTGGTTCCAGTCGCGCCGGTCCCGTCCGCTCATGGCGTTCACCATGGCGGCCGTATCGCGTGCACTGCGGCACATTGGTCCGATATGGGCGACTGTTCCAAAAGGGCTTGCCGGGTAGGCGGGTACGCGGGTGAAGGTTGGCTTGATACCCGTGATCCCGCAGAAGGAAGAGGGGATCCGGATCGATCCGCCGCCGTCGCTGCCAAGGTGAAAGACGCCCGCGCCGAGCGCCGCTGCTATCGCGGCCCCACCCGAAGATCCGCCAGCGGTCATGTCCGGATTGTGCGGGTTGCGGGTGATCCCGAACGCATTGCTGTCCGTCACCGCCTTCCAGCCGAATTCCGGCGTCGTTGTCTGTCCGAGAAAGACAATTCCGGCTTCCCGCATCAGTTGCACACTTGGCGCGTCTTCTGTCAGCGGTGCATCGCTTGTCACGAGACTGCCGAAACGGGCGGGCCAGCCTTTCACCCAGACGATGTCCTTGATGGTGGCCGGAACGCCGTCAACGGCCGACAGGGGCGCTCCCTCGGCCCATCGGGCTTCGGATGCCCTTGCAGCCTCAAGTGCGCCGTCGTGATCGAGAAAGGTGAAAGCATTGAAGACAGGATCGATCTCTTCTGCGCGCGCAAGGCATGCCCTGGCCACATCGACGGGCGAGACAGTGCCGGCGCGATAGGCGTCCGCGAGTTCGGCTGCGCTCATCCGGCAAAGCGGATCTGCCTGATCAAGACTGTCAATCCCGTCGCTCATTCGCCATCACCTTTGCTGTTTGTTGAAGGTGGATGGTAGCCGTTTTCAGGGCGCTGGAAAGCGATAAATCAAGGACCGGTTTCCGAAGACCGCCAATGAGCCAAGGAGATGGGTCCGCAACCCGAAGCAACCTGCTGCCTCTCGCTGAAACAGCGTGCCGGCGCGCGCACAACCGCAGCGAACTGCGTTTGTGTCAGGTGATCGTCCAGGTAATGGTCTCGCCATGTCCCCGGTCGTGCACGAAGGACACCTTGTCCCCGGCGAGCGTCACCGTCTGGAAATCCTCGGGAAGATCCTTGCCGCCGAAAAAAATCGATCGGCAATAATATGTGTCGCTCCAGGACCACGTCCCGGTGATCGCCTTCCGGTCGGGACCGACACCTTCGACCCCACCCTGGGGCGTGATGATGACCCAGCTATCCTCCAGGATCAGCCGCCTGCCGGCCACATGTTCCAGGAAATCCTGCTGCGTTGTGATCGCCCTCGCCATTCGTTGTTCCCCCCAAGTCCGTCGATTTCGTCACGCGTTCAGATCCGGGGAAAGTATAGGCAAGGCGTGGCACAAGTCATCTCCGGAAACCGGCGGGTCACGACAAAGGTGCCAGCAGGTGCCGAACTCTCGGGGCATCCGGACCTTGATGGAACTTGCGCAATTCTTCCTGCAGATCCGCGTCAGCCCGGGTCACGCGGTCATGCTGTCGCATGTGATCGAGCCAGCTTGAAACGACGAAGCTCTCCGTCCAGTGCTCCGCGTTTTCCGCGTCCTGGAAAACATTCCAGTCAACCGCCCCGTCGCGCCGGCGTTGCGCGGAAAACCTTCGCAAGGCTGTCAGGAACGCATCCGTGTCTTGCGCCTTAACCTGATAGTCGATCAGGATCATTACCGGTCCTCTGTCCGCTGTGAGTTCGTCCGACACAATCGGGGCCGGCCAATGCGCGGATGGTGTCAGGTCAAGCGAGCCGACCGATGTCAGCGGCACCCGTCGCACGAGGGCAAGCATCACGAGCAGGAAGATGGCCGCAGCAAGAAGCGCCGTCGGGATCCCGGCGAATGACGCCACCTGTCCCCAGATTACGCTTCCAAGGCTCATGGAGCCGAAGAACACCGTGAGGTAGATGGAAAGCCCGCGCGCACGGACCCATTCGGGCAAGGACGCCTGGGCCGAGACATTCAGGCTGGAAAGCACGGCAATCCAGGATAACCCGGCAAGCAGGGAAATCGCATAGGCGGCAATGGCAGACGGAACCAGGGCAAAGACGGCGAGCACCAGCGCTGTTCCGATTGTGCCCAACGCGACCGTGTTGTCGGCCCCGAGCTGCTTGCGGATCTTCGGCAGCAACAGAGCCCCCAGCACGGCACCGCCGCCAACACAGCCGAGCAGCATGCCATAAAGGCCCGGACCGCCTGAGAGGAGGTCTTTCGCGATCAACGGCAGCATGGCCCAATAGGCGCTGGCAAACAGGAAGAAGGCGATGGCGCGCAGGAGCGTCGACTTGAGCGCGGGACTGTGCAGCGCATAGCGGACACCCGTCTGAATGGCGCTGAAAACCGGTTCGGGCGGCAATTGCTTTTCGCTTTTGCGCTCCGGTTTCCAGAAGACCAGAGCGGCTAGAATACCGACAAAGCTGAGTGCGTTGAGCGCGAAAGGTGAGGCGAGACCGACAGCCGTAATCAGCACACCGGCGAGTGCGGGGCCGATCGCGCGGCTGATATTGATTCCCATCGAATTGAGCGCAACGGCAGATGAGAGATCCTTTTTCGGGACAAGGCTTGGCACGATTGCCTGCCAGGCAGGTGCGACAAAGGCCGCACCGGTGCCCAGGAGGAAAGTGAAGAGCAACAGGAGTTCGACGGTCGCCTGTCCGCTGGCAACGACAACGGCGAAAAGACCCGCGACAACGCCCATCAGCAGATTTACGATCAGCAGCAGCCGCCGCCGGTCGACGATGTCGGCAACGGCGCCGGCCACCAGGGCGAACAGGAAGACGGGCAGGGTCGTTGCGGCCTGGACGAGCGAGACCATGACCGGGCTGGGCGACAATGTTGTCATGAGCCAGCCGGCACCGACATCGTGCATCCAGGTGCCGACATTGGAGACAACCGTTGCTGTCCACAACATGGCAAAAGGCAGGGACCGAAAGGGTGCCCACGCACCGCCGTCCTTGGTCGCCGCCGGTGTTGAGTCAACCTTGGTGGACATGGAAACACTCCGGGCTCATCAGGTTTTTGCAGGTCAGTTCAAGCGATGCCGGTGTCAGGCGGGTGCGCTTAGTCTTGTTGAAGGTCCGCAGTCACGGTCACGGACATTCCGGGACGCAATATGCGATCCGGGTTCGGGACCACGGCAAAGACGGTCAGCGCTCCGCTCGCCTCTTCGACGGTTGCGCTTGCAAACTCGGGCGTCAGCCCTTGCGCGACAGTTTCGCCGCTTTTCAGCGTGATGGTCAGGGACAACCTCGGGAACAGTGCCTCCAGCGTTTTCGCACCGGCCGCCCGGAGCGTCGCAAGACGCGTTTCGTACGGGACCTGGTACGCGACGAGTAGCGGGTCCAGTTGCACGATCCGGGCGAGCGGCGGACCGGCTTCCGCCTCCAGAAAGGCGCCGAGAGCGGCGGACGGTCGGCTTATGATGCCTGTGATCGGAGCGCGTATCGTCGCCTTTTCAAGCTCAAGCTCTGCCTGTCTTACCTGCGCTGCCGCAATCAAGCGGCGCGCTTCCGCGGCTGCCAGAAGCGCGGTCGCGTCCTCAAGGCTCGCGTCCGAGGCGACATTGCGCTCCGACAGGGTGGTGAGCCGGGTGGCCCGTTGCCGCGCCGCCGCCAGCTGCGCGTCTGCAGCCTTCAACTGGGCTTCGGCCATTTGAACATTGATATCGAGTGCGCGCGTGTCCTGCCGCATCAAGGCCTGACCCGCGCTCACCAGCTCACCACCCTGAAACAGGATTTCGGTAAGTTGACCATCGGTGCCTGCGGACAAAACGGCGGTTTCTCGAACCTCTACGGTCCCCTCGAATACGAGCTCCTCGGCCGGCGATGCAGAAGCCGGAAGGAGGACGCATAGGAAAGCCAGGATGTGCAGGGGGCTGGTTGTGTGGTGGCGTGCCGGTTTGGTCATCTGTCTTGCCTTGCTCAGCTGCTCTTGGGGATCGACATGTCGGCTGCGTTCCCCGCAGTCCCGGACCTGGCCGCCGCGAATGACTTGCCGTGGAGGCAATGCGCTGCAGCTTCCTGAACCGTGAATTTCGACTTTGCCCATGACACTGCGGTTTCCCCGACCAGCATACCTAAAAGCCCGAGCAGGGCGATCACCGGCGGCGCGGGTGAACGGGTTCCAAGGAGGGCATAGAGTATGCCGACACCGAGCCCGATGCCCAGGGAAACAAGATAAGGTGTGTAGTTCATGTCTGCTTCCTCCAGGTTCAAACGAAGTCCTTGGCGTTTGCCGGAGCCCCGGGCGCACCGAAGAACGGGACGGGCGACCAGTCCGGCAATTCTGCCAGCGGCGGGGGCGCATAGACTGACAGCGCGCCCTTGGCATGCACAATCTTTCCACCCGACAGTGTCAGATCTGAGGTGATATCGGCAATCTTGCTTTCTTCGACGGCAAAGTAATCCCGGTCGAGCACCGCCAGATCGGCAAGCTGACCGGCCGCGATCTGCCCCTTGATGCCCTGTTCGCGGCTGAACCAGGCGCCGGCCGCAGTCCAGTGACGCAGGGCGTCTTCGCGGCTCAGTCGATTCTCCGCCGCCCAGATGAGATCACCGCCGCGTCCTTTCCCCGAGACCGCCCAGTGAATGGCGAGCCAGGGATTGTAGGACGAAACGCGTGTGGCGTCGGTTCCGGCGGCAAGCGGCACGCCGGAGGCCATCATCTTGCGGACCGGCATGACGTCCCTCAAAGCCTGTTCACCGTAACGGTCGCGGTAAGCCGTTGCTTGAAACGCGATGCGGTTCTGATAGGAAATGCCGCCACCCAGCCGGGCAACCCATTCCATGGTGTTTTCCGAGATCGTTTCGCCGTGATCGAAGATCCAGTTGAGGTCCTCCAGACCCTTGTCGCGGCCGACCTCCTCAAGAACCGTAAGTAGGCGATGGGCGCTTTCTTCATAAGTGCAGTGAAACCGGATCGGCCACCGGTTTTCCAGCAGGAATTCCAGCACAGGTCTGAGATCGCTCTCCATGCGCTTCGGCAATTCGGGGCGCGGGTATGAGAAATCCTCGAAATCGTAAGCGGATGCGACCAGCATCTCACCGGCTCCGACACACTTGAGGTAATCATTGCCCTGGTCCGGTTTCACCATGTCGTGCCACCGTTTGAAATCATCGAGCTCAAAGAGCGGACGCTGCGCAAAGAGCTGGTAGCCGATGCGCACGGTCTGCTCGCCCCTGCGGTTCAGCTCGGTAATGACGCCGTAATCGTCCGGGTAGTTCAGAAAACCGCCGGCACAATCGAGCGCCGAGGTCAGGCCAAGTGCGTTCAAAGCCCGGAAATAGTGTTTTGTCGACAGGATCTGTTGCTCGAAATCAAGTTTGGGCGCCATGTCGAGAAGCGCGTAAAGCGGTTGTGCATTCGGGCGCGCGAGTGCAAGTCCGGTCGGATTCCCATTGTCGTCGCGTTCAAGCCGGCCCGATACGAACGGTTCGTAATAGTGACTGTCGATCCCGAGCGCGCGAAGGGCGGCCTTGTTCAGCCAGGCACGGTCGTAAAGATGCAGCACATAAACGGGCACGTCGGGCGCGACCGCGTTGATCTCGTCGATGGTCGGCAAACGGCGCTCGGCGAACTGGTCTGCGGACCAGCCGCCAACCACGCGGATCCATTGTCCGGCGGGAGTCCGTTGTGCCTGGGCCTTGAGCATGGCAAGTCCGTCCGCAAGAGATGGGACATGGTCCCACCTGAGCTCCATGGCGAAGTTGTTGCCCTGCCGGATAATGTGGGTGTGGCTGTCGATCAGACCGGGAACGACGCGCTTGCCTTCAAGGTCGATCACGGACGTGTCGCGGTCCTTCAGTCGCAGGATGTCACGGTCGGTGCCGACCTCCAGGATCTTGTCGCCCACAATCGCAACGGCCTCGGCGACCCGGCCCTTTTCGTCGAAGGTCGTGATTTTACCATTGGTCAGGATGAGGTCTGCTTCGGTCATGAGATCTCTCTGGAAAAGGGATTGAGGTCGTCGGGAGACCGGGGTCTAGAACCGGTCTCCCGTTGTCGTCAGGCAGCGGAGCGGGTGTCACCGAAAGTGATAACCGGTGACCAGTCGGGGCTGACCGGCGGGACGTGCCGAAGGTCGTGATGGGCCAGATCGTCCTTGGCGAAGACCACCTTGCCGTCGACAGCGGTCAGGGCAGAGGTAACGCGGGCGATCTCGGCGTCGGTCACGGCGAAGTAGTCGCGGTCGAGGATCGCGAAATCCGCCAGCTGGCCCTCGGTGATCGCGCCCTTCCGGCCGCCATCCCCGGTGAACCAGGAAGACCCGACGGTCCACACACGCAGGGCTTCCTCGCGGGAGAGCAGATTTGCGTCGTCATACATCCGCATGCCGCCGCGTGACAGTCCGGTCGCCATCCACTGGATGGAATACCAGGGGTTATACGAGGTCACGCGGGTCGCATCGGTGCCACCGCCCATCGGAACGCCCAGGTCCATGATGAACCGGAAGTTCGGGGTCTTCTTCAGCTTCTCCGCGCCGTAGTTGCGCACGAAGTCCTCAGCCTGGAACTGGAGGCGGTTCTGCAGCGCGATCCCGCCGCCGAGTTCCGCGATCCTTTCCAGGTTCCTTTGCGAAAAGGTCTCGACGTGGTCGATAAACCAGCCGTCGACCAGACCCGCACCTTTGGCCACATCTTCATAGACCTTGAGCAGGCGGTCACCCGTTTCGTCATAGGTGATGTGCTGACGGAAGGCCCAGCCTTTTTCACCCAGAAGGGTCATGATCTTGTGCTGGATTTCTTCGGCATCGCGATCGATTTCCGGGCGCGGGTCACCGAAAATCTCGTAATCGTAGGACGCCCAGGTCAGGTTTTCACCCGCACCGACGAGTTTCAGCATGTCGTCGCCGGTTCCCGGTGTGAAGCGGGATGTCCAGTCCGTATAGTCATCGAACTCGCGGCCCTTGACCTGAGGGAACGTGTGATAGCCGATACGCGTGGTCAGAAGGCCTTCGCGGTGCATGTGGTTGATGACCTGGTAGGGATCGGCATCCGGGAACTCCATGCCCCCGCCGCCGGCATCCGATACAGAGGTGATCCCGAGCGAATTCAGCTCGTCCATGTATTGCATGGAGGAGTTGATCTGGTCGCGGATCGACAGCTTGGGCGCCTGGCTGAGGGTCTTGTACATCAGCAGGCCGGAAGGTGCGGCCAGCAGACGGCCTGTCGATGCGCCGGTGTCGTCCTTTTCAATGATGCCGCCCGGATAGGTCGGGTGATCGGCCTGATCGTAGTTGAAATACGAAATCGCGCGGCTGTTGAGCAGCGTCATCTTGTAAAGGTAGTGGATCAGGACCGGATGGTTCGGTGCAACGCTGTCCAGCTCTTCGATGGTGGGCAGACGCTTCTCCTTGAACTGGAACTCCGAAAAGCCGCCTGCGACGCGGATGAACTGGCCTTCGGGTGTCCGCTCGGCCTGCAGGCGCAGCAGGTGAAGCGCTTCCTCCAGGCTGTCCGCTGCGTCCCAGCGGACTTCGAGGTTGTAGTTGACACCACCGCGGATGGAATGCGTGTGGCTGTCGATCAGGCCGGGGATGATGCGTTTCTTGTTGGCGCGGATCACCTGCGTAAACGGGCCGATCAGCGGCGCAACGTCGGCTTCGTCGCCGATGGCGACGAACCGGCCGTTGCGTGCCGCAAGTGCCGTGGCTTCCGGGCGTGCGGGATCCATGGTGGTGATACGTCCGTCGAGAACGACCAGGTCCGCGAATGTTTCCGAGGTCTGCGCGAAGGCCGTGGACAAGGAACTGGAGGCCAGAAGCGCGGATGCGCCCTGGAGAAACTGACGGCGGTGAAGAGGCATGACGTGTCTCCTGCCGCTTTGCAGCGGCGCTATGTCTTTGCGGTCGATGGGAACCCCTGCCGGCGCCCGTCGGTCGGGCGCTGGCAATCGGTTTCAGGTTCGTGCGCTATTCGGCTGCGACGGCGGCCGTCGCCGGGATCGGGTCGAGGCGCTCGCCATGGGTGACGCGCTCTGGCGCTTTGTGAACCATGGTGTAGGCGTAATCGACGCCCATGCCGTAGGCGCCGGAGTGCTCCTTGACGACATCGAGAACCGGATCGTAGGTGTCCTTGCGCGCCCAATCACGTTGAAGCTCAAGGAGGACCTGCTGCCAGGTCACCGGCACGACGCCCGCCTGGATCATGCGCTGCATGGCCATGTCATGCGCGTTCTGGGAGGTGCCGCCGGAGGCATCTTCCACCATGTAGATCTCATACCCACCTTCGCGGATCGCATCGAGCGAGAACATGAGGTTGCAGACTTCGGTCCAAAGGCCCGACACGATCACTTTCTTGCGGCCGTTTTTCGCTAGCGCATCTCGGACTTTCTGGTCGTCCCAGGAGTTCATTGACGTGCGCTCCAGCAACGGCGCATCCGGGAAAACGGCAAGAAGCTCGGGATAGGTGTGGCCGGAAAAACCGTCGGTTTCGACGGTTGTGATCGTAACGGGCAGATTGAATACCTTGGCGGACTTGGCCAGCGCCACGGCGTTGTTCTTCAGGGTCTGGCGGTCGATAGACTGTACGCCGAATGCCATTTGCGGCTGGTGATCGATAAAGATCAGCTGTGCGTTTTGCGGCGTCAGCAATTCGAGTTTGTCGGACATTCCAATCTCCATAACGTCTGGGGCGAACAGGGTTTTTGGTTCGGTCGAGACAGGAGATAGGGGCTTCCAACTGGAATTATTTCATCTTTCGTGCATATGTTTTGCAGGATTTTGCGGATTGGAAATCGGCGCACCGACAGCGCGTCAATATGGACTGAACAATGGGTCGTCACGCCTTTGAGAACGAACCGGAACACTGCCTGATCTACAGGCAGATTCGCGATGAAGATGCCATCCCGGAACTCTACGGGATTGAAGAACGCTGGAACATGCCCGTGGTCCGGCACAAGGCGAGTCTCGGTCAGGGAATACGCTTTGAAGGCGTCGGGCACTATATCCTGACCTATCATATTGGCGGTGCGAACGCGCGCAGGCTCGATCTGAATGACGGATTGTCCATCGCGAGCCAGGGTGCCCTTTCGCTGCAGAAACCGGACAGTTCCGGGATCTTTGCGTCGAACGGTGTCGTCGACTATGCCCATTTCTATTTCAACCAGGGTCTGCTGTGTGAGATAGCGGACGAAATGGAAGGTGCGGAAGTCGCCGAGCCGGAAGACTTCTTCGCCCTCTTTGACGCAGCCGCTGCAAGTGATGCGGCAGCTTACGTACAACGTGCCGGCAATCCGGAGGACCCGCCGACGTCCATCGAGATGGACAGCCGGGCCTATCTGCTGGGCCTTGGCCTCCTTCGCGCTGTGCGCTCCCGCTCCGGGCATGTGGCCAGTCTTAGCCGGGTCAAACCTGGCTGCGCGATGCGGCCCGTGCTCGATTTCATAGAGGACCGTATCAGCGATCCGTTGCGTTTGACCGACCTTGCGCGGACGATCGACATGAGCCCATTCCATTTCACGCGGGTGTTCAAGACGGAGATCGGTCTCTCGCCTTCGAAATACCTTGCAAGGCGACGGGTGGAACGGGCGCGGGACCTCATTCAGGAATCGAACCTGCCGCTGGCGGAGGTTGCTTTTCGAACCGGTTTTTCGAGCCAGTCGCACATGACGAACCGCATGAAGGCGGAACTCGGGTCAACCCCGGGTGAACTGCGCAAGGGGTAACGGATCAATTAGCCGAAAATCCGTTGAAGAGAATGTGCACCTTCATCGCGCGTGTCCGGTTCCCGGCCTGTTTGAACGCATCGACCGCCTTCTCGACCGGGAACGAGGGGCTGATGATCGGGGCCACATCTATGCTGCCGTTGTTGATCGCCTCGACAGCGGAAGCGAACTCCGTGTGGAAGCGATGAGTTCCCCTGACCGCGATCTCCTTGCTGACGATCAGATTGAGCGGCATCGCAATATCTCCGGCGACGCCAACGGCAACCAGCGTTCCGCGCGGCCGGAGGCAGGTGAGCGCGTCCCGGATCGCCGACGCTGACGCCGAACATTCAAAGGCGACATCGAACCGTCCCTTGTCCGCCTCGTAGGCGTCGAGCCCCTCACGGTCTTCTGCCAGATTGATGGTTTTGTCCGCGCCCATCTGCTTAGCCACGCCGAGCGGCATCGCCTGCAGATCGGTCGCGACGATTTCGGCCGCACCGGCGTCCCTGGCAACGGCAACGCACAGGGCGCCGATCGGTCCTGCCCCGGTAACAAGAACACGTTTTCCCGCAAGATCAGGCGCTTGCGCGCGCGCATGAAGGCATACGGCAAGAGGTTCGGTGCAGGCGGCCGCACGGACATCAACATCGGTGTTGAAACGGTGAACCTGCGCAGCACGAACCGCGATCCGTTCGCGGAAAAGGCCCTGTTCATGGGGCAACCGGTAGGCTGAGCCCATGAACCGCATGTCGAGGCAATGAACGGCGTTGCCCTCTCGGCAGTAAACACAATCGCCGCAGGGCTGGCTCGGATTGATCGCAACAAGGTCGCCGGTTTGCACCGTGTCGACATCATTACCGGTTTCAACGACGCGGCCCGCAGCTTCGTGCCCCATCGCGATCGGTTCTCTGACGCGCACCGGGCCAAAGCCGCCATGATCGAAATAGTGAAGATCGGAACCGCAGATGCCGCCGGCCAGAATGGCAACCTTCACGTCGCCTGGCCCGGTCACCGGCTCTGATTGCGTTTCGAGCCTCAGGTCGTGGATATCATGCAGGACGCAGGCACGGGACGTAATGGCGGATCCTATCCGAAAATGAGATTTGGCAGCCAGGTGGCCAGGGCCGGGATGAAGGACACCAGCAGGAGAACGATGATGTTGCTCAGGAGAAAGGGCAGGATGGCCCTGACCACCGGCGACAGTGGCAGCCTTGCGATACCGGCACAGACGAAGAGGCACACTCCGACGGGCGGCGTTGTCAGTCCGATCATCAGGTTCAAAACGGCAAAGGTCGCAAAATGGAGCGGTTCGATGCCGACGGCCTGCGCGAGCGACAGGAGCGGAACGAACAGGATGATCAGCGCGGCAATCGTCTCCATGAACATGCCGACAAAGAGCAGAAGCAAATTGATGATCAGCACGACGAGAATGGGATTGTCGGTGATCGAAAGCACGGTGCCCGCGATTGCCTGCGGTATCCGCTCTGAGACAAGGATCCAGCCGAAGACATTGGCGAGGCCGACCAATGCCAGGATCGAGGCGGCCGAAACGGCGCTGTCCGCGATGATCTTCGGAACCTTCTTCAAGGGAAGTTCCCGGTAGACGAACGCCCCGACGACAAAAGCGTAAACGCTTGCGACCACCGCGGTCTCTGTGGGTGTGGCGATGCCGCTCAAAAGCCCGTAGATGATGATGCCCGTCATGGCGATCGCCCAAAAGGCGCTGGCAAAGGCGCGGGCAAGTTCGCCGGTTCCCCGCCAGGGCTCCCTTGGAAAGTTGTTCCGCCGCGCAATCACGTAGCAGGTGATCATCATCGCCAGACCCATCAGCAGCCCCGGAACCGCCCCGGCCATGAACATCTGGCCGACGGAAATACCGCTGAGCGCGCCGACGATGATCATCGGGACGCTCGGGGGAATGATCGGACCGACGGTGGACGACGCCGCCGTAACAGCCGCCGAGAAGTCCGCCGGGTAGCCGGCCTTTTTCATGCCGGGGATC
>JBCBUA010000111.1:0-16719 GCA_039818365.1 Pseudomonadota bacterium
CTGAACTCAAGGTCCTTGGTCAGACAGATCCGTATCTCGTCGAATTCCCCGCGGGTACAGGTAACCGCCATGGCGCGTTCGTCAAGGCCGGGGTTCGCCAGGCGAAAGGCCTTTTCAACTGTTTGCGGAGACGCCTTGCCGCGTTTTTGCAGCTTTGTGAACGCACCGGGTATCGAGATCTTTTCAAAGGCACGCCGCGTCAGGTCGAAATACGCCTCAGGCTCCAGACCCGAGCAGGTTCCGTGCTTGCGCCACTGGTGAAAGACAAGCCCGTGACTGGGCATGATGTCCTCCATGTCGACCGCAATCCGTCTGTCGATCCTCTTGGGGCCACGGCAGGTCTGGGGATAGCCGCGCTCGTATTGCGGCCAAAGACCGTGCACCACGAAGCGAAACGGGTCGCGGACGTCGCATTGATGCGGGTTTGCATCCGCACCTTCCTGTTTGCAGTAGGTTGGCGACCAGGAGAGGGACAGCACGTAGAAATCGAAGTCGCCGGGCTCATCCGCGTGTGCTGCCGCGGTCAGAAGACCGCTTAGCAGACAGGCCGCCAGGCAGCACACATGGCGCGAGAGGGCCATGACCGGATCTGACTTACTGAGGCTTTGTGGTTCTGCAATGGGATCCGTAGACGCGCCACTTGTCGAGTTCGGACAGGCAGGCTTCAACGTTCCAGCTCACGCCCACGAATCCGGCGTGTTCCTCGATCAGGTAATGCAGGTGCTGGTTGGAGCCATCGGACATGTTGGCGGTGCCGGTGCAGTGCCGGCGGGCAAGCGGGCTGACTTCGTTCACCTTGAAGGCGATTTCGGTGATTTCCTCGATGCCGACGATCTTTCTGCCATCGTAATAGTCTGCATAAGCGCGGGCGACAGATCTGCGAACCGCTCTCTGCACCGAATTGGCAGTGCATTCCGGCAAACGGTTCTTGCCGCTCAAGGAGAGGTAGGCGCGGTTCTCTTCAGCAACGGAGGGAGAGGCGAGAAAAGCGCAGACAGCAAGTGTGGACAGGATCAATCGGGCGAAACGGGCGATGTGCACGGCATGGTCTCCGAGAGGCAAATAGTGTGACAGACGATGGGGGAGGCAAGCCGCGAGGTCAAGGACTTGCTGCATCAAAAGGGCCAGAATATGCAGTTATTCGCCAATCAGTTGGGTAACTTCCCAGCCTGAGCCGGGTCCCTGGTGCAAAACGTCGCCAAACCACGGCAGAAGCGTCCGCATCTCGTCCGCGAGTGTAAAGGGAGGATTGATAAGCGTCATGCCGGAGCCGAGCATTCTGGTGTCGGGGCCGCTTTTGCCCGCCTTCAGTTCAAGCGACAGCAGATCCCGGACACCCGCCGAGGCAAAGGCATCATGCATGAACTTGACGGCACGCGCGTCTTTCAGCGGGTACCAGAGCGCATAGGTCCCTCCGGCCCATTTTCGCCACGCCTTGAGGACGGCGATGGTCATGCGTTCGAACTCGTCGGTGGCCTCGAAAGCCGGGTCGACCAGCACAAAGCCTCTCTTTTCCTTGGGCGGCAGGAAGCTGCCCATGGCCAGCCAACCATCGAGATGAATGGTCTTGACCTGGAAATCGCCGGCGAAGCGTTCCGACAGGGTCTTGAAGTCCTCAGGATGAAGTTCGGTCAGCGTCAGTCTGTCGGACTTGCGCATCAACCGGCGCGCCAAGACGGGCGAACCCGGATAGGTTTTCAGTGCGTTGCCGGGGTTCATGTCCCGAACGGCGTGCAGCCAGGGATGAAGCAGGGCGCTGACCGCATCCGGCATGTCAGCGCTCAGTACCCTGGCAATGCCCTGCTGCCACTCGCCTGTCTTCTGGGTTTCCTCCGAGGTCAGATCGTACTGGCCGATCCCTGCATGTGTATCCAGTATCCGGAACGGCTTTTCCTTTCGTTGGAAATAGACGATCAGGCGCGCAAGGACCGCGTGTTTGAGCACATCTCCGATGTTTCCGGCGTGGTAGGCGTGTCTATAGTTCATGTCGGTTCACCGGTCCTGAAACGGATCATCGCGCGGGTTCCGGATCGCGCCGCATGTAGATCACGGACGTTGCGCCATTGTCCGCCTTGCCGATTTCCCTGAAACCCAGCCGGGCGTGAAATCGCAACGAGCCTGGGTTTGGCGGACGCTCGTTGACCTCGCAGGTGAAACAGCGGCCCGTACCGGCCATGCGTTCAAACAGTTCGGAATAAAGCGCGTCTCCGATCTTCCTGCCGCGCTGCGCATCGTCAACGAAGATACGGTCGGTATAGGCAAATTGCTCAAACCTGTCGCTGAGCCAGCGGTAATTCGGACTGGCATATTCAGCGCCTTCACCGAAACACAGAAGCATGCCGACCGGCGTCTCATCCACGATCGCGACAAGACACAGCAGGGACTGATTCACGAGATCGAGCATGTCTTCAGCGCCGAGCGCATTGACGGCTGGAACCGCCGCGCTGTTGAGCGACAGCAAAGCGCCGAGATCGCCGGGCTCAAAGGATCGGATCTTTGCCGGCGAGAGGAATTGTGTCATTGCAAGCGCACCTTGACGGGCGGCGATCCGCTACACGTGCGGTTCGATGCTCACTGGTAAAGGACATGCGTGGAAAAAAGATCGAGCGCAGGCTGGCTGCGCTCGCTCAATTCGGTCAAGCCGCCAATGCGGGCTTATTCGTCTTCCTGCGGTCCGGCTTCAGGTGCGGGCTCTTCGGCTTCTCCTGCCTCTCCGCCTTCTTCGATCACCTGCAGGTTGACCGCCTTCGGTCCTTTGCCACGGCGATCCGGCTCGGTTTCGAACGAGATGCGCTGACCGCTGTCAAGCGTTGCAAGGCCGGACCGTTCCACCGCTGAAATGTGCACGAACACGTCTGCTTCGCCTTCATCGGGTGTGATGAAGCCAAACCCTTTGTCCGTCTTGAAGAATTTCACGGTGCCGCTCTGACGCGGGCCGCGTTCCACGGGCGGTCCGTCGCGCCGGGGTGGCCGTCCCTGACGGAACCCGTCGCCATCGCCGCCGTCACGTCCGCCATAACCACCGCGGCCACCGCCGCCGCCGCCATAGCCGCCGTCGCGCCCGCCATAACCGCCGCGGCCGCCGCCGCCTCCGTAACCGCCGTCACGGCCACCACCGCCGTAGCCGCCGCCATCGCGTCCGCCGCCGTAGCCGCCGTCGCGTCCGCCACCGCCCCGCCCGCCGCCCCGCCCGCCACCGGAGCCGCCGTCGCGTCCGCCACCGCCGCCGTAGCCGCCGACGCGTCCACCACCGCCGTAACCGCCGCGTCCGCCACCGCCGTAGCCACCACCGTCGCGTCCGCCACCGCCGTAGCCACCGTCGCGTCCGCCACCGTAGCCGCCATCACGACCGCCGCCATAGCCGCCATCACGGCCACCGCCATAGTCGCCGCCGCCAAAATCGCTGCCGAAGTCCTGCGGACCGCCAAACTCGCGCTTGCCGCCGCGTCGACCACGCGAACGCCGGTCCGAATCGCCATCGTGCATTACTGAATCACCTTAATTTCCGTGCCCCTCCGGCACATGCCAGCCTATCTCACCCGCCTTCACAGTCGAGTCACTCCACCGGACGCACCTAGTGCGTCTATTCAACATTCTGGGGTCGGGCTGAAACAAGTTTGCCGCATCCCTCACCAGCCGCTGCGGCTCCATCATAAGGGCGTGAGGCATGAAATCGCAAGAAATTCCTTGGTTGACGGCCTAATCGATCGCGTTTTTTAAAGGCCAGGTGCTTGACCAATTGGACAAGTCAGGTTCCGTACCGTCACATGTCTTTCGAGTCGCCTCTTCCATCAGCACGAGGCCCGTGCCGTTCCAGAACCATCTGTTCCAGAGACCGCATTCTCCGACGCCCGATCCCTTGAAATAGCTGACGAGCTGCTGATCAGCCGGGATCCATCTTGCGTTGTAGATCAGGTCAGAGGCGATCGGTCCTTTTTCCGACATGCGTGCAACATGGATCTGACGGGCCGCGCCATCCTTGCCGGACAGGACGGCGACATAGGGGCTGTTATAGGGCGTCGGCGCGCCACAGGGGATGATGTAGAGGGATGCACTTTCTGCGAGCGGCACACGAACGGCATTCAGGCTGGCGAAAATCGCCGGATCGATTGCAGAGCACAGCCGGTTGGCCGACCAGATCGCGGCGACCTCCGGCGGAAGTTGGTCGGCACTCAAGATCGGCAAGGCGTGCGGTGCGTCCTTGGCGGGATTGGTTCCCGGCGAGACGATGGCTGCTTCCGTGCCCGTGCGGTCCTGCCTGTTGTCCAGCCAGAGCAGGCTCGATTTCAGGCCCTGAAGCGGCACCGGTACGGAAATCGGGTCCGCGTCTACGCCCGCCGGCATGCGCACGGTCAGGACCTTTCCCTTCTGCATTGCGTCCAGGAGCGTCGCCGAGGCAGGGCCGGCCGGATACCAGAAACCATCGCCGCCCAGAGGCCGGAAACCCGTTGGAGGCGTGATCGACGCTTGCATTTCGCGCAGTTGCTCGATGGGCAATTCTTCGATCGTCGATCCGTCGACGTCGAATTGAAGCGTACCTTCCTGGGGAAGTTCCGTGTTCGTTGTCAGCCGGACGAGCGGCTGTGCTTCCGCCTGCCAGTCCCGGACGATCCTGACATCCACCCAGACGGACTGGCTGCGCGTGAATGTTGACGCAAAGCAGGCTCCGGTATTGCCGCAATCCACCGTCCAACCCTCGAAGCTGGGCGCGGTCCGGCCGGGCTGCGCCGAGCTTGCGGTCGCACTCAGAAAGCCGATCGCCGCAATCGTCAGGAAAGTTTGCAATCTACGCGTCATTCTATCCGGTTACCCGATTTTGATTGCCATCTTCTCAGAGGCTTTTACATCTTGTACGAAATGCAGGCCGCAAGGTGAAGCCGATAAGCAACATTAAGTCGACGCGGGTTCCGATTGTCCCGCGTTTGTTGCTGTGTCATGCAAGGTTGTTTCAAAAGGAGACAGGTGTGTCGGAAGAAACCAGCAACAGCGAAACAGATGACATGCCACCGATCCAGGTCATGGTCGTGCCGGTGACGCCGTTTCAGCAGAATTGTTCCATTATCTGGGACCCGCAGACCATGCGCGGCACCGTTGTCGATCCCGGCGGCGATGTCGAACACATTCAGGAGGCGATCCGCAAGCACGATGTGAAGGTGGAAAAGATCGTGCTCACGCATGGCCATATCGATCACATCGGAGGGGCTGCAGACCTGGCGGCGGCTTTGAATATTCCGGTCGAGGGGCCGCACGAAGCCGACAAGCCGCTTATTGAACGGGTCGCGGATCAGGCCGCGCAGTTCGGCGTACCGGAGGCCAAGCCCGTCTCACCGGACCGTTGGATGGAAGAGGGGGACGAGGTCGAGATCGCCGGCCGGACGTTCGAGGTGCTGCACTGCCCCGGTCATTCTCCCGGTCATCTGGTTTTCTTCGACAAGGAGTTGCGGTTTGCGATCTCAGGCGATGTCCTGTTTGCGGGCTCCATCGGCAGAACGGATCTGCCGCTTGCCGATCATGCGACGCTGATCAGCTCGATCCACGAAAAGCTGCTGCCGCTCGGCGACGATGTGTCCTTTCTGCCCGGGCATGGCCAGGCATCGACACTCGGGCATGAACGCCAGACAAACCCGTTCCTGACCTGACACGGGTCGATCAGGCGCGCCGTCACGGTCCCTCACCTAGAGAAGGGCGCGCAGATCGTCGATCCGGTCGTTGACCAGCCAGCCGTAGTAGTTCTCGCGCGGCCAGGCCCGTCCGGTGCGGCGGAACTTGGCAGCGCGGCTCCAGGGATCACCGAGATTGTAGAGGGTTGCCGTCAGGCCGGGGTTGTTGGAAATGTCCACCTTGCCGACGGATTTGTAGGCTGCGATCGAGTCCTGGATGATCGCGGCCATGTAATGCAGCGAAATGTTCGGATCCATCGTCGCCTTGTAGACCGCATCGGAATTGGATGCCTTGAGTTTGCGGAAATTGCTCTGGCGCGACACGCGGTCCGTCATTTTCAAGACGGTCAGCGGGCTCAGCTGACCGAGCCCGAAACTCTGACCGGCATAAAGAGGCTGGAAAAAAGCCTCGTTGAAGTTCTTCTTGGGGTAGCGGACCCCGTCGACCCGTTTGCCGCGGAACTTGCTGTTCCAGACATTTTCATAACAGGACCAGCGCCGGTCGCTGCTCTTTTGAATGTGTTCCTTGCGGCAGCGCTCGAATTGCGGGCGCTCGACGAACGTGTCGACGTGTTCCCCGTTCAGTTCAAAGTCGAAATTGATGCCGGCATAAGCCAGCGCCTTCACATAATAGGACTGGGCGCTGTCGAGTGTGTCGTAATTGTAGGTGTGCTCCCCGACGATCGCGCCAATGATGTGGATCGGATCGATGCTGTATCTGCGAGCGACACGCTTGATCGATCCCATGAGCCGCCTGTCGCGTTTCAGAACGGCGAGCACCTTGTTGAACTTGGCATCGTATGTGGACTTGGACGAAGAGGTGCGGCGCGCAGATGCGTAGGGAATTTTCGGCTGGTTCTTGTAACGGTTGCCTTCAGGAACGGAGCGGACGGACTGAGCGTGCGCAGACTGCGTCGACCCGATCGTCGGCAGTGCGGGGCTAAGCAGCAGTGCCAGGGCAAGAATGCCGGTCAATAAATTCGGAAAAACGCTCAAGGGGCCAGTCTTTCTGCACATATTAATCGCTCTGCGCTTGGCATTTTTGTTTAATCGGGTGCCGGGCAATATTCTGGATACCGGTCAACCTGCATGAATTTACATAGTTCAAACGATGCGCCGGTAAATAACACACATATCGATAACCACCCGTAAAAAACACTGCTATGGCACAGATGCAACATCTTCCTGTCGTTACGGCATTTCAATCAACAAAGAAGTGATCACCGTCACGCGCAAGCTTTCGCCGCCAATTGGGTGTTTCTCAGGGTTTGATCCGGTCTTTCATAATACTTGCCGGGCCCATGCAAAGCCGCACCGACTTGGGCACACGAAGATGGTCGTTGAATTCCCGGTGCCGCCGCAAGCCGCAAAGTTCCCGCTGGATCGTCACGTGCCAGAGCGCCTCGCCGGCCTCTGCAAGCCGCTCGCGTTTCAGATCGTCCGTGGCCGCCGGGTCGGCGTCCGTTTCGTTCAGAAGATCCAGAGCTTTTTCGAGCTTCTTGGTCAAGCGGGACAGCGTGGACGCCTTTTCGCTGAAGATTTCCTGCTCCAGAGCGGCCGCCAGCGGATCCTTGTCCGCGGTGTTCGTGAATTGAGGCGGTCGCACTGACATGAACGGTTCCAAGAAAATCGTCTGGATCGCGAGGGCACCTGTGCACCCGGCGCGATGCGGATCAGCATGAGCGCCGGGCCTTCAGATCGGTCTCAAACAGCAGCAATCCGGCGAGAGCCGCCAGTTTCAAGACGCACGGCAACCCGGCATAGGTAACGCTTAGCACGAAATTCAGCTGCGGTGTCATTGCAATATTCGGATGATATCCGAACAAACCGAGCATTGGCAGTGCGAGACCGGTGGCGACCGCAAGCGCCGATTTGGACAGAAACGCCATTACGGAAAAAAGGCGCGAGGCCTGCTGCTGCTTGCCATCGGCTTCGATGTGATCGGCGAGAATGGCGGGGGGCAACGCAAGATCAGCACCCAGCGCCAGGCCCGACAGGGCGCACACCATCGCGTAGGCAACAAGATCACCGTCCTGGAGCAGGGCGGCCCAGCAGAAGGTGAATATCGCGGCTGCAAGCGAAAACTGCCACGCGCGCAGCTTGCCGAACTTGCGCGCTGCCGCGGTCCAGATGGGCATCGACAATGCACCCGACAGGAAATAGGTCAGCAAGAACAGCCCGGTATAGGCTTCCGCTCCGAGACGGTCACGAATGAAGAAAAGCACAAGAACTGCCGGAATGGCGCTCGCAAACGTGTTCAGGAATACGAGGCCGAAAAAGATCGCCCGCCAGCGATTTTTCATCAGCGCGATCCAGCTTTCCTGCCTTTCCCGTCGAGCGGGCAGATCGAGCGGGGTCGCGTTCATCCAGCGCACAAGAAGCCAGAGTGCAATACACAGGAGCGGAAGGTAGGCGAACGACAACCAGTGGAACGCCTCGGCAGGCCCGACGATCTGCGTGAGAACCGGCGGTGTCACCGCCGCGACGAGAAGGCCAATGAGACCAATCGCCTCCCGGCTCGCCGTGACCCTTGTGCGCTGCGTGGACGTGGTGTGCCACAGGCCGCCGAGCGCTTGAAAGTTGATCGAAACGACCGAAAAGCCGGTCGTGCAGATAAACACCGACGCGGCAAACCAAAGAACGGGAAAAGCGGCGGCCGGATGAAACAGCATCCAGAAGCCCACGCCCAACATCACCGCGCCCAGCGCCAGAATGAAAACGCGTGCGCTGTGAAACCTGTCACTGAGATCACCGATGATCGGGTCTTGGATCGCGTCCACGAGACGGAGGGCGAGTAGAACGGATCCAAGCGTTGCCAGGGGCAACTGCATCGTGACCGCATAAAAATCCGGGGCGTGCAGGTAAATCGGCAACCCGACAAATGCCAGAGGAAAAGCCATGGTGCCATAGGCAACAAGGCTTTTCATGCTCAATGGCGATGAGGCCTGATCCGCGGCGTTTCGAAGACTGTTGTCAAGCCGGTCCGAAGGTGCGTGTCTTTCGTCTACGGACACTGCAAGACGGTCCTCTTTCTTATCATCCCGATGTTACGAACCGGCTCCGACGAGCCTTGCCCGCAGTTGCGGGTTGCGGGTCTTGTTGCCAAGCCAGATCGAGAAGAATTTCCGGGTGAATGCAGGATCGCTGATCGTGCCGAGCTTGCGCCCGCCAAGATAGAACACGGTGCTGCCGTTCGCGGTTCTCACGCCGGTGATCGCCTGTCCGGCGGACACGTTCGGGAAGATTGCGGTCATCTGCTTTTCCCAGGATGCCAGCTGCGCGGCGGACGCGCCGCCCTGGCGCTTCATCTCCTTGACGGAGCTCTCCGTGATCGTTTTGCCCTTGAAGTTCCTCAGGTATTTCAGTTTGAGCGCGAACGGTCCGGAGGCGCTGTAAACGCCATTCGGCGCGTAGAGTTCCGCGTCGAAGACCTTGAAACCAAGATAGGTCATGCGCCCCTTGCCGACGAGCTCGGCGGACGGAACGGTTCGTGCCGCCGGGCCGATATCCGCTGCAGCCGGTGCCGTTGCCATAGCGGCAAAGGCGAAAAAGAGACACAAGAGGGAAATAACGGGCCAGTTCGAGCCAGCCGACATGATGCGCGAAGTCACAGGACAATCCTCCGGGTCGTTTCATCACAAACCTTGGCTTGCATACGCAGCCGGGTGAGGGACGGATTTCTGTTTCTTTCCGTAAAGTCGTCCGAAGCGCTTAAAGATGTGCCCGGGTGATGAAATGCCAGCGCAGGCGACCGGATTTCCGTGCCGGCCATGTTTCCTTTGATGCTGCGATGCATTATAATGAGAGGACGATCTTGTTGACCGATCCGGCCGCGCTCGTTTCGCACCGGTGTCTCGTTGGCGATCGAACCTGCCGGGAGCGACCCGGTTCAGCTTCTATGATATCGGCGCATGGTTCCCCCGTTTCGGGAAACAGGCGCGAATTCTGGTTTCAAACGGTTGGCCGAGATGTCAGGCGTTTGAAGCGCAGCCGATTTGATGATGCTCCCGTCAGATGCAGGGAGCGCAAGTTTGGGCCAGTGCCATGAGCGATTCCGACCTGAAACCGAAATTGAAGCAGAAGACCAAGGTCCAGAAACCGAAACTCTACAAGGTCATTCTTCTCAATGATGACTTCACGCCGCGCGAATTTGTGGTGCTGATCCTGAAGGCCGAGTTCCGCCTCGACATGTCCCAGGCCGAAGTCGTCATGATGACGGCGCATCAGAAGGGGGCCTGTGTCGTCTCCGTCTATCCGAAGGATGTTGCCGAAACCAAGGCAACGCGGGCGATCGATGCCGCAAGCCAACTCGGCTATCCCCTGCAGTTCACCGTTGAACCTGAATGAGTTCGCCTGTGTGCCGGAAACATCTTCTGGGCACGGCGTCGTTTAAAGATTCTGGCCCTAGTCGGTCGTGACCGTATTCACCGGGCTGATCCAGCGGCGATGCATGTCCTGAATGACCCCTGCCTTGCGTGACAGGTCCACCCAATAGTCGAAATAGGCGGCCAGGCCCGGAGAGGACGGCGGCATCAGATACGCGAACAGGAAGCGGCTGGCGGTGTTTTCGGGTACAACAGCCGAATAGCCATCAAGCGATATTGCCAGCGCGCGTGCCTGCTCGCGCGTCCAGAGCGCCGCATCGACGTCCTGGAGGTCCCTGAGCTGACTGTAGTCCGGTAAGACGCGCAGTTTTGCCGATGGAAATGTTCGCTTGGCGAGGGGGATCAGGACCGGATCGTCGAAGACGGCGATCGTCAGGTCCTTGTTCTGCGAGATCACCGATTTCGACTTGAACTCATCGACACGATCGCTCTTCACGATCAGCGCGAGCGGACTCTCGAAGTAAGGCTCGCTGACCGTCAGCGTGTTCAGGCGTTCGTCGGTGATGTAAAGCCCGCCGACCGCGATATCGAATTTGTGCTGTTTCAGGTCGTCGGCCAGGCTTTGCCAGTCGTAGGGCACGAATTCAAGGCGTACATTCATGCTCTGCGCGAAACGGTACATCAGCTCGACATCGTAGCCGACAAGCCTGCCCTCGTTGTTCCGGTAAGCGAAGGGCATGACATTTGGGTTGATGCCGACGCGCAAGACACTTGTCGTCTCGATCCGGTCGATGGTGTTGTTTGCGGACAGCTCTGTCGTTTCCGGCGCGTCCGTTTCTGCCGGCGCATCGGCATCCGCCGCCGGTTGGACGCTCGCAATCCGGTTCGCATCGCTGAGCTGCTGAACGTAATCCGGCAGGCCGGCTGCCCTGTAGCTGACTTCGGAATGCAGCGGAGCATGCGTCCCGCCATAGCTGCCGATTGCCCAGATCCCGGAAAAGGCGGCTGCCGAGACAGTCAATGTGACGATCAGGGCCCGCGGGTTGAAACGCACCCTGCCATGAAAGAGGAAGGTGATGGCGGTCGCCACAAAGGCGAAGGCGGATACGGAGGTGATGACCTGGCCGTAGCGCGTGATCGCCATCGTCTCCACATAAAGGTTCGTCGTTCCCTGCGGCAGACCCAGCCAGTCCGCCATGAAGGTGACGGCACCGATGGAAGAGGTGGGCGAACCGATGCTGGAAATGAGGGTGACGAACGGCAACTCCAGCAGCTGCTGCTTCTCGATCGGCAGGTAGTAGTAGTAGGCGGCGTAGACGAGGAAAACGAGAATGAAGAAGTTTCCGATCTGTGCCAGCGGGTAGCTGACGGAGAGGGTCGTTTCGATGATTTCCTTCTGCTGCTGTTCGTCACCTTCCTTGTCGTTCAGTTTCTTTGCAAATTTCTGCGTGGCCTGCTGGATCAGCGGCAGGGACGCGACCGACAGCGACGTCACCACGGCGATCATGAAGGCTTCGCGCAGTCCGGACAGGATCTCCCGGTAGGTCAGCGGCAGGAACACCGTCAGCAGCATCGGGAAAACCCACAACGCAAGCACCAGCGAGCTCAGCATGACGACGGCGATATAGATCGACAGGGCGGCGAAGCCGGTGAGGCTGACCGAGCTGATGGATTCTGCGAACAGGGCGCAGACACCGATTGGCGCGAGGTAGACAATCCAGCCCCAGATGCGCACGCACGCGTTCCGGATAATCGTCAGCATGTCGAGCAGCGGCGTTGGCTTGACGCTGTGCTGGATTGCGATGCCGAAGATCACGCCCATGAGCACGACCGAGGGAATGTAGTTCTGGCTGAGCGCTTCGAAGAAATTATCCGGTATCAGCAATTCGACGAGCGAAACGGCGGATCCCTTCTCGTCCGGCAGGCTTGCCGAAAAATCGACCACAGTCGCCGTGCCGACAAGCGGTACTGTCGCGGCGGCGACGATCAGGAAGGCGAAGGTAACGCCCCAGAGGAGCAGGTAGACGGGCCAGCTCTTTCGAAACAAGGTCAGCGCGGTTTCCGGGGACAGACGGCCGAGACCGAGAAGCAGCGAGGAGACAAGATAGGGGAGAACCACCACCTCCATCAGCCGAATATAGGCATCGCCGAACGGCTGCAGGAAGGATGTCACCGCCGGGCTGACCGACCCGATGGTGATCCCGAGCGCACCGCCGATCAGTACCAAGAGGGGCAGCAGCTTGCTGTTCACAAAGAGCGCTCCTCTTCCAGAATCACATCACAGCTCACGCTGGGTTCACCGAAGGCGCGCCTTGCAGAACGCGCCTGTTCGAGAGGTTCCTGTGTGTGATCTTGCCGGAAAATCAACTGCTTGAGAAGCGGACAGACCGCGCCTGCCGGCTGGTCTGCCCTTTGGTCAATCAATCGCGCAGTTTGACGATCTTGTCGTCACCGCCGCCCGGGGTGTCGTCGTCGGGGCCGTCCGTCTCCGAGACCACAATGTCGCCGGTATCGATCTCGACCGTCTCCGCTTCTGTTTCAAGCGGTTCCGTGATGCCCAGATCAACGGCCGGATCGTAGGTCTCCGTCAGACCGAGTTCCTCGGCCGGACCCTTGCCTTCCATGGCCATCTGGTAGTTGGCGATCACAGACTTCAGCTGAACGATCTGCTCATTGGCGGTGTCGACCTGGATCTTGTAGCGCTGCAGACGTTTGTTTTCGTCGACAAGGTCTTCCAGATTGTCGGCGAATTTCTGGTTCTGGTTGCGCTGGTGGTTCAGGTCGGTCAGCGCGGAATTATAGCGCAGGTTCACTTCCCGCAGTTTGGCCGATGTCGCCATCAGCTCGTTGCGGTCTTTCTCGTGGTTCGTCTGGGCGCTGTCGAGCAGATGCTCGACTTCCTGCATCCGTTTCAGGATATCGCGGCCGCGCTCTTTCAGCGCCGAGTTTTCGCGTGCCATTTCCTGAAGCGACTGGGCCCCGATGCGGCGCTGCGAGGAAAGGTTCTCGATCTCCGCGTTCAGCGCGTAGATCTCGTTGTCATGCTTGCGCTGCTCTTCTTCCAGACGCGACTTGGCATAGACGAGTTCTTGGTTGGCGACATCCAGATGCGACTTCAGGTCGATGTTGTCGTTGCGGAATTCGATCAATTCGCGTTTTGCCGCTTCAAGATCGCTTGTCGCCTGGTTGTTCTTGCGGATTTCGTCTTCCAGGAGCTTGGCGCTTTCAGCAAGGTTCTGCTGAAGTTCCTTTTCGCGGTGTTTCACCGCTTCCAGGTCTTCTTTCAGACTGTCGGCATGGCGTTCCAGCGTTTCGTGCTTGGCGAGCAGGTCGTTGTACTTGCCGCTGAGATCGGCAATCTGGGTATTCGCCTCCACCAGCTTGGCGCTCTGCAGGCGGTACTCCTCGTTGACCTTCTTGTTGTTGTCGCGGATCGACACGATGTCGTTGCGCGCGGTCTCGAGCGCTGTGCGCGTTTCGGTGGCGCGCTTGCGCAGGGAGTGGACTTCCGCCTGGGCGTCTTCCAGCTGGGTCGTCAGCGAGCGCACCTTGTGTTCTGCATCCAGCAGATCGGTCGATATCTTGGCATTTTCGGATTTCAGCCGGACTTCGGTCTCCACGCTGTGACGCGAGGCCTCGACATACTCCGCCATCATGCGGATGCTGGTCTGGCTCTCGGAAGCGAAGGCGGCCATCTGGTCGAACATCTGGTTGAGCCCGCCGACACGCGACTTCAGACCGTCCAGATGGTTCATCTTCTCCTGCATCTTGAGCGCAAAGGGAGACAGCTTTTCCACATTACCGGCCTGATCGGGCGCGCCCGATGTCTCGTGTGTGACTGTTGCCTCGTTCTGGCTCTCGGCCCGCTGCTCCTGCCCGCTGCCCGGGCGCGGGGACTTCGAGAAAATGCCCATTCCTGTCTCCTGAATTTCCCACCGGCGCCGCTCCGGTGGAATTTACGCACTCTTTACTCTTTCTTAACTCATGTGTCGTGGGCGTTTCAACGACTCAGACGGTTTGACAAACAGAATATATCTGCAAGCAGAACCCCAAAAAGCGAAATGTCCCCGGCAGCCGGCGAGGTTTAAACCTATGGTTAAAAAATCACCACTGACCGGTTGTGTTTTTGGGGCTCTGGCACTGAGAGAATTGCTGATGCGATTGGCGATGGCGGATCAGCCGTGATGCACTTTATGACCTCCATGCTGGCAAGTGCCTTGCCGCGAGATATTGGCATGAGACTTCGCTTCCGCTCAGGCTGATATCTGGATTCCGGATCTGCGCACAGCTGGGCTGTGCTTGTCCGGAATGACGACAAGATCCAACAAGCGTCATTCCAGACACGTGCAGCAGCGCTGCACGCCGATCTGGAATCCAGATGTACTCCTGCCGAAGGCAGTCAGACATGGTGCGACTTGAGTGAGGGTGGGCTTTTCTGAGGATTGTACTTTTGGTTCAGGCTTCGCTGGCGCTCAGGCTGATGTCTGGGTTCCGGATCTGCGCACAACTGGGCTGTGCTTGTCCGGAATGACGACAAAATCCAACAAGCGTCATTCCAGACAAGTGCAGCAGCGCTGCACGCCGATCTGGAATCCAGACATATTCCTGCCGAAGGCAGTCTGCAATGCAGGACACATTCTCTTGGCCACCGGAAGGCAGTCTGTATCAAAGTTCAGGTTGATCGTTGGTGACGCAGTGTATGCCGCCGCCGCCGTCGGCGATCGACCAGGCGTCGACCAGATAAACTTCGCGGCCGGGGAAATAGCGTTGCAGTTCCTGCCGGAGCGTGGCGTCGAGCGCTTCGTTGAGCTCGCTCATGGCGACAATGTAGCCGTCGCCGACAAGCCAGTTCACGTCGCCCGGATACCATTCGACATTGAAGCCGAGGGTCTGGAGATCCCGCGCGAGCCGGGTTTCGGTGTCCTCGCCGGTATCTGCAAGGGCAACCGTGGTCGGGTTGATGAAGCGCGCGGAGCCGTCAATGTGCCCCGTGGTGATATCGTCCGGGTGATGGCCGTAGGACCAGATGATTTCCGTCAGGCCGAGGGCCTGTTTCAGGATCTGTTCGTGCTCGTCCCTGCTCAGGCCGGGATTGCGCTGATCCTGGCAATCCCAGTTGACAAGGGCGATGCCCGCTCCGTTGACTTCGAGATTGCCCTTTTCCAGAACGTAGTCCGTGCGGTCGTCGACCTTCATGCCGAGCAAGTCCCCGAGGCGGACCGGAACCCGGTCGTCCTTGCGATAGGTGGCCCCGGTGGTGCCGTCCCAGCCGGTGAACGCCCAGTTCTGAATCGTAAGCGTTTCACCGTTCGTGACATAGATCGGCCCGTTGTCGCGCATCCAGGCATTGTCGATCGGGATGATGTGCCAGGTCACATTCGCGACGCTGACGCCGCGGTTCATCAGAAACTCGGCAGCCGCCTTCTGTGCCGTTTCCGAATTGGCGAGCAGGTGGACGTTTTCGTGCTTCTGCACCGCCTGGATGATGTCGGCGAAGGCGGGCCGCATGTTCTTTTCGTAGTTGCCGGGCCACTGCATCCAGACGGCCGCCTGCGGTTCCCATTCCGCCGGGACGCGGCGTGTTTCCGCCCTACTCACGGTGGCAGCCAGCACGCTCGCGAGTGCAACTGTAAAAAGGGGCCATCTGCTCATCGGCATTCGGTTTCCGTTTCCTGTCTCGCGGCCCTGTCAATTGCCCATCTCGTCGATGGTCCAGTTCAACGGCCAGCCTTCCGCCGGGCCGGTCACGCCGTCGCAATTCGACTTCTCCAGATATTCGACAAGCTCGTAATCACCGCTTTCGGCCATCATGTCATGGCGTTCGAACGCGCCGCAGTCGTAGTTCGGCGAATAGTAGGTGGTGCCCGTGACCTGGCCGGTATCCGGATCGAAAAAGAGATTGTTGACCAGCGCATGATTGGGCTGGTTGAAGTCCGGCGGCGTCTCGAATTCCTTCCACTCGTCGAGGGACGGATTGAAAGGAATGTGGATCGCCATGAAATAGGGCACGTTGGCGTCGGCCATGGAACAGGGCACGACCCAGGTCTCCACGTCGCCTTCCGCGTGGAACTGCGCCCCATAGGCAGGCAGCGTCTCGCCCAGTTGGCAGTCCAGCGTGCGGATGCCCATCATCTGGACCGACTCTGGCAATTCATTGACCGTGTAGACCAGGCCGCGTGCGCCGGACGACAGGTCCTGCGAGGGCATGACCGGAGGGGGCAGATCATTCGCGGGCGCCGGCGGAGCGGCTGCGACCTCCGCCTCCTTCGGTGCCGCGGCAGGTTTCGGATCAGCTTGCGCGATGGCAACGGAGCCATCCGCCGGCAGGCCGCCCCAGGCGACGACCGCATCGAGCCGCCCGATCCGGCCCTGTTCCCGATCCATGGCCAGAAGCGCATGGGTCAGGCCGGAGAGCTTGACCCAATAGGTGAGCGTCCCGGTTGATCCGCCATAGTCGATCTGGATTCGGGCGTCCTCACCCAGGCGCAGCTTTTCAATCAGATCCCGGTGGGCATCGCCGCCGAAGGTCATCTCATTGCCGGTGTAGATTTTGGACGCCTTGCCGAAATAGCCGTAATTGTCTTCGTCGAGGCTCTCGATCTCGATGCGCGCGCGCATGCCGACATCCAGCCCGGTTGTGGGGCGAAGCGTGACATAGACATCGCTGCCGGGTTTGGCACCGCGTTCCACCTTCAGCCGGAAGGCTTCGTCATTGGAGCTTTCGCCCTGCGTCT
>JBCBUA010000112.1:0-5666 GCA_039818365.1 Pseudomonadota bacterium
ATCATCCGGTGATGCAGGTCCATCATGATCCAGAGACTGCCGCCGACCATGATGCAGATCAGAACGGCGGCAAAGCCGAGGAAGAAGAGGTTTTCGCCAGGCGTGGATTTGAAATCCATGTGCAGGAAGAAGACCAGGTGCACAACGACCTGAAGAACCGCAGCGACCGCAATGACCGCATAAACAGCGGGACCGGTCAGCAACCCGCCCCAGACGAGTGCGAACGGGATCGCGGTGAGAACGACGGCAAGTACAAAACCGGTCAGGTAGGTCGACAGACTGCGTTCGGCTGAGTGATCCATGATGCCTCCTACATGACGCCCGGCAGGTAAACGACGGAAAAGATACCGATCCAGACGATATCGAGGAAATGCCAGAACAATCCGAGCCGGACGAGGCGCGAGCGCACCGGCATGGTCAATCCCTTGACCATCACCTGCCCGATCATCACGCAGATGCCGATCGCCCCGAACGCCACGTGCAACCCGTGCGTCCCCACCAGGGTGAAGAAGGCGGACAGGAAACCGCTGGTTCCCGGCGCGGCCCCTTGTGCGATCATCCCGTGGAACTCGAGCATTTCCATCGCAAGAAAGCCGAGACCGAGGATCAGTGTCACGAACAGCCACTGAACAACGCGCCCTGCCTGATCCGACGTCATGGCGATCGTTGCAAGACCGAAGGTCAGGCTGGAAAGCAGGAGCAGCGCGGTTTCACCGGCCGTGTGCCCCAGATCGAAAAGGTCCTTCGACGTCGGACCTGCAGCTGAATTTTTCGACAGCACGACATAGGAGGCAAACAGTAGCGCGAAAATGACGGCATCCGTCATCAGGTAGACCCAGAAGCCGAACTCGCGCGATTCCAGGGACTTTTTTTCTTCGTGTTCAATGAGGTCGCTGTTGAGCGCAGTCCCGGACATCACACCCTCCCCGGCATTGGCGCGCCGGAAGCAGGCCCGACCGGTTGGAAATCGCGCATGTCGTGCCTGTCGGCTGCCGCGATCTGTCCCAGATGAGCCGCCTCGATCCGGGCGACTTCCGCCGCCGGGACGATAAACTCGCTCTCGTCGTCGCACGCCCGGATGCCGACGCACACAAGCGCAAGGACGAAGGCAAGCGCGGCAAGCCACCAGATGTACCAGACCATCGCAAACCCAAGGGCGAAGGAGAGTGCCCCGAGGACCGGACCAAGCCCGCTGCTCTTTGGCATGACGATATCCTCGTAAGCAGCCGGCGGCTGGTAGGCGGAACCATCAAGTTTCATGTCATGAAAAGCATCAATGTCACGCACATGCGGAACAATGGCGAAATTGTATGGCGCGGGCGGTGACGCCGTTGCCCATTCCAGCGTTCGCCCGTTCCACGGATCGCCGGTCAGGTCACGCGCGGAGCCCCAGTTTTTCGCCGAAACGTAGAGCTGGATCGCGATGCACACGATGCCGAGCAGAACGCAAACCGCGCCGAGTGCCGCGACAACCAGATAAGGCTGCCAGTTCGGATCGGCGTAATGTTCCATGCGCCGGCTCATGCCCATGAACCCGAGCACGTAGAGCGGCATGAAGGCGAGGTAAAAGCCGATGATCCAGAACCAGAAGGACCGGATCCCCCACTTGGCGTCGAGCTTGAAACCGAAGGCCTTCGGGAACCAGTAGTTCAGACCGGCAAAATAGCCGAACAGCGCGCCCGGGATCAGCATGTTGTGGAAATGCGCCACCAGGAAGGTGGAATTGTGCATCAGGTAGTCGGCCGGCGGCAACGCCAGCAGGACACCGGTCACGCCACCGATCACAAAGGTCACCATGAAACCGATCGTGAACACCATCGAAGGGTGAAACTCGATGCGTCCCCGGTACATGGTGAACATCCAGTCGAAGATCTTCACGCCGGTCGGAACGGCAATGATCATGGTCGCGATCCCGAAGACCGCGTTCACGTTGGCTGAAGAGCCCATCGTGAAAAAATGATGCAGCCAGACGGTGAACGAGAGGATGGCGATACAGGCGGTCGCATAGACGAGCGATTTGTACCCGAACAGCCGCTTGCGCGAGAACGTTGCCACGACTTCCGAGAAGATGCCGAATGCCGGCAGGATCAGGATGTAGACCTCCGGATGGCCCCAGATCCAAAGGAGGTTGGCGAACAGCATCATGTTTCCGCCGTCCCCGTTGGTGAAAAAATGGAAGCCGAGCGTCCGGTCGAGCGCCAGCTGCGCCGCAACCACGGTCAGGGCCGGAAAGGCAAACGCGATCAGGATCGAAATGCACAGCGTCGTCCATGTGAACATCGGCATGCGCATGTAAGTCATGCCGGGGCATCTGTTCTTGACGATGGTGACGATGAAGTTGATCCCCGATGCGGTGCTGCCGACACCGCTGACGATCAGCGCCCAGAGCCAGTAATCCACGCCCACACCGGGATTGTAGTCAATGCCCGAATAAGGCGGATAGCCGGTCCAGCCTGCGGTCGAGAACTTGCCGATTGCCAGGGAAATCAGCACCAGCCCCGCCCCGGCTGCCGTCAAAAAGAGGCTCACGGAATTCAGGAACGGAAACGCGACATCCCGCGCGCCGATCTGCTGCGGCACGATGATGTTGATCAGCCCGGTCAGAAACGGCATCGCCACGAAAAAGATCATGATCGTGCCGTGTGACGAAAAAATCTGCTCGAAATGCTCCGGCGGCAGATAGCCCTCGTTGTTGAGCGCAATGGCCTGCTGCGCGCGCATCATCAGGGCGTCGATGAAACCGCGCACGAGCATGACCAACGCGAGCACCACATACATGATGCCGATCTTCTTGTGATCGAGGCTGGTCAGCCAGTCGGTCCACAGCACCTTCCAGGCCCTCAGATAGGTGATCAGCAGAAACACCGCGAGACCACCGCCGACGGTGACAGCCGCACCGCCCATGGCAACCCAGGAATAAAGCGGTATCGCCTCGAATGTCAGGCGTCCAAGCATCACGCAGCCCCCCTGCAGATGAGTTCGGCCGCCTCGCTTTCGTATGGCCCCACGATCGGCGCGTATTTTCGAAGGATCAGCCGGAACAGGCCCGTCTCGAAAGACGAGTAATAAGTGACCGGATTGGCGACGCTTTGCTTGTGCAGCTCCAGATAGGTTTCCGCATCAAGCGGCGCTTTCTCGGCGGACACCTTGGTTTTCCAGGCGTCAAAATCCGCTTCGCTCATGGCATGTGCCTTGAAATGCTGGTCCGGAAACCCGTCGCCGGAATACATCGTGTTCCGGCCCATGAAAACGCCCGGGTCGTCGGCAAGGAGATTGAGTTCCGACCGCATCCCCGCCATGGCGTAGATCTGACCGCCCAGCGCCGGGATCATCAGCGAGTTCATGACCGTGTCCGACGTGATCTCGATGGAAAGCGGGCGATCCGCGGGAAAGGCAAGCTCATTGACGCTGGCAACGCCAAGTTCGGGGTAAAGGAACAGCCATTTCCAGTCGAGGGCAATCGCCTGAACCTTGAACGCGGCCTTGTCCGAGGCGATTTGCTTGTAAGGATCAAGCTTGTGCGTGGATTGCCAGACCAGCGTTCCGAGAACAACGATGATCGCGGCGGGAACCAGCCAGACCACCGTCTCGATTTTCCAGGAACTGTCCCAGTCCGGCGCGTAGGCCGCCGTTTTGGAGCCGCTGCGGTAGCGCCAGACGAAGAAGAGCGTCAGAACGATCGCAGGGATCGCCACGATCATCATGACCCAGAACGCTGTAAACAGAAGATCCCGCTCTGCAAGGGCGATCGGTCCCTTCGGGTGAAGCACCGGCGCATCGGAAAGACCGCAGCCTTGCAAAAGCAGGCACAACCCGAGGACGCCGGCAATCCAGATCTGTTTCAAGGGAGAGCGGAAGAATTGCGGAATATTCACGTTGGCTTATGCTCCGCCGTTCGGGGCACCAACACCCCAGCTTTTTCCGGAACACTGAAGAAGCCAGCCATTGCGACCTTCCTCATTGTTAAGCGATATCAACGGCGACGAAAAACCCTGAACCGAATGGAATCAAGCCTAGCCGAGCCAGCCGCGCTTTGAAAGAGTGGCGCAACGGAAATCAGAGGACGAGTTTGATCGCCGGTCGCTGCAGGACATTGTTTTGCGGCGCCTTCACCTCATCGTCACGCAATTGGTGCCAAAACAACGTCGGGTCTGACATCACAAGGACAGGAAATGAGCAAATTCAAAGCCGTGGTCTTCGACTGGGCGGGAACCATGATCGATTTCGGGTCGTTCGCTCCCATGGGGGTTTTCGTCAAGGTCTTCGAAAAATTCGGGATCGCCGCCACGATTGATCAGGCACGCGGGCCGATGGGCAAGCCGAAGCGGGACCACATACGCGACATGATGGACGATCCGGATATTGCGGCTCAATGGAAGGAAAAATACGGCGCGGCACCGACAGATGCCGATGTTGACAGGGTCTACGAGATGTTTGTGCCGATGAACGAGGACGTCGTCGCGGATTACGCCGACCTGGTGCCGGGAGCAGCAGACATGGTTGCGGCCTTGAGGGCCAAGGGCATCAGGGTCGGTTCCACCACGGGCTATACACGCTCGATCATGGAACGGGTTCTGCCACGGGCCGCCGAACAGGGCTATGTGCCGGACAACCTTGTCTGCTCGGATGATCTTCCCGAAGGAAGACCGGGTCCGCTTGGCATGTACAAATGCTTTATCGACCTTGTCGCTTATCCACCTGCCGCCGTGATCAAGGTGGATGACACCGAACCCGGCATCGCGGAAGGGGTGGCCGCTGGTTGCGTGACCGTTGGCCTCGCACTCTCCGGAAACTACGCGGGTAAAACGCCTGAAGAACTTGCGGCCCTCCCCGATGCCGAAATCGACCAACTTCGCCGAAACGCGACAGAAAAGCTGAAAGCGGCGGGCGCTGATCATGTGATTGACACCGTCGCCGATCTCCCGGCCCTGATCGAAAGACTTGAAACGATATGACGGGCGCGTCCGCGTCCGGCTGATCAGCACCTCTTCCGTCAGCCGTTCTTGCCGTGCGTGTGAACAACGATTGGCAAGAAAGAGGCTCTGGGACTAGTATCGCCTGCGAACGCCAATTGCCGGGATCCCGTCAAATGAAACAGGCGGGGCCTTGCGAGCGAAACAGGATCGGACAAGATGCGCCTAAGAAGACGCAAATATCAGCCCCGCGGTCTGGGTGGAGGGCGGCTTGCCTTAGCGTCAGTCCTACTCGCTTTGGTGATCGCGCCTTTCGACGTGCCGCCGGTGCATGCCAAGGGTGAGCTCAAAGTCATCGACAGCACGGACTATCCTTGGCATTCGATCGGCCGCGTCAACCGGGCCGGTTACAAGTCGGTTTCCAGTTGCACCGGCACCCTCATTGCTCCCAATCTGGTTCTGACGGCGGCGCATTGCATCGTCTCTTCGAAAACCAAGAAGAAGCTGCCTGCCGATGAAGTCTTGTTCATTGCGGGCGTCAGGCGGGATAAGTACGCCGCCAGGCTGGAGGCGGAATGCCTCCTGGTCCCGGATGGCTATGTTCCGGCGGGCCGGCAGAAAATCAGCAACATTCGCAAGGACCTGGGCCTGATTGTGTTGAAAGAGCCAAGCACCCTGTTTCCTCTTCCGCCCCTGACACCGGATGAATCCCGGAGACTGCGCCAGACGACCCGTTTCCTTTCGGTGGGGTAT
>JBCBUA010000112.1:5762-16699 GCA_039818365.1 Pseudomonadota bacterium
CGCCGCAGCAGGCCGTATCTGCCCACGGTCGTCTCGTCCTGTTCGGTGCTCGGAAGCCAGGAAGATGTCTGGATAACCGACTGCAACACCGAATCGGGCGCATCGGGCGGCCCGCTGATGGTCAACACGATTTTCGGTCCACGGGTCGCCGCGGTCATGTCGTCGAAGATCAATGACGAGCGCTCCATCGTCGTTCCGTTCCCCGAGTGGCAGGAGCTTATTGCCACTGCGTCTTGCGAGGGTGAGATCGGGGATGACGCTCCCTTGACCGGCAAGGAAGAGGGTTAGCAAACGCTTTGAAGACGCTCAAAAAAGTCGCTGTGCCGCGCCGCGATTGCCGGTATGGTGAAATGCGGTTGCCGAAAGGAAGCCGACCTGCGCCGGATATCCGCGCACTTTTCGGACATGCGAGACTGTTGGACCATGAACCAATCCGTACCTCCCCCCATGTCTGCTGAAAGTCAGGCCGTGTCGACAGGGAAACTCTCTTTCGTCGCAAGCGACACTGAGGATGCGCAGCGCGCACTCGCGGCCCTGTCGGATCGCTACGGCAACGTTGATGCGGATGAGGCCGACATCATCGTGGCGCTCGGCGGCGACGGCCTGATGCTGCAGACGCTTCATGCGCACATGGCAGGCTGCAAGCCGATCTATGGCATGAACCGGGGCTCGGTCGGCTTTCTCATGAATGAATATCGCGAAGACAACCTGCCCGACCGTCTTGCGAAAGCGGATGTGACGACCATTCGGCCACTTGAACTGACAGCGCTCGACGATACCGGCAAGGAGCACATGGCGCTCGCCATCAATGAAGTCTCGCTGCTGCGCCAGACCTCCCAGGCTGCCCGCCTGCGGATTTCGGTCGACGACAAGGTCCGGCTGGAAGAACTCGTCTGCGACGGCATCATCGTCGCGACCCCGGCCGGAAGCACGGCCTACAACCTGTCCGCCCATGGGCCGATCCTGCCGATCACCGCACAATTGCTCGCCCTGACGCCGATTAGTGCCTTCCGCCCGAGAAGGTGGCGCGGCGCGCTTCTGCCGAACGGGGCCACGGTGGATCTTGAAATCCTCGAAGCGGACAAGCGCCCCGTCAGCGCGTCTGCCGATCATACGGAAATCCGCCGCGTGACACGCGTTAGCGTGAAGGAATCGTCCAAGGCGAAAGGCGTGATCATGTTCGATCACGACCATGGCTGGGACGAACGCATTCTGTCGGAGATGTTCCGGTACTGAGTGTTTCTCCGGAAAAAACCATCCTGGCAAGAGCCTGTTAAGTGACTGCGCGCATACTGCGAAAACGTTTGAATTCGCACCCGTTGACAAAGGGCGTTGCTAGCATGGCCGAAACAGCCGAGGACAAGGACTACGAAATCCTGACTCCCCCGACCAATTTACGGAGCAAGGTTCGGGAACTGTCACCGCGGGAAGCCAAGAAATTCGACCCGGTCAAGGCGGCTGAAGCGGCCATGAGCCGACTGTCGAGCCATTTCGGCGGCTGGATGGTCAACGAGACGGTTACGCTCAATCAGGCCTGGGAAAACGTCCCGCCGGACGGCCTGACCGAGGAAACGATCGCCCCCCTTTTTCAAGCAGCCCACAACATCAAGGGACAGGCCCTGACCCTCGGATTTCCTCTTGTTGGTCAGGTTGCCGCTAGTTTCTGCCACCTGATCGAAGCGGTCCCCTCACCCGACAGGCTGCCGCGCAACCTTGCCGGCCGTTATGTCGAGGCCATCCGCGCAATGGTCATGGAAGGTGCCAAGGATGAAGGCAACTCGACCGGTGTCGAACTGCTCGAAACGCTGGAAAGCGTGACGGATGAATTCCTGAAACAGTTTCCGCCGGATCCGGAAACCGCCTGACGGCGTCAGCCGGAGCTCTCATTCTCCAGCCGCTGTTCCCGGAAGACGATGTAGCAGCCGCTCACAATGATGAAGGCCGCACCGACATATGTCAGCAGATCCGGAATCTCCTGCCACACAAGCCAACCGAGCAGCGTTGCCCACAGCAGCGCACTGTATTCAAATGGAGCCAATGTCGCTGAAGGTGCGAAACGGAAAGCCTGTGTGATCAGCGTGATACCTGCCGTCCCGAAGATCGCAATCCCTATGAACAGCCAGATGTCCACCGTCCGGATTTCGACCCAGACGAAGGGCGCGACCAGGGCGCTCAGCAACGCTCCCGCCCCGACAAGGTAGAGCATCAGTGTCCAGACACTCTCGCGCGGATCGACCCATCGTGCGCTGATCATGAGGACGGCGTAAAAGAACGCGACCACGATTGGCAGTAATGACGCGTTCTGGAACGTGCCTGCCCCAGGTCGGACGATAATCAACACACCGGCAAAACCGGCAAGCACCGCAAGCCACCGGCGCCAGCCGACAGTTTCCTTCAGAAACAGTGCCGAAATCGCGGTAATGAAGACCGGCGCCATGAAGACCAGGGCAGTTGCCTCTGCAATCTCCAGGTATTTCAGGCTTGTGAAAAAAAGACCCGCTGCGATCAGCCAGAGCACGCCGCGCAACAGATGCGCCGCCGGACGATAGGAGCGCAAAGCGCCCATGCCCCCCATTTTCAGCGCAATCAACACGGCAAATGGCAACGCAATGAGATTGCGCATGAACAGGATCTGTATGGGGGTGTAGGACGACGTCAGGTCTTTGGCAATCGCATCGCTGATACTCAGGCTGGCGATGCCCGCGCACATCAGAACAATGCCCACCGAGGCCTGAGACCGCGCGCCGCCCGCCGCAGAATGCATGACGTCACCTTTTCAGTTTCGGACGGGCACCTAACCACCGTCAAAAACAGCCGGCAAGCCACTTTTCAGCCGCAAGAGACCAGTGAAGACAGAATCAGTCCAGGGTGACTGGCAGCATTGCTGGTGCCGGTGGAAGGATCAGGCCGCCGCGGTTATCTGCAGGGAACCGTTCTTCACAAGAAGGCGGGCTTCGAGACGTGCGACCTCGATTGCGAAACGGCGCAGGAAGGCAGCGACGTCTTCATCGGCGCCCAACGCCCCGTCCTGCATTTCCTCAAGCAGCGTCTCGGTCAGCATCCTGGCCTCATCGAGAGCCAGGTCGTAGGTGAAATCGGCTTCGGCCTGACGCGCAATGTCGATGGCCAGCAGGAACGCCTGATGAGACCGGATCGGCAGACCTGCCTTACGCAGGATCGCCTGAAGGGCGGACCGCCTGACGGTGACAAGCAGCTTGCAAAGCCTCGGAAGCGGAACCTGGCCAAGATTGGCAAGAGCAGCCGCAAAGAAACGCAGACGTCCGCAACAGACGGACCGCAGCAGAAGCCGCGTGTTCAGTTTGCCCCGGCTCCTCAGGTGCTCGACAAAGTCGGGAAGTTCGCCCTCGCTTGCCTCCAGTGCCAGTCTCAGCACGACCTTGTCTTCTGCATCGCTCAGGAACGTATGTCTCTGGTTCTCGGGAACCCGTTCCAGCACGATCGGGTGATCGTCGAGACTTTCGGCAAGCCTCATCAGCAGTTCATAGCGGTTCGCCAGCGGCAGATCCCGTGTCCGCAGCAACTGGTCGCAGATGTCGGGGCGGTTTTCGAACCGCTGCGCGAGGCGCAGGAGCGACGATTGCAGGACTTCCGCGCTCGAATTGTCCAAAAGCACCTGGCACGCACGCTCGCTTGCAACTTCGCAGATCGCAGCGCTGATGGAGGCAGGCAGACCGGCACGCCCGGCAATCGCACATTGAACGGTTTCGCTGCCCTGGGCAAGCAGATCGACAAGCTCTGCGTCGGTGAGTATCGGCGATTCCTTGAGGATGGGAACGGCAACTTCATCGATATCGCTGGCAAGTGATCGCACCACGTGGGCCGGCGCATAGGCGCTCGATGCCAGCGTCTTGGATATTGCCTTGCGGATCGCGCGGCTCGGGTCGTCCAGAAGGACTGTGAGAGCTGTTGCCATGCTGGCCCGTTCCTGACTGCCGTGTTCGGCTTGCAAATAACGTTCTGCGAATTCCCTAGCGGCAGCGACGTCGCGCTCGGGAGTGTGATCATCTTCGAAAAGCAAAAGGTCGTGTGCGGTCATGGTGGCAATCAGTGTTGTTTGAGTCTCGACTCACACTCTGCCAGCAAACACTTAACGATCTGTTCACCATAATTTTCACAAGGCCTGTAAAAATACGCAATCAGGCCGGCGGCAGCAGATCCTTCTGCTCTTCTTCCGCCTTCAATCTCAAAAAGCGTGTCAGATCGAGCGGACTGCCCTGATCTGCGAGCGCCAGTTCCTGCGCGGCGACCTGATTGGAAACACCGGTAAATGTGCTGAACATCCCGGCTTCCTCGACCGCAGCGAAGGCGGACGCGAATCGCGGATTCAGATCAGCCTGGGACGATCCCTGATCGTTTCTGAAGAGGGCTTCGAACGGGCTCTCCGTTTCCGTTGCCTGGAAAGCGGAAACGACACGTTGCGTCGCCGCCGGATCCGACGGATTTATTGAAGCCTGCCGCGGATCCTGGGGAGCTGCGTTGTCACGATTCTCTGCTGCGGTCCGGGCCTCCCCGCCGCGCGGCGGCGAAGTCGTCGCCTCGGCAAGCTGCACCGGGTTGCCGGCAGGCAATTCAGCACGCGCCTGGGCCAGCGCTTCCGGCCCCGGTGGTTTGGAGCGCATTGCAAATGCGGCCGCCGTATCTCCGGCAAGGTGATCAAAGTTCTGCGGATCGGTTCCGGGCATCGCGTGCACGGGTTTCGCGGTCGGCAGAGCGGCGACATTCAAGAGCTCACCAGACGTGCGCAGATCGGTTTTTCCGCTCGCCTGGGCAATCATCGTCACGGCATCATGCTTTGAAACGATGACCTCATAGACTTCCTGCATAGACCGGGCCTTGCCGTTCCCGTGAAAGAAGATCGGCTTGTTGGCCCGCGCCTGCGCCGAGAACATCTTGTCAGCACGCATGTCGGGGTTGGCATTCGTCGCGTCGATCAGGCGGCTGGCACCGTGCGCACCAAGAAAATGCGCCATGTAAAGTTCGCCGTCTGTCGGTTCCCGCCCGATCTTCCGTTCCAGGTAAGCCGAATTCTTCTGCGTGAGTGCACCGGCCATCATCGAGGAAATTTCAGGATCCTTGCGAAGATCGAGTATCTCGCGCTTCACCTGCGGATCGTTGACATAGTATTTTCCGCTTTTCGTTTGCAGGATCTGGTCGGAGTATTTCTCAAGCCCGTGTTTGGGGCCCGCCTCTTTCATGGTCTCCAGCCAGGTCGATTCGATGAACTGGAACAATCCGGTCGCGCTTGACGTCCTGGCTTTGGCAGAAGGATTGAATGACGACTCGCGCGCAGCGGTCTTCACCAGGTAATCAAACGATGTACCTGTGGAGTTACTCGCTGACTGAAACGCTAGCTCGATCCGAGACGCGACCGAGGGTGTGTCAGTCACATGCATGACCTAGTCTCCTCGACGGAACTGATTATGACTTTGTTAACTTTCGCGTCGAAATGGTTAACAAAGCCTTAACACTTCACAGCATGCGTTCATTCTTCAGGGAAACAGTCTCGAAAGCGGCGATAGATAGGCAAAACGCACGATGGCAACGCCCGGCCAGCCGGTGCCGCATTGGACTTTCTGTCGAATTAAACCGCAAGAGACACCGGCCGGACACCCATGTCAGGCGGATTCGCCGGCCGGTCAGTCCCCATGCACGTGACCTCTATTGGCGGACCGGGCCATCCCGCATTGAGCTAGACGTTTGGCCGGACCATCTCGAACACTTCGGTGACGGCCGCGTATTCCATATAGCCCAACCTGGAAAGCGGCTTGAAGCGTGTGACGTCGACCTTTCCGTCAACAAGAATGTCCTCGTCGATATGCACGCCGACAACCTGTCCGAAAACGATCCAGTTGTCGGTCTCCTTTCCGTCGAGATCCGTCAGCTTGAGCGTTTGAAGGTGCTTGCACTCAAGTGCGGTGGCGGCCTTGGCGACCCGTGGGGCCTTGACCAGCCTTGACGGCGCCATCTCCAGGCCGGCCAGCTCAAACTCGCTGGTGTCGCCGGAGACAGGAGCGGAGGAGACGTTCATCTCGTCCTTCAGGTCCCAGCTGGCCATGTTGCAGACGAATTCGCCTGTTGCGTCCACATTCGCGGCGCTGTCCTTGTAGCCGGACGAGGAAAACATCACGATCGGAGGCCGGTCGCCAACCGCATTGAAGAAGCTGTAAGGCGCCAGATTCGTGCGGCCTTCGCCGTCGAGCGAGGAAATCCAGCCGATCGGCCTGGGAGAAACGATTGCCTTGAAGGGATTGTGCGGCAGGCCGTGGTTGTTTTTCGCGGTTTCATAAAACATCTCAGGTGTCTTCGCTCCATTGGCTGACAAGTTCGGCAAGGTCGGGGCGCGGTCTTTCCACTGGCGCCTGCGTCGGTGTGCCCACATGTACGAAACCGGCGAATTGTTCGCCGTCGCGCGCGCCGAGAAACTGGGCGGCTTCCTTGTCGAAGCTGTACCATTCGGTCAGCCACTGCGACGCGAAACCGGCCGCAGCCGCAGCTGTCACCAGGTTCATGCAAACTGCGCCGGCAGACAGTTGCTGCTCCCAGACCGGGATCTTGGGATGTATCGCGGCCGTGCTGACAACACCGATGACCAGAGGCGCGCGTGTGAAACGGGTCAGTTCCTTCTGACGCTGATCGTGGTCAAGCGGTCCCTGTCTCTCCTCAAGTATCGCGGCAAGCCGTTTTCCGGCTGCTTCTCCCTGGGCGCTTCGGAAAAGGATGAACCGCCAGGGCGCGAGCTTGCCATGGTCGGGAACCCGCGCGGCGATCGTCAGCAGATCCATGACCTGATCCTCGCTCGGACCAGGCTCTGACATGGTGATCGATGGATGGGACCGGCGCTTGCGCAGAAATTCCAGGACACCGGGTGCAGGTGGGGTGAAAGCGGACATGAGTTTCACACTTCTCGCGGTTTCGATCGTGTCAATGCACGTAATTCATTGACCGCAATTGTCAACTTGGATTCGATGTCTTGAATTTGCCCAATTTTCAGGCGCATTTGAAACCGCTGGATCCGGAGGCCGGGTGCAGATCATGATGGCTCAGCAACCATCTGACCGGAGACACCGGGCAACCTCCCCTGATCGGACCTTCCGGCGAACTGCCAGGATTTGGCTTGGAAGAAGGTTGCATATTATGCGGTATATCGTTCCGGACCGAATTGGTATAAAAGTCAGCGGACTGTAACTTTTCACAGTCAACAAGAATAAGAAGTGGGCATGTTGGAAGAAGGTTCAACACCATTTGCCGCCGCGGCAAAGCGTTTGGCGAGAATTGCCGCGTGCGGGATCCTGATGGTTTTTCCGGTCGCGATCGCCACAAGCGCCGTCGTCCCTGCGCAAACGGCGGAGGCTCCGATGCCCCCTCGCCTGAAACCCGACCCGAATGCCCCCTCGGCCGCCGGCAGCGACCAGATTATCAATCTGCTGGACCGGGAACCCGAACCGCTTTTTTCCGATGTCGAGTTGCCCTATGCCCCGGCGTCGCGTTCGATTGCCACAGGGACCAGCGACGGCCTTGATCAGGGTGCGCTGTATCTCATGGCGAAACTGACGCGGGACAGCAAACCTCTGGACGACGGGCTGATCTGGCGCATTTACTCGGAAGCGACCAATGCCAACGGACGACTGGAACTGGTTGCAACATCCATGGGCGGGGATGCGGAGTTCAGGCTCAACCCTGGCGCCTATCTGGTTCATACAGCCTACGGCTACGCCCAGTCGACGAACCGGGTCGTCATCGGCCAGGATGTTCAGTCGAAGATGCTGACGCTGAATGCCGGCGGCATCAAGTTCGGTGCCGCGATGAAGGATGGCGACGGCATCGACGAAACCCAGGTCACGTTCGACGTCTACGGAATGACGTTCGATGAGCGGGGCGAGCGCAACAAGATCGTCGGAGATATCGCGCCCGGTGCGATCGTCAGGCTCAACGCCGACACGTACCATGTGGTGAGCCGCTACGGTGATGTGAACGCGGTGATCCGTGCCGATATTCAGGTGCTTCCGGGAAAACTGACCGAGGCGACGATTTTGCACAAGGCAGCGGATATCACCTTGAAACTCGTCAACGAGCGCGGCGGCGAAGCAATTGCCAACACCACGTGGTCGGTGCTGAGTGCCGGTGGCCATGTTGTCGTTGAAGCAACCGGTGCGTTTCCGGATTTTGTTCTCGCGGCGGGCGAATACGAGGCGCTTGCGCGAAACAACGGCAAGACCTACCTGCACAATTTTGAAGTCGCACCCGGTCAGGACCGCGAAGTTGAGGTCGTCACCGCCGTCAGTGAACTGGAAACCCAGGAAACGTCCAGCAGCAACTGACGCACACCTGGACACGCAGATACGCGCCTCACGAAACGTTCAGCGAATTCATCGATCGGGTTCAGCGGCGGCGTCCGAGCAGTCCTTTGGCGGAGGATGCGGGTCCCATTTCCATGACCTTTGTCTGAAGAAAATCCATGATCTCCTTCTGGTCCTTGAAGCCTGACAGGGTCTCGAACGGGATCGCCTGCCCTGCCCGCGCCGTTATGACGGACCCAAGTATGCGGCGGAACTCCCTCACCAGAAGAGACAGGCGCAGGGTGAGCGAATATTTGCTGACCAGATGAAAGAGCCAGGAGTTCTGGCCTTCGAAATGAAGCGGCAGCACGGTCGCCTTGGAAGAGCGGATCATTTTCGCGGTGAATGTCTTCCAGGGAAGTTCTTCGGCGCGGCCGAAGGGTTTTGCCGCAGTCGCAACACCGCCGCCCGGGAAAACGATGATGGTCGTTCCTTCCTGGAGCAGGCGCAACGCCTCCTTGCGGGTCTGCATGTTGGTCTTCAGCGCCTGCTTGTTTTCCTCAAAATCGACCGGCAAGGAGAAAGGCCGCACTTCCGGAACCTTCAGGAGTTCGTTGTTTATCAGGATCTTGAACGGCCGCTCCAGTTGTTCGGCAAGCGCCAGAATGGCAAGGCCGTCGCCGATGCCGTACGGATGGTTGGCAATCAGAACAAGCGGTCCCTCGGGCAGGTTTTTCGGTGGCCATTCGCCGTCTGCAACGGCAACATTCAGGTTGATGAGACCCAGCAGGTCGCTCCAGATGGTGTCCGACGTGCCGACCATCTGGTTTTTCCAGACCTCGTAAAGGTCAACAAGTTTCCGGCGGCCCGAAATGCCCTCGATCGCACGTATCGTCCACCGCTTCAGGGGCGGATGGTCAGGATTGGCGTAGCTGAATTCTGTGTAATCCACGGCAGCCATCGTCTCGACATGGGGGTTCGGGCGATCTCGGAACCAATTACCAGAACCAGTGTTTCGGGATTGTGACAGCACATTGCCCTAGCGGAAGGGCAATGTGCAAGCTGTAACTTATCCCCGTATTTCGGTGCTTCGGAGATTATTTCAAGTCCGGCGGTGTCGCCTCCTGGACAAACGCCTCTACGGCCTCTTCAAGCCCCATCGAGCGCTGGTCCTTGGAGCCGAGACGCCGGACGTTGACCGTCCGTTCCTCGGCCTCGCGCATGCCGCAGACGATGATCACGGGGACCTTTGCCAGCGAGTGCTCGCGTACCTTGTAGTTGATCTTCTCGTTCCGGAAGTCGGTCTCGACCTTCAACCCCTTTGACTTCAGGAGATCCGCCACGTCCTGCCCATAGGCATCGGCCTCGGAGGTGATGGTCGCAACGACGATCTGCAAGGGGGCGAACCATAGCGGAAAATGTCCGGCATAGTTCTCGATCAGAATGCCGAGAAAGCGTTCCATGGAACCGCAGATCGCGCGGTGCACCATGACTGGCGTCTTCTTCTCGCCGTTGCTGTCGACATAAAAGGCACCGAAGCGTTCCGGCAGGGCAAAGTCGACCTGGGTCGTACCGCACTGCCATTCCCGCCCGATCGCGTCTCTCAGCGTGTATTCGAATTTCGGACCGTAAAACGCGCCCTCGCCCGGCAGAATGTCTGTTTTGACCCGGCCTTCCGACTGCGCTTCGATCTTCTTCAGGACATCCGAGAGAACAGCTTCCGCATGGTCCCACATCTCGTCGGTCCCGACGCGCTTGTCAGGGCGGGTCGACAGTTTGACCACAACTTCATCAAAGCCGAAATCCCGATAGACCGACAGGATCAGGTCGTTGATTTTCAGACACTCTTCCTCAAGCTGCTCCTCGGTGCAGAACACATGCGCGTCGTCCTGCGTGAAGCCACGCACGCGCATCAGCCCGTGCAGGGCACCCGACGGCTCGTACCTGTGCACAACGCCGAATTCGGCGAGACGCATGGGCAGGTCCCGGTAGCTTTTCAGACCGTGCTTGAAGATCTGAACGTGGCCGGGGCAGTTCATCGGCTTGAGCGCGAAGACACGGTCGTCCTCCGCCTCCGGATCGGCACACTGCACGGAGAACATGTTCTCCTTGTACCAGGTCCAGTGACCGGAGGTTTCCCACAAGGACGTATGCAGCACCTGCGGTGCGTTCACCTCCTTGTAGTCGTCCTTCAGAACGCGCCGCTTGTAGGCGATGAGGCTCTGGAACATGTCCCAGCCCTTGGGATGCCAGAACACGACGCCAGGGCCCTCTTCCTGGAAATGGAAAAGGTCCATTTCCCGTCCGAGCTTGCGGTGATCGCGCTTTTCCGCTTCCTCAAGCATGCGAAGGTAGCCCTTGAGCTCCTTCTCGTTGTGCCAGGCGGTCGCGTAGATGCGGCTCAGCATTTCATTGCTGGAATCGCCGCGCCAATAGGCACCGGCAACCTTCATGAGCTTGAAGGCGTCGCCGATCTGACGCGTGGAGGCCATATGCGGACCACGGCAAAGGTCGAGCCATTGGCCCTGCTTGTAGATCTTGAGTTCCTGATCTTCGGGGATAGCATCGACAAGCTCGACTTTGTAATGCTCACCCTTCGCTGCGAAGTAGGTCTTGGCCTCCTCGCGCGACCAGATTTCC
>JBCBUA010000113.1:0-16669 GCA_039818365.1 Pseudomonadota bacterium
GTCGCCAGACATCACATTGTCACCTTCCGCTACATGCATGCGGCTGTGATGCGCATAGCGTGTCACGAAGCCGTTGGCATGCCTGATTTCGACCATCTTGCCGTAACCACCGTTCCATTTGGCGCTCGCGACAGTGCCGGGTGCTGTGGCGTAGACCCGGGCCCCGTAAGGTGCCTTGAAATCGATTCCGGTATGCATTGCCAGTCGTCTCAGGAACGGATCGACGCGCGGCCCGTAATTGCTCGAAATCGTTCCGTTGCGCACGGGGCGTTTTACGGGCAGCCGGAGCGCAGCAAACTTCACGCGGCGCAACGTATCAAGCGCACTGTCTGCCCGCCTCAGGCGCTCGGGAAAGGTTTTGCGGGAGATCGGCGTAAAGGGTCCGCCGATTGAACTGTTCGCGCGCAGCGCCGCGTCCATCGACGGGGCGATCGCCTTTGTGATCGTCAGGATTTCCTCGATCCGGCTTTCCGTCGCCACCGTGATCGTGTCGACGGCCGCCGTGCTTTCGACATCCATCTCGGAAATGTCGGCCTTCACGGCGTCAAGCGCGGCCCTTTTTTCAGTGTTTTTTTTTACGGTGGTCTGCGCTTCCGGCATTGGCTGCGTCTGCTGAAGGATCGAAAGCGGATCGACGCTCCGGCTTGTCGTTTCGCGAAGTCCCAGCGCCTTGACCGGTTCCTCGATCAACTCGCTCTCGCCGCCAATTGCAGACTTGTCGCTTGTCCCGATTGTCGCAAGCTCACGTGCATCAAGCGACGGCTTTGGCGGGGGCAGGGGTTTGTCGTTGCTGAGATAGATCCCGACACTCTCCGCCCGGGCAACGAGGTCCGCCACGATCGCATGGCGCTGATTGAGATCCTGCTGGCGGCGCAGCACGTCCATGACCTGGATCTCGACAGTTTCGCGGTCGACCATCTGACGGCTGGTAAGCTTTTCAATCTCTGCTCTCAACCGGTCAATGTGATCCTGATATTCAAGCACGAGTTCGGTACGTTCAGCACTTGCTTCGGCCATCACGTCGCCGCGCATCAGATAATAGGCTGCCGATCCGCTGACACCAAGTGTAACGGCGACACACGCCAGTGCCCCGCATATCAGGTGCATCGGGCGCACACTATACGTGGTGGACTTCGCGACCCGGTTCATTGACGCATGATGCGTCGCCATTCTTGGCCCGTTCAGCGGTCGCTGCGATTTCTGACATTGTTGCATGTTCACTCAGTCACTGTCTGCATTCTGCAAAAGAACTGAGGATGATTAGAATTTGGTAAGGTTAATAAATCGTCTGCAACGGGATTAATTTTAACCCGTGATTGGGGCGAGAGGCTTGTAAAATCCGGGGGTTAGCCCTGCTTCCGATCTCGCGCGATCATTAAATGGCGGTTTCAAATTGCCACGAAAGTGCTTCCTGACGAATGCATGGAAGGCCGGTTCGGGGGTGATTCCCTGCCTGTCGCACAAGAATCGGAACCACTTTGCCCCGAAGGCGACGTGGTTCTTTTCGTCGCGATAGATGACTTCCAGACATTTTGCCGTGTCCTCATCTCCGGACTTGCGCGCTTTTTCGATCATGGGCGGGGTGATGTCGAGACCGCGCGCCTCCAGAACCAGCGGAATGATAGCGAGCCGGGCGGCAAGGTCGTGCCCGGTATCCTGCGCAGCCTGCCAAAGACCGTCATGGGCCGGCAAATCCCCGTAGGCGGCGTCCAGCCTGGCAAGCCTGTCGCGGAGCATCGAAAAGTGTTTCGCCTCTTCCAGGCCGACACGCACCCAGTCGTCGTAGTAGGTGCGCGGCAGTTTGACGTGCGCAAAACGACCGACAAGGTCCCAGGTCAGGTCGACGGCATTGAGCTCTATGTGTGCCAGAGAGTGGAGCAGCGCCAGGCGGCCGGCCGTTCCGGTCAGTTTCCGCTTGGGCATATCGCGCGGCGCCAGAAGGTCCGGTTTGGAGGGCCGTCCAGGACGATCCGGCATAAGACCGTCCCGTGAGGGTGACCCGATGGCCAAGTCCCTGCTGAACCACGCCTTCGAGATCAGGTAGGCCAGCCGGACCTTTTCCGACACATCGGCAGCCGACACGATGGCTTTGGCTCCGGCAACAAGCGTTGTCGGTGCTGGTGGCGCTTTGTCAGGCTTCATCGTGATCCCGGCTATGTCGTCGACGTGGTTGCGTTCGGTCAGAGCGCCTTTGCAGCGTCCAGCACCGCCTCAGCGTGACCGGGCACTTTGACCTTTCTCCAGACCTGGGCGATCTTTCCGTCCTTGTCTATCAGAAAGGTCGAGCGTTCCACACCCATGTACTTTTTTCCGTACATGGACTTTTCAACCCATACGCCATAGGCCTCGGCCGTGTGCGTTTCCGTGTCGGCGCCAAGGCGGACCGCCAAATTGTGTTTGGCGATAAAATTGTCGTGTTTCTTGGCCGAGTCAGGCGACACTCCGACAATCGTTACGCCGAGTTTGCCGAAGTCCTCGATCAGCTCGGAAAAGGCGATTGCTTCCTTTGTGCAGCCCGGCGTGTTGTCTTTCGGGTAGAAGTAAAGAACCACCGGCTTTCCCTTGAGTTCGTTCAGGGCGATCCGTCCACCTCCGTCAGCGTCAAGGTCGAAGTCCGGTGCCGTATCTCCGATGGCGAGTTCCTGCATCTTGTCATCCTTCTGTCACAATTTGTGCGTTCTTCCCGGAACAGGGCGCAGACTGCGCAAGCAGCAGTCGATTTTGTCCCGGCTTTCGAAGTATCATAGGTCGCGTTGCGACTCGTTCAATGCGCGCTAGAACAGGTATTTGCAGCTGCGCCTTGAAGTGGCGCGCGTCGGCTCGCACGTGTCAGGAGAATGGACCGAATTTGTTGGGAAGATCCGGTGGCAGTCAGTTGAAGAAAACGGAGCGAAAGACTGGCCGTAGACGCTACTGGTTGGCCATTCTGGTGCTTCTCGTGTGCGGGGCTGCCGGCCTCGCCGTCTTGTTTGCCTCCGGTCCCGTGCGAATCCCGTTTCTGGGTAGCGTGCTTGCTTCCCAGGGAACACGGGGTGCCGTCGACCTGTCGGTCAAGCAGGGCAGTGTCGATTTCACGGCGCAGGACGGCATCGAATTCATCCTGGAAGGCGCGGTTCTGGAAATCGGAGGACCGGCTCCCGTTACGATCCGGTTTCCGAAGCTGGTTGTTCCCCTTGATCCGGATGCCCTGTTTGGCGGCAAGCTCCGGTTTTCCTCTTTGCAACTCACCCAGCCGCATGTGAGCGTCGCTCTGAAGGGTGGCCCGGCGAAGCTGCCCGAGATCGGCCCTCTCATGGAGGCGGTTGATCGGCTGAGTGATGTCGTTGACGATCAGTTTGCCCGCCGGGGCTTGAGACACGTTTCCATCCGGAACGGAACTTTCGAACTTACCGGGGCCAATCCCAGGCTGTTCGACGGAATTGATGCCGATGTCGTGCGCAGTGACCAGCGCGTGATACGTGCGAACGCGAAGGTGTCGGGCAATGTGTCAACGTGGCGCCTGCAACTGGTGCGCAGCGCGCCCGAAGACGGATCTGATAAAAACATCGGAATTGTCGTCAACGGGATCACGCTTGCGGAGTTACTCGGGCCGGCAACGCTCGACAGGCAGGGCAAGGGATTTGGCCTGCCGGCGTCCGCGAAAGTCGAGACGAGGCTTGACGGTGAAGGCAAGTTCCTGTCCGCAAACGCGGTGGCGCGTGTTCAGAACGGCTGGTTCCAGCTCGGGAAAACACTTGTCGCCTTTGATGACGCCGCACTATCTCTGTTGTTTCAGGCGGGACAGGACGCGATCGAGATCACGAAGTCCCATGTGATCCGGGGGAACACGCGGATCTCGTTTTCCGGCCTCGTGGAACCTGGAGAAGAAGGTTCCAATGAGTGGGTGATCGGTCTTGGGTCGGACTTTCCCCAGTTTGGCTCGGCGGATGTGCGCGAAGCGCCGCAAATGCTGGACGGTGTGAAGATCAGAGCACGGTTCAATCCGGTCGAGCGAATGATATCCATCGACCGGTTCATCGCCAAATCCGGAAAAGCAATCGCTCAGCTTGTTGCGTCCGTAGAAATTTCGAGCGACGGCCCCTATGTCGCGATTGCCGCTGCCGGTGAAAACATACCCATCGCAATGTTGAAGCAGGTCTGGCCCATCACACTTGTTCCACCCGCCCGCAGATGGGTTGCGGACAATATCAAGGCAGGCCTGATCGAGGACTTCACCTATAGTGCCGCGATCCGCCCACCGGCGTTCAATCACCGTGACCCCGATGCAGGATGGTCGGGCGACGACATGCTCATGGACGCCACGTTCAGCGGTGGTGCGGTCACTCCGTTCGGAGACCTTCCGCAAGTGTCGGGCTTGAGCGGTACCCTCAAGGTGGCGGGCGAAGTTCTTACCGTGCGCTCGGACGGCGGCGTCGCGCAGACGGCAGAGGGCGGCGAGGTCTCGGTGCCGCAAAGCGTCTTCGAAATCTATGATCTGCCGCAGCGTGAAGGAAAGACTGCCAAGATCGAGGCAAAGGTCGAAGGCGGCATCGGTGAGCTTGCGACGGTGGCAAACAGCAATCCCCTGAATGTGATCGACCGGGCAGGGCTCAAGACCGGCGGTGCGAGCGGAGAAGGAAGCATCGACGTTGTGGCGCGCTTCCCGCTCGCCAAGGGTATTGGCCTGGACGACGTTCAGAGGCGCGTGACCGGCGATCTTGACGATTTCACGGACGAGAATCCGATCATGGGGCGCACGATCGAAAATGCGGACGTCCAGATTGATGCGAACCCGGAACAAGTTGCGATTGCGGGGAACGGGGTCCTCGATGGTTTGAATGCGGATATCGATCTTGTTGTGCCGCTCGGCGAATCCGGTATCGCCAGCAAGCAGGATGTCGTCGTTTCGGTGACTGCCGACAAGCTGAAGGAAAAGGGCATAGACCTGACCGCCTTCCTCGACGGAGACCTCGTCCTGAGCGTCACGGGCTTAAGCGACGGCCAGGCGTTCTCGGTCGATCTGACCAAGTGCATCGTTGTGCTCGAAGCGCTTGGCTGGGAAAAGGCCAGGGGCGTACCGGCAACCGCGACCTTTAAACTCATCGAGACTGACGAGAACCAGCTGGTCCGGGACTTCAGGCTCACGTCGGAAGGGGCGAGCATTGCGGGCTCCATGCGGCTTTCCAAGGCGGGCGAGTTGCTCGACGCTTCATTCGGCACATTCAAGCTGCGGCCCGGCGACGATGCCGACGTCGAAATTCAACGCACGGCGAACGGCCGCTACGACATCATCTTTTCCGGTTCGGTGTTCGACGGCCGAGGCCTCATACAGAGCCTGACAAGCCCCGGCGGAAGCCAAGGTGCCGGCGATTTCTCCGAAGGTGCCCGCATCGCCGTTTCGCTCCAGAGCGTGACCGGGTTCAACAAGCAGACGCTCAAGGGTGTTTCCGGAAAGATCGAAACGGGACCGAAGGGCGTTCGTACTGCCGACCTGAGCGGAAAAATCAACGGCCGTTCTGATCTTGAATTCAAGATCGTCGAGCAGGGCGCAAGCCAGCTTGCAACCGGCCAGTTCGCCGACACCGGCGCAACGCTCAAGTTTCTGGATTTCTATGAGCGCATGGAAGGCGGCCGTGGCGTCATCAGCGTTGCCATGGCGGACGAGGACAGTTGGGCCGGGGATTTCAAGGTGCGGTCGCTGCGGATCACCGAAGATCCGGCGATCAAGAGCATCAGGGAACGGGAACGGTCGAACCCGGATCCGGATGCGCGGATCGTCACGGCCAGAACGTCGGACGGGTCGGCGAATTTCGATACCATGGACATCAACTTTACCCGGGATGGCGACATCATGACGATCCTGCGCGGTGCGCTGCAGGGGAATGTTCTCGGCGGGACCGTCAGCGGAACGGTGAACCTCAAGGAACAGACGCTCAATCTGAGCGGCACATTCGTCCCGATCTATGCCCTGAACAATTTCTTCGCCAAGATACCGATCCTCGGGTTTGCACTTGGCGGCAATTCAGGCGAAGGCCTGATCGGCGTGACCTACCGCCTGTCCGGCTCGGTGTCCGACCCGGTCCTGTCCGTCAATCCGATCTCCGCGATTGCACCGGGCATTTTCCGGAGGATGTTCGAGTTTCAGCAGAACTGACAGATCGAACGCCACAGCCCCGTCCCATTCCCGGTAGAGATGTCACACCGGCTTCAGCAACACATGCTTCTTCTTGCCGAGCGACAGTTTGACGATACCCTCGTCGGAAACATCGCCCAGACCGAGCACGCGTTTGTCGTTCTGCTCGCCCTTGTCATTGATCTTGACCGCGCCGCCCTTAATGTTTCTGCGAACGTCGCCGTTTGAGCTGCACAGCCCTGCCGTAACGAATGCCGACAGGACGCCGATGCCCGCTTCCAGTTCGCTTCTGGAAATCTCGACGGTCGGAAGGCCTTCGGCGGACTGGCCTTCTTCAAAGGCCCTGCGCGCCGTCTCAGCGGCTTCCTCCGCCTTTTGCCGTCCGTGGATAAGCGCGGTTGCTTCCGTCGCCAGGATCTTCTTGGCGTCGTTGATTTCAGACCCTTGCAGGGCGGCAAGCCGGGCGATCTCATTCATCGGCAGCACAGTGAAGAGCTTCAGGAAGCGCTCGACATCGGCATCTTCGGTGTTGCGCCAGTATTGCCAATAGTCATAGGCGGAGAGCTGTTCTTCGTTGAGCCAGACCGCGCCGGCGGCGGTCTTGCCCATTTTTGCGCCTGAGGCGGTGGTCAGCAGGGGCGAGGTGAGGGCGAATGCCTCCGTCTCAGCCAGTCTGCGGACGAGGTCGGTGCCCGAAAGGATGTTGCCCCACTGGTCCGAGCCGCCCATCTGAAGGCGGCAGCCGGTGCGCCGGTAGAGCTCAAGGTAGTCGTAGCCCTGCAGCAGCATGTAGTTGAACTCAAGGAACGAGAGATGCTGCTCTCTTTCCAGACGCAAGCGGACCGAGTCGCGCTGGATCATCTGGTTGACCGAAAAATGCCGGCCGATGTCACGCAGGAAATCGACATAGTTCAGCTTCAGGAGCCAGTCGGCATTGTCGAGCATGATGGCATCGCCGGGTCCATCGCCGAAACGCAGCAGCTTCTCGAACACTTTGCGGATGCCGGCCTTGTTTTCCTCGATGGCCGTTTCGGTGAGAATCTTCCGGCTTTCGTCCTTTCCGGACGGATCCCCGACTCGGGTCGTGCCTCCGCCCATCAAGGCGATGGGCCGGTGTCCCGTCTGCTGGAACCAGTGCAGCATCATGATGGGGACAAGCGATCCGGCATGCAGGCTCGGCGCGGTGCAATCAAACCCGATATAGGCCGTCACCGTTTCCCCCGCGCACAGGTCGTCGAGGCCCTTCGCATCGGAAATCTGATGAATGAAGCCGCGTTCTGAAAGAACGTTCAGGAAATCCGATTTGAACTCGCTCATTGTGTTGTCCGTACCAGTCTGTCTTCTTGTGATCTCTCACGTCTGCGGACGTGCTCTAGCGCGAGACCGGTGCGTTGTAAATTGCACCGGTCAGAAAAACCCTTTCTGAATCGGTTGGGTCTCCTGACGGAAGCGAGCGACGACCATCTCCGCTATTGACCGCGCCCAAGGTGCTCCGCCGCGCAAGGCGTGCTGACCTCCGCAGAGAGAGAGTGAGGACGGCATTGACCGACGTCAGTTCGCGGCAGAGGCCGGTTCACGTACCTTGATGCAGACGTATTTCAGTTCCCCCTGTTCCCAGGCGATCCGCATCTGTTCGGAAAGGGTGCGGGGAACGGCCTCGTCCAGAACTGCCTGACATTCGGTTTCAGAGACGAAGGTTCCTTCGTCCAGAACGGGCCAGACATTCGGGCCTGATAGCATTTGGATTGAAACGGCCAATATCACCCACATGTCGTCATTCCTGCGCTGCTGTCTGCGGCCGACTATAACCGGGTTTTGGCGAAATCATACGAAAGTGACCTAGCGTGATGGCGATCACAGCGGGCCGAACGAGACGGTCCTATCTTGGCTACATCAGGAAAGAGACACAGTTGAACACCAGTTGAGAGGATCCGTTATGTTTCGTAAATTTGCCATCGCAGCCGTCGCCATCGCAACCATCGCGACTTCAGCCGTCGCTATCGCTCCGACCGAGGCACACGCCAAGAACCGCGCAGGTGCAGTCGCAGCCGGTGCGATCATCGGTCTGGCAACAGGCGCCATCATTGCCTCGCAGGCGCAGCGCCGTCATTACCATCCCGTCCGCTGCCACAACCAGCCGGTTCGCCGCTGGAGCCCCTACTACGGTCGCTACGTGGTCGTCGGATATCGCCAGGTCTGCTACTAAGACCGGCACCCCACCAGACCTCATCAACGAAGGCCTCCAAATTTGGAGGCCTTTCGTTTTTCTGAAACCCTGGCCATCGTGGCACGCACGCGCGTTGGCGAAGTCTCTTTTTCAGCCGTTCTTGTCGAGTTTCGTCAATCTGACACATATCCTTCATCACCAGCGGACTTCGATTTGCTAACACCCTTGCAACGCGGGGGTGGCAATGAACGCGATTGAAATCGACACGCTATCGAAAACCTTTCCTGGTGGCACCAGGGCGCTCGACAAGGTCAGCGTCAATGTCGCCGAAGGGGAATTTGTCGCCCTCATCGGCGCATCGGGATCAGGCAAATCGACGCTCATTCGTCATGTCAGCGGCCTTGTTGAAGGTGACCGGGACCCCGGGAGCTGCTCCATTTCCGTCACAGGCCGCAAGGTTCAGGAAGGCGGCAAGGTTGCCAAGAGCATCACGTCAACCAGAACCGGTGTCGGTGTTGTGTTCCAGCAATTCAATCTCGTTCCGCGGCTCAGTGTCCTCATGAACGTGCTCGCTGGTTTGCTGGGCCGGGTTCCGACGTGGCGCGGCATGCTCGGGCTGTTCACGGCTGAAGAAAAGCAGTTGGCGATGCGGGCGCTCCACCGGGTTGGTATCGAAAGAACGGCGCGACAGCGGGCAGCCACGCTGTCGGGCGGTCAACAGCAGCGTGCGGCGATCGCGCGAACACTGGTTCAGGGGGCAAAGGTCATCCTGGCCGATGAACCTATCGCATCCCTTGACCCGGCTTCCGCCAAGCGTGTGATGAGCATCCTGTCGCGGATCAACGAAGAAGACGGGACAACGATCCTGGTTTCGTTGCACCAGGTCGAATATGCGCGCCGCTACTGCAAGCGCACCATCGCGATGCGGGCGGGTCAGATCGTGTTTGACGGTCCGAGCCATGCGCTGACGACCCAGTTTCTGCGCGAGATCTATGGCGAGGCGAGCGAGGAACTCGTTCTGCCCGATGCCGACGACTTCGGGACCGAGCCAATGTCGGCGACGGCCTGATACACCCCCCTGGGAGACACGACATGAAGTTTTTAGCTCGTATCGCTGCGTCTGCAGCCATTATGGCTGGCCTTGCCTCTCCGGCTCTGGCTGACCGTGAGAACCCGGAAGAATTGTACTTCGGCATTCTGTCGACTGAATCCAGTTCTGCACAGCGGGAAAAATGGGGTCCTTTCCTTGAGGCAATGGAAGCGTCGCTCGGAATGCCGGTCAAACCGTTCTTTGCCGCCGACTATGCCGGCGTTATCGAAGGCATGCGCTTCGACAAGGTCGATGTCGTCTGGTACGGCAACAAATCGGCGATGGTTGCCGTGGACCGTGCCGGAGCCGAGATCTTTGCACAGACGACGGAAGCAACCGGCGACCGTGGCTATTGGTCGGTCATGATTACCCACAAGGATTCCGGTCTGACCTATGAAGACGTCATGAAGTGCGGCAAGGACCTCGATTTCGGTATCGGAGATCCGAATTCGACATCCGGGTTCCTGGTACCGTCTACCTTCATCTTCGCCAAGGAAGGCGTGAACCCGAAGGACTGCTTCAAAACTGTCCGCAACGCCAACCACGAGACCAACCTGATTTCCGTGGCGACAAAACAGGTAGACGCGGCTGTTGCATCCTCCACGGGCATGTATTCCCGCCTCAAGAACGCCAAGCCGGAGCTGTTCGCCGAGCTGAAGGAAATCTGGCGGTCGCCGCTGATTGCGTCCGACCCGATGGCATGGCGCCCGGAACTGGACAGCGAGATCAAGTCGAAGATCATGTATTTCTTCATGACCTACGGCCGCCAGGGAACCGACGAGGACGTCGCGCAAGCACGCGCGAACCTTGCCCTGATCGACATGGGACCCTTCATTCCCTCGTCCAACGCACAGCTGTGGCCGTTCTATGAGATGGACCAGATCCGTCAGCGCATGTCCATCGAGGGTGACGACACCTATTCCGACGACGAGCGGACGAAGAAGATCCTGGAGATCAACGCCAAGATCGACGAAATCCGCGCTGCGGCGGCTGCCCGTCCGCGCAAGTAACCCAGTTGGAAATGCGACCGGCGCGGGATCTCATCGCTCTTGCGCCGGTTACACCCCTCTCACGGAAGCAGTCCCATGCCGAGCACTGTCGATCTGATCAACAAAGCCGAGCCTGAACTCCGGGTTCCCGGCCGCGAAACGCAGGAAAAAGTCTTCGATGTTCTGATCTGGGGCGGGCTGCTTGTCATGCTGGTCTGGAGCTTCAGGCCCGCAGACATGCATCGCCTGGGCGATGTCCTGACCGGCGGCGGCAACATGGCGCTTCTGCTGAAGGACTTTCTGGAGCCGAATTTCAGGTACTGGCACAGTTACTTCGACCTCATGCTCGAGACGGTCCAGATGGCCGTGTGGGGCTCGTTCCTGTCCGTTGCGCTGGCAATCCCGTTCGGGCTTTTGTCCTCGTCCAACATCGCGCCCTTCTGGATCGTCTTTCCGGTCCGGCGCTTGATGGATGCATTCCGCGCGATCAACGAACTCGTCTTTGCATTGATCTTCGTCGCTGCGGTCGGTCTCGGTCCGCTTGCAGGCGTTCTGGCGCTCACAATCCACACGACAGGGACGCTGGCTAAACTCTTTTCCGAGGCGGTCGAAGCGATCGATCCGCGCCCGGTTGAAGGCATCAAGGCGACCGGTGCCCCGGTTATTCAGGAAATCATCTACGGTGTGGTTCCGCAGGTTCTGCCCCTCTGGATCTCCTATTCGCTCTACAGGTTCGAGGCCAATGTCCGGTCGGCAACCGTTCTTGGCATTGTCGGAGCGGGCGGGATCGGAATGTCGCTGTCGGAATCGCTGCGGGGATTCGACTATTCGGCAGGGGCAGCGATCCTGCTCATTATCCTTGTGACCGTCTCGCTGCTCGACGTGTTCGGATCGCTGTTGCGCAAAGTCGTGATTGACGGAACCGACCATGGTCGATTTGCGGCATATTTCCTGTTTCTCGCGCTGCTTGTCATCGGCCTTGAGGTCTTGCTGGCCAAAACCTGACACCCGGTATCCTTCAGCGCAGCTGCGCTCCGGTGTTGTCTGCCGGCGGACAATCGCCTTCTATGAGAGCCGATCGAATCTCGTAGAACGGATTGTCTCATGTCGTCGCAGTCACCCTCACCAGCGCGTGCCCATGGTCTTTCATGCGGCGACCTGTCTCCGGGCCCTGCCAACCGGATCACGGATGTGGCGGGCGTTTCCGTCGGGCACCGCACGGTGCGGGACGGCGGTTTCAGAACCGGGTTCACGGCTGTCCTGCCGCATGCGGGCAATCTCTTTCTGGAAAAACTTCCGGCCGCAGCTGATGTCATCAACGGGTTCGGCAAGAGTGCCGGTCTCATCCAGATCGAGGAACTGGGGACACTGGAAACGCCGATCCTTCTGACCAACACCTTTGCGGTGGGGACCGGCATAAACGCGCTGATCAGGCGTGAGCTCTCGATAAACCCCGATATCGACCGGTCCGGTGGCACAGTCAATCCGGTCGTCATGGAGTGCAACGACGGCTATCTCAGCGACATAAATGCCATGGTCCTGAGCGAAGCGGACGCGTTTGCCGCTCTTGACGCAGCCTCGACCGACTTTGAACAGGGCAGTGTCGGGGCGGGCACCGGCATCAGTGCGTTCGGCTTCAAGGGCGGGATCGGGTCCGCGTCGCGCGTCTTTGAACTCGATGGGAGACAATGCACGCTTGGCGCACTTGTGCAGGCAAATTTCGGCAAACCGGGTGATTTGACGCTCCCTGACGGACGCAAACCTTTTCCGGCAACCGGCGCGCAACCCGTCGAACGGGGCTCGGTGATCGTTGTGCTGGCAACCGACGTCGCCCTGGAAAGCCGGCAGCTGAAACGGGTCGCAAGACGCGCCGCAGCCGGTCTCGGGCGGCTCGGTGCGTTCTACGGCAATGGCAGCGGCGATATTGCCCTGGCCTTCTCAACAGCGCAGAGGCTGCCCCATTTTAGTGACCACGACTTCATCGCGCGCGATGTTCTCCAGGAAGACAGAATTGACGTTCTGTTCAAGGCGGCGGCGGAGACAACGCAGGAAGCGGTTCTGAACGCCATGATCGCGTCCCCTGAAATGCAGGGCTACAAGGGGCGAAGCCGGCCGTCGCTGGCGGACTGGCTGGAAGAACAAATGGATTGACCAACAAAAAACCCCGGCCTTCCGGCCGGGGTCTTCGCGTTCGAAAGAGCGGGTGCTCTTAGACAGAGTAGTACATGTCGAATTCGACCGGGTGCGGCGTCATTTCGAAACGCTCGACTTCTTCCATCTTCAGTTCGATGTAAGCGTTGATCTGGTCATCGTCGAAAACGCCACCGGCCTTGAGGAAGTCGCGGTCGGCATCCACGGATTCAAGAGCTTCACGCAAAGAACCGCAAACCGTCGGGATCTCGGCCAGCTCTTCGGCCGGAAGATCGTAAAGGTTCTTGTCCATTGCGTCGCCCGGATGGATCTTGTTCTTGATGCCGTCGAGGCCGGCCATCAGCAGGGCGGAGAAGCAGAGATACGGGTTTGCCGTCGGATCCGGGAAGCGAACTTCAACGCGCTTTGCTTTCGGCGAAGCGGTGAACGGAATGCGGCAAGACGCGGACCTGTTACGCGAGGAGTAAGCCAGCAGAACAGGCGCTTCGTAGCCCGGAACCAGACGCTTGTAGGAGTTGGTGGACGGGTTGGTGAACGCGTTCAGCGCCTTTGCGTGCTTCAGAATTCCGCCGATGAAGTAAAGGCAAGTTTCGGACAGGTCCGCATACTGGTTGCCGGCAAAGACCGGCTCGCCGTCGTTCCAGATGGAAAGGTGGCAGTGCATGCCCGTGCCGTTGTCGCCAAAGACCGGCTTCGGCATGAACGTGGACGTCTTGCCGTAAGCGTGTGCGACCTGGTGAACGACGTATTTGTAGACCTGCATGTTGTCTGCACAAGACGTCAGTTTTTCGAACTTCATACCGAGTTCGTGCTGTGCAGCTGCCACTTCGTGGTGGTGCTTTTCGGTCGGAACGCCCATTTCGCCCATGACGGACAGCATTTCGGAGCGGATGTCCTGTGCGCTGTCGACCGGCGGAACCGGGAAGTAGCCGCCCTTTGTGCGCGGACGGTGACCGAGGTTGCCGGTCTCATATTCGGAACCCATGTTGGACGGCAGTTCGGAACTGTCCAGGATGAAGCCGGTGTTGTAGGGGTCAGCCGTGAAGCGGACGTCGTCGAACATGAAGAATTCGGCTTCCGGACCGACAAAGATCGTGTCACCGAAACCGCCGGATTTGACGTAAGCTTCCGCTTTCTTTGCGGTCATGCGCGGATCGCGATTGTAACCCTCACCGGTGATCGGATCGATGATGTCGCAGAAAATCGCCATCGTGGACTGCGCGAAGAACGGGTCCATGTGGGCAGATTCAGGATCGAGGATCAGCATCATGTCGGACTCGTTGATGGCCTTCCATCCGGCAATCGACGACCCGTCAAAGGCGACACCTTCTGCGAACATGTCTTCGTCAACAAGTGCAACGTCCATTGTGACGTGCTGCATCTTACCGCGCGGGTCGGTAAAGCGCAGGTCGACAAACTTTACGTCCTTTTCCTGAATTTCCTTAAGGACGTCAGCGGCAGTGGTCATTATGTCCATCCCTTTGATTATCTTGTGAACGGTGGGTTTGGGTCCGGGCCTTCAGAGGCTTCCATTTTTCTCTGTTTGACAAGGCCGGAGTTCGGGTTACCGGCGGGTGCCGGAATTCGGTGGGTCAGATGGCGTCGATACCGGATTCACCGGTACGGATACGAACAGCTTCCTCAATATTCGAAACGAAGATCTTGCCGTCGCCGATGCGCCCTGTTTGCGCAGCCGAGCGGATCGCGTCAACTGCTTTTTCGACCATGTCGTCACCGAGGACGATTTCAACTTTCACCTTCGGGAGAAAATCGACGACATATTCAGCGCCTCTGTAAAGCTCCGTGTGGCCTTTCTGGCGGCCGAAACCTTTCGCTTCGGTCACGGTGATGCCCTGAAGGCCGACTTCCTGCAAAGCCTCTTTGACCTCATCCAGTTTGAAGGGCTTTATGATCGCTTCGATCTTTTTCATCACCTTGTTTCTCTCTCCAAATTACATGCCGGACATGTCGGCAGGCTCATTTTTGGCCGATGACTTGAAGGCGAGCGCTCCCGTGCACCGGCGAAAACCGATGAAGGTCCTTAAGCACGATGTGTGCCAACCGGAGGCTGTCCGTTTCGCCGGATTGGAAGTCCGGGAAAACAGCCAAGAAAAGCGGCAATTTGGCTTCCAATGAGCGCGGTGCAGCGGGCGAGTCGCAGGATTCATGATTAAAAAATAGGCTAACAGATTAATTTTTGAGCACGGACTTGATCTGCTTGTCATCGCAAGGATGAAATTCCATAAAAAGATCCCTTGGCCTCAAGGCCTTCAGTCACGTGGAGCGCGCGTTTGTCATGACATCTGAAAGCGGAAAATCGTCTTCTGTTCTGCTGACGCCGGAAGAAATGGGACTGGCCGACCGGTTGACGATCGAAGGCGGTGTGCCCGGGATCGATCTCATGGAGCGGGCGGGGCAGGCAGTCGCAAGATCGGCAGCCGAGCGCGTGCCGGCCGGGGCAAGGATCCTTGTGCTTTGCGGGCCGGGCAACAATGGCGGCGACGGCTTCATCGCTGCGCGTTGTCTGGACGAATGGGGATATTCTGTCGGCCTCCATCTTCTCAAAGATCCGCAGACGCTCAAGGGGGACGCGCTTGAAGCCTTCAGGCGCATGCCTTCCGACATGCGCGAGGCGATCTCGTATCTGTCGGCCGAGGGTGGCGTCTCTCGTGACTTTCCGGACGATCTCGGATCGGCCGATCTTGTCATTGATGCCCTGTTCGGAGCCGGACTGGATCGCCCGCTTTCCGGACCTGTCCTTGATCTTGTCGGCAGGATCAATCAGTCCGGCATTGCCGTGGTTGCCGTTGATCTTCCCTCCGGATTGAGTGGTGCCACCGGCGACGTTCTGGGAGATGCGATCAAGTCGCGCGCGACCGTTACGTTTTTCAGGAAAAAGCCCGGTCACCTGCTTTTTCCCGGCAGGGGGCTCTGCGGGGCCACGCATGTTGCCGACATCGGCATAGAGCCGGCGACACTTGGCGGGATCGGTCCGAAGACATTCGAAAACGGTCCGGATCTGTGGAGTGACGTCTGGCCGATGCCTTCTGTGAACGGGCACAAATATTCCAGGGGTCATGCCGTGGTGTTCAGCGGGCCGATATCCGCCACCGGCGCTGCCAGGTTGTCGGCAGGTGCCGCGCTCCGGGCAGGGGCGGGCCTCGTGACGTTGGCATCGCCGCCAGATGCCGTCATGGTCCATGCGTGCCACCTGACGGCGGTGATGCTCAAAAAAGTCAATGACGCCGAAGCCACTACGGACTTTTTATCCGACGAGAGACTGAATGCGCTGCTCATCGGGCCGGGGTTCGGTGTCGGCACGAAGACACGAGACATGGCAGGACTGCTTCTTGGCTCTGGGCGGGCAGTGGTGCTCGACGCCGACGCCCTGACCAGTTTTTCAGAAGATACCGACAGCCTGTTCGCCCAGATCGGGAGCACCTCCGCGCCGGTTGTGCTGACGCCCCACGAGGGCGAGTTCGCCCGCCTGTTTCCCGATATCGAGGGCGACAAGCTTTTAAGGGCGCGTCAAGCGGCGCTCCTCTGCGGTGCGACGGTGATCCTGAAGGGGCCGGACACGGTGATTGCATCGCCGGACGGCCGCGCGGCGATCAACTCAAATGCACCGCCGTGGCTCGCGACGGCCGGGTCCGGCGATGTTCTTGCCGGCATTGTCACCGGACTGCTTGCACAGGGCGTGTCCCCATTCGAGGCGGCCTGTCAGGCGGTCTGGCTGCACGGCGAGGCGGGGCTCAACGCAGGGCCCGGACTTACCGCGGAAGATCTCGATGCAGCGCTCAGACCGGCGATTGCCGCGCTTGTGGACAAGCGCAGCACAGGATCGCAATGACGACATCTTTTTCCTTTGACGGAAAAACCTGCGGTGCTATAGAGGCCCCGCCTTGAGCGCAGGGTCACTGGCCTGTTGCGAAGCGGATGTGGTGAAATTGGCAGACACGCCAGATTTAGGTTCTGGTGCCGCAAGGCGTGGGGGTTCAAGTCCCTCCATCCGCACCAACTCCAAGACGAGTTTTCCAATCCCTTTCCAGCTGTAAAACCGCGCGCAGGACTGCGCGCACTTGCCTGTCAGCAATAGCGCTCAGGCCCGATCCACTGCTGTTCGGAATAGCGGTCGCCGTGGGCCCAGCCGACGGGCAGGG
>JBCBUA010000114.1:0-16598 GCA_039818365.1 Pseudomonadota bacterium
TTGACTGTTTGCGTGCGGGCAAAGGCAAACCTTCATTTTTGTCATCCGTTTCAGAAAGCAGGGCGTCAATGTTCTCACCCGTCATTTCAAAGGCTTCTTCGTAGACCCGCTTGCGAATGTCTGCCTCCCAGGCATCCAGCAGTTTTTCCTGCTCCTGCGGCGTCTCGGCATCAAAAGCGGCTTCCAACTGCCGCACCCCTTGCCAGTCTTTCGGCTCATTCATGCCGACATCGCTTCTCTCAATCGCTCCACCCGGCGCTTCATCCAAAAGGTCTTTGACCTCCTGGCTGCGCGCTGCTTCAGCCTTTTTGCGATCGTCCGCACTGTTGGCTTCAAGGTAGCGGTTCAGGTTTTCAAACTCCTCGGCCAACCACGCTTCCCGTCAAAAAGATTCATAGGACGGATGGCGGTTTTGCGGGTTCTTTTCATCTATGAATTTCAGGATATTCGGATTTTCTTTTATCCTTGATTGCACCCTTTTGTGCATCGATTTTCGTACGCGGTAATAGAGTTCTCTATAGGTTTCCTCCCAGCCATGAATACCAGAAAGGTGTTTTATGCTTTCATGCAGCATCGAACCCTCAGGGAACCGTTTCAGCATTGTCTCGGTGCTCCATGTCACACGATCAATCTTCTTCGGATGTCCAGGGGCACCGTACATGTATTCCTGTCTGGCCAGCTCCCGCAAAAGCCTGAGAATGTTTTTTTGCAGTCCAACCGGTAATTTTGCCATTCGGTCGGCAATGTCTGACCCTGAAGTGCCTTCTCTGCCTGACATGGGCGTTTCAAGTGAACTGAGCCCCTTCAAAATCTCCTCGTTTGGCATCCGGCCGGCCCAGGTGGCTTCAAACTCGAATGCCCTGCTGGCAGAATCGTCATCGGAAAGCCGGCGAGCCAGATCACGTCCTTTTTGATAGTAATCGATTGGACAGTACTCGCCGCTGGTCTCGCATGCAGCACTGAAAGTGATCTGTGACACACCGTGCGTTGCAAGCACTTCTCGAGCTTCAGCAAAGAATTTTTTCAGGGCATCGCGATCCTTATCAATCTTGTTGAACAAGTGTCGCATATCGCCTTGATAGTAGTTGAAGAACTCTGTTCGGGCTTTCAAGAACTCAATTTTGATACGGTCTTCTTCCTCGAGGATGAAATAGTCGTCGAGGCTGACATCGGGAGCGGCAGCCGGGTCAATCCCCAAGGCTGTTTTCAGTTGACCGGATGTGCTTTGCATTCGCTCTCTCCAGTCTTTTGCCATCTGGTCGTAGAAAGCAAGAAGCTCTTTCTCCGAACGATCGATCTGATCCTTTAGCGCGAGTGCCTTGCGACCGCGTCTTTCCCAGACCTGATCGAAATTGGGATGATCGCACGCATTGGCAGCGGCAATCAGTTCCTTGTCCATTGTGTCCAAAGCGCTGTATTCAAAATAGAGTTTCCAGCCGACATACCGGGACAAGCGCTTGTTCAATCTCTCAAAGATCGTGTGCCGGCTATCCAGAAAGTGCATCAGTGTCATGTCGGTGTCGGTTACATAGTCCCACCAGCTATGGTCGCGCACTTCTGTTTTTGCATCGGCAAGACGTTTTTCGAATCTTTTGATACCCCAGGACAGTTCTCGTGCCGCGTAAGATGGCTGCACTTGATCCTGCGCACGCGCGTCAAGTGCTGGACTGAGCAGCATTGAAAAGCCCACGCCAATGGAAACCAAGGATTTGAAAAACGTCATATTCTTTTCACCCTCACTTCTGTCGAAGCATCTGGCCGTCGAAATATTCGTAACTCGCGGCGGGATTCGTATCTGCACTGTAGAGCCGGAACAACGGGCCTTGATCACCGGTACTGTCAACAATCTCAATCGTTTCGAATTCAGGTTCCAGAGGGCCGATGACATCCACGCCGACATCGGACAGGGTGACGACCATGAGCTGAAGTCCCTGGCTGGCACCGCCCTGCCAAACCTGAAAGACATGAACGTTTTCGGTGCCATCGATACCTGAAACCTTCAGTTCACGAAGTTTTTCGACCCGCGTCATGTGGGCGAAGCGGCTGAGCGCCACTCCGTTGACCATGACATAGGGAGGCTGGAACTCTGCGGATTCGGCAGTGTTTTCGATCAAGGCTCCGTCGCGCCACTCAAGCGTGTAATCATGGGCAAGGGGCAGCGCTGACGTTGCCATGAGCACTGCTGGCGCCAGGAGCAGACTAGCCAGCGATGATCTGGAGCCAGTTCTCATGAACCCATCCTTTTTTGCCCGGCTTGTCGAGGGCCTGATCTTTCGAAACCGGACTGCAACTGATTGCATCTGAACCATAGGCGACACCGATCCACTCACCCTTCTGTTCAAACATCCAGACACGGTCGCTGTTAAAGAGTTCGTCGATTTTCTCATAGTCTGTGCCTGGACCTGAACGAACGGCCAGGAAGCCGTCCCCGCCGGTTTTCAGATTGGTAACTTCACCCAAAGCGCACGTATCCAGACCACCGGAAGCGCGCTCCATGATTGGAACCTTCAATTCGGTAGCCAAGGATCCCGCGCTTGCGAAGACCAGGACGCCAGACAGCAGTGTTCTACTGAATAAAGGTCTCATCAATGCACCCAATCATTGAACTTCAATAGAGATGTTCGGCTGTTCACCAAGGATTAATTCAAAAACTTCCGAGGTGGCGTCATTGCCTATTTGCAATTTGTGCCGACCGGGTTTGCCAATGCCCGTCCCCTTCGGGTTTCTGTAGGCGAAACCTGTTTTAGAAAATCCGGACTTGTCGTCACGTTCTGACAATAGCGTTACAGCGTCGACAGCTCCGCCATCCTGTCTCGCAACATTGTACGTGAACAAGACAGCGTCCATTACGAATGGACCTGTCACCTGATCGCCTGGTTTGACTTCGATTGGAAACCGTTTTTCGACACGCCCCAATCGACTATCGAGCACAACTTCGAGATCATACCTGCCGGGCTTTACAGTTTTTTTGTTACCGTAGTATCCGATGACAACCTTGCTGCCAGAGCCTTCCGGGAACAGCGTCAGGAAACCGAAATTGACCTCCTGCTGTGCACCCGCATTGAGAAAGACCTTTGGCGCGACAGTGCCACTGCGCAGATCGAAGGTATGTTCGACCTGGTCGCCTGCAGCCAGCTCGATTTCGGTCGAATCCGTAACGTTGCCGCCCACGCTGACCGTGACCTTGTATTTTCCAGCATTGAGCCATGTTTCGGCCGGTGCGCCCTGGTTTTTGAAAGCTGAGGCAATTTCACTGCCGACTTCGCCGTTCACCACCGGATAGAACTTGTAGAGAGCTGTTTGTGCGACTTGTTTGTTTTCCTCATTTACAAGAGCAAATGTTGTGATGCTGCCTGCGTTCAGGTTGAGCGCGCCGATCTGCTGACCGTCTTCACCAATTTCAATCTTACCCTTTGCGACGGCCGTGGAATTGAACAAGCGCGCGGTGACGTCGTATGAGCCGGAAGCAAATTGGTGTTTGTCCTCAGGATAGATGACGCCGAGGCCCGCGTGATGTTGAACGCCGTCCTTGAGTACATTCCAGTTCACGTCCAGGGGCTTTAGTCTGTCGCAGGTCTCGCACAGTTTTCCATAGAGCAGCGTTGAGGGGTCCTCTTGTGTTGGAATGGGCGAACTGTCATTGCCCTGGCCCGCACTGTCATTGCCCTGGCCCGTACTGTCATTTCCCGCGCCATCATCAGTGACGACGGCGACCGTATTCGTGATCGCTTCCTTCAACTCCTGGGCATTGTTGGCTCGGAAGAACTGGCCGCCTGTAGACGTCGCAATGCATTGCAATTGCTCGAATTCCACATCGTTTACATCAAATCCGATCACGTGAGCCCTGAAATTCACATTGAGCTGTTTGATGACCTGAACTTCCTGGCAAGGGTTTCTTTGGCAAGTTTCCAATCCATCCGACACCAGTACGATGTCGACTTTTTTGCCGGTATACGCACCGGTCGAGACGGCAGCCAGACCAAGGGAAGCCGCAATTGGCGTTTTTCCGCGAGGGCTGACACTTTGTACTTTCTGGATGAAGGTCTGACGGTCTCCAAAACCCGGTGTCGAGATGATTTCAATGTCGCTGCAGTCATCCTTGCGGCGATGCCCGTACATCATCAAACCCATGGGCGTTGAGAAATCCCAATCGCGGATCAAGTCGGTCATCGTGGTTTTGGCGATCGATATTTTCGCCACGCCGTCAATCTGCCCCCACATGGAATTGGATCCGTCCAGAACCATCATGACAGTTCGTTTGTCCGGATCACTTGCCGGCTCTTGTGCATTCAGCGGCCCGGGGGGCGCTGAAAGTCCCAAAGAAAACAGGGTGGCGAGAAGCAATCTTTTCAGGGGGCTTGAAAGGCTCACTGGTCTACTCCGAAACAAATGAAGTTAAGCTGGAGAATGGTCGAGCGAAGAAATGCCCGTATCCAATTTTGGTTTTTCTGATCCACCGCCAAACCTGAGGAATGAAAAACGGTTGCCGGCAATAGACATGCACGCTGTTGGGAAGTCGTGATCATTCGTTGTCCAAAATGTACATTTGAAAAGACGGGCAATGAAATATCGATATCTGCAATATGCGGTTTGGCTTTGAGGCTCAAATAGAACAATAACGAACGATGATTGAAAAGAGTTTGCTTGAAGATTTTTGGAAACGAACGATAATTTCCGGAAATTTCCGATTATTCCTTGATGTATAACGCACAGTTTTCCCGCTTATGAAAAACCCAACATCCGGCCAAGACAAGTCAGGCCATGCCGCCTTCGGAACATGTTTGAGCGGACTGATCCGCGATGCCGGAATTGCCTCCGATGAGCAGCTTGCACGCAAGGCCATGCGGCTCAAAGAGGCAAAAGAACTTGAGGTGAGCATTCAAAGGCGGACCATCAGCAACTGGCGCAACGGAAAAAGTGCGCCCAGGTCCAAACAGGATCCAAAGTTTCAGCTTGTGCTGAACGCTCTCAATCCGTCGATCGAAAAACGGCGGGAAATCGAAGCGCTCATCGGAACCGGGAGCTCTTCTTCCAAAAAGGCTTCCCGGGCTGTCGATCTTCAAAATCTCGTGAAACGACGTCCGGTCCCGGGTTGGGTGAGCGCCGGCGCTATGGTCGCGCTGCTCTTGATTGTTGCTGTGACCGGTGGCTTGTCCCTCAGTTCGATCGGAAAAGGGGCCTATCTTGAGACGATCCCGGAAGACCAGCTGCGCCTGTCGGATGACGGTTTCGTGCTGCCCTTCAGCAGTCTGCGCGCGGTGGATGCACACCACCTGAAAGCACTTACCAGCTGGGAGCTATACGTTGCGCGGAACGAAATTTATGCGCGCAAGGGGAGGCCGTTCGTCAAGCAGACATCCGTCTGCCTGCAAAGTCATTTTGATCGTTGGGCAAAAAACGACAGTTCGCCGGACGGCTGGTATGTCAAGCAGGCAGGTGGCGTGGTGCTTAGTGACCTGGAAATCCGGAACGTGGATACCATTCAAAGATATGAATGCGCGGTTCGTGGGGGGCGCATGACTTGCAGCGGCACCCTCCGGAACTGCCAGTAAGCGTCAATTCTTGGAACCGGGCCAAGTTCAAAGGCGAATGCCGTCGTCGTGTTGGTTGCTTGATATCTTGGCGAGCCGGAAAATCAGAAAAGCCTCTGGATTTCCGCGAAATTCTCGAAGTACCCGGCGTTGATCAGTTCCAGTCCAGGCATGCGCAAATCCACAGCATTGCGGCCTTCTACCCGGAAAGTGAACGCTTATTGTTGTGAGGTCGGGCATACGGAAAAGGACGTCAAAGGCATGCTGAAGATGATCATAGAGGCGACTGGCTTGGAACCTTCCTGTCGATTTGTAAAAGATCCCAGCACTTTGGAAACAGACGCGATCTGAAAATGAAGGTCGCGTAGCTTGCCACAATTGTCTAAGCAAACCTGTTTCGATCCGGCTCCGTTTTGAACATGCCGCTTTGCGCCCACAAGTCGGACATACGGTGGATTTCTGACCGATCCGCAAAGCTGCCGTTGTATGTTCTATGCGCTTGACAAACTAATATCCTAGCCAGCGCGTTCTCCGAGGAAGACACGTTCGCGCTTCTTCGCTTTTTGGGTTGAGCTTTTGACCCCATCAAGTGTTTCATCAACTTGTAATATGTTCATTGGATCTTAGCCGTGTTCGAAGCGCCGACATACCTCGCCATAACATCGATTGTAGTCATCGGCACTGTTCATGTCTTCTGCGTATCTTTTTTTCAGAGGTTCCCCACCCAGGCAAACTGGCTGTCTGATTTTTCGTCAGGGATCGGGCTTGGCTATGCTTTCCTTTTCTTGCTACCAAAAATCGGTGAAATCTCCGCCGGTTTAACTGCAAGCGGGATATGGGAACACGCGCTCTACGGTTGCTCTCTGCTTGGATTTCTCATTTACTACTTGCTGGAATCCAGTCGCGATATGGGAGCCGATAACAGGTTGTCGCTTGGCTTGGATACGGTGGCGCTTGGAACCTATAACTGCTTGCTTGCCATTGCGGTTATGCAAGCGACCGCAAAATCGCCTGAGCTGTACGTCATTGGAACCCTGGCCTATTCATTGCACCTATTTGGGGTGAATATTTATCTCTATAAAACCCACCCTGAACATATGTCCGGGTGGCTACGCGCATATTTTGTCGCATCGCTTGCAATTGGCATATTGATCGGTCTCAACGCGAGCAAAAGCAGCATGCTCTATTCAATTGCGACTGCGTTGACAGGTGGCGTGATCATAGCCCTGTCTCTTCGGGTCAAACTGCCCAACCGATCGTCAATGAATACAATGGCCCTTCTGATCGGTGTGGTGTTTGCTGCGGTCGCGGTTGTCGTCACCCGGTACTGACAATAGACACTCGATATGCGGGGCTTGTCTTTAGGTCTAGACGCGCGACCTTTCTCGGCCTTCTTGTGCGGCCGCAGCGTGCAAGGTGATCGCCGCGTCTGGATCGCTTCAGCGGCAACAAAGATACATTCGGCTGCGGCGCCGTCGTGTTGATCCGCAACATCATCGCCATAGCGCCTTCTCACAAATCCACCATCTCCGCTTCAACCGCCCGAACCCGGCCGAGCAGGCCTCCTGTCCGAGAGCCCCTCACCCCTCACGCCGGCACCGACGGATATTTCATTCCCGCCACTTCCTGCATCAGGCGGATGACCTGGGTGCTGTAGCCGGCCTCGTTGTCGTACCAGACGTAGAGAACGAGCCGGTTACCGTCGACGATCGTCGCCTGGCTGTCGACGACGCCGGCATGGGTCGAACCGACGAGGTCCGAGGAGACCAGTTCCGTGGAGGCCGTGTAGTCGATCTGGTCCTGCAGGGAGGACTGGACGGAGACGCCGCGCAGGTAGTCGTTCATTTCCTGGTCCGTCGTTTCGCGGCCGAGGTTCAGGTTCAGGATTGCCATGGAGACATTCGGGACCGGCACGCGGACCGCGTTGCCGGTCAGCTTGCCCTTCATTTCGGGCAGGCACTTTGCCACCGCGCTGGCCGCGCCCGTGCTCGTCAGCACCATGTTCAGCGGCGCGGCGCGCCCGCGCCTGTCGCCCTTGTGGTAGTTGTCGATCAGGTTCTGGTCGTTGGTGAAGGCGTGGATGGTTTCGACATGGCCGTTCTCAATGCCGAACTCGTCATTGATCACCTTCAGCACCGGTGTGATCGCGTTGGTGGTGCACGAGGCCGCGCTCAGGATGGTGTCGGTGTCGGTGATATCGCCATGGTTCACACCGTAGACGACGTTCTTGATCGTGCCCTTGCCCGGCGCGGTCAGGATGACCTTCGAGGCGCCCGGACATTTCAGGTGCTGACCGAGCCCGTCCTCATCCCGCCAGATGCCGGTGTTGTCGACCACCAGCGCATTGTGGATGCCGTATTTGGTGTAATCGACCTCGGCGGGGGAGCCCGCATAAATCACCTGGATGGTGTTGCCGTTGGCGATGATGGCGTTCTGCTCCTCGTCAACGGTGATCGAGCCGCTGAACGCGCCGTGAACGGAGTCCCGCCGCAAAAGGCTGGAGCGTTTCTTCAGGTCCTCGCCCTTGCCGCCACGCACGACAATGGCGCGCAGGCGCATCTTGTTGCCCGCGCCGACCCGTTCGATCAGCATGCGCGCAAGCAGACGGCCAATCCGCCCGAAGCCGTAAAGAACGACGTCCTGCGGCTCCTGCAGGATGGAGGTTCTGCCGGTGTTGATGCTGGCCAGTTGCCGCTGCACGAAAGCTGAGGCATCACCGCCCTCTGCCATGAAGCGGTGGCACAGCTTGCCGAGATCGACACGGGACGCAGCAAGGTCCATTTCCAGCATCGCCTTGACGATCTCCAGGCTCTTGGACACTTCCAGCTCCTGCCCGGTGATCTGCAGCGCATAGCGGTGCGCCTTGATGATCTCGATGGCGGAATTGTTCAAGAGCCGCCGTCCGAAGATCCGGATGTTGATGCCGTAGTCGCGGTAGAGGTGGCCGACCAGCGGGATCATCTGCTCTGCGGCGTATTGTTGTTCTTTCCAGTTGTCGAAGTGATGATCCGTCGTTGCCATGTCGAATTCAGTCCTCAGCGCAAGTCCAGCAGGTGTTCGGCAGGTCTCCGGGGTCAGGGCCCCGGCCCGCGCCCGCTGTCTAGCGCCTGTTCGAACCCGGTGTCCAGTGGCCGTTCGCAGCTTAATCGATTGAAATTGCAGGAAGAGTTCCACACCGCATTCCAGGGGCAAAAAAGGCGGCACTCGGCGTTGTGCCGGCATGTGGAAATCAGCCCCAACCACCCAGGCCGGGTGGCCGGCTACCGGGCTTGCGGATAGGCGCGCTCCAGGGTCCGGTGCGCCCGGTCCACGATCTCGGCATCCGGCAGAGCGGCCAGCTCCCGGGCAGGCTCAGCGCCGTTGAAGGCAACGATCACCGGCGCGCCGGTGTAGCGGTGAAGGTTCAGCCACTGATTGAACTGGCCTTCGGGCAGTCCGTTTTCCGGTGTTGCAATCCATGTGACATCCGCGTCCCAGAAGACGTCCTGGTAGCGCAGGTAAACCTTGTCCAGCGTGCCCATGCCGAGCCTTGCGATGGCCTCCGTTTTCCAGCGCGGCAGAGGCGGAGAAAACCTGATCGCCCCTTGCTTCAAAACACCCAGGGGCACCGTCAGAACAACCGCATCGAATGTGGCCTCCCTCCCCTTGCTGTCTCGCAGACGGACACCGTCTTCGCCGACATCGACAAGGGTGACGACGTGCCCGAACCGTATCTCCAGATCATCTGGTATGCCGTTCAGAAGCTGGTCATAGCCGCCGGGCAGGAGGACCTCCGCACCGTCATAGTCGGTGTCCGCCCGATAGGCTGAACCGTTCACCTCTTTTGAATCCGCGCCGAGGGAATGCTGCACCTCCAGGACATTTTCCAGCCAGGCCGGTGCGTCCGCATCAGGTATCTCCCGGCCGTCACCGCCGCGGATGACGTAGGTTCCATCGGTGGCACGGGTGCCGAGACCTTGATCGCCGGCAAGGCCGGTCAAGGGGTTCCCGTCGGTGCCGTGGATCCAGCTCGCCCCGAGATCGAGCGGCAGACCGAGGCTGCGATCCGTCCAGATCCGGCCCCCGGTTCGGCGGCGCGCCTCCAGAACGGTGACATCGTAGCCCTCATCGGTCAGCCAGGCTGCCGCCGCAAGACCGCTTGCCCCGGCACCGACAATGGCCACCGTTTCGGCATCCGCAGTATCGTCAACGGCTTCGGCGGCCATCAGCCCGGTCTCATAGGCTGCGTGAACCGTGCTGTTGTAATCAGGATGTGCGGCTTCGCCCGCGAAAAAGAGCCGGCTGCCGACGGGTTTGCCCAGGGCCGCATGGTCGCGCCGTCCCGCCCCCCTGGCCACGTAGGAATAGGACCCGAGACTGTAGGGATCGCGGCTCCAGTTGGTCCGAAGGTACCCGGTGGGCAATCGATGACCCTGGGCGGAGCCGGACAACGGGACGAAGCCGGCTGCCATGGCGGAGATTGCAGTTGACAGGAACGTTCTGCGTTTCATTTGCAGCTCATCGTTGGTGCGCGTGTGCGGCTCGAGAGATCGACAGCAGCGGCGACGAATGCCCGTTTTGGCACCGGGTCTCCCCGGACCGCGTCAACAGTACCGATGCACCTCGCAATTGGCGAGTTGGCGTCCGATGATTTCGTTGAACGCATTGCCGTGGCCGACAATCAGCAGCGGCCTCTCCATGATGGTGTCGAGATGGCGGATGAATTCTGCGATGCGTGCCTTGAAGACATCTTCCGGCTCCACCGTGATGCCGCCGGTGCCGTCGCTGTGCCACCATTCAGCCGCCAAATGCCCGAACTCCAGATTCGGAAAATCGCTGCGCAATGCCTGCGGCGGTCTGCCGACATCGCAGCTGTGCAGCAGCAACTCGTGGTGGCCGTCGCGCACTTCCATCGACACCCCGTCCGGGAACAGGAGTTGCGCCGTCTGGATGGCCCGGGTCAGCGGAGACGTGATCACGTGGCGGATGCCAAGATCCCTGATCTCTTCGCGCGCGTTTACGGCCTGCTGGCGGCCGAGTTCGGTCAGCGGCGCATCGAAAATCATCGGGTCGCTGTCCCCGCTTTTGAAGACCGCGTTGAATTCCGACTGGCCGTGTCGCACGAAATAGATTGGCATGTGATTTCCTATGCAAGGCGGGGTGCCGGACGGTGCCCCCAAAGCAGATCGGGCCGGCAGGTCTTACCATGTGCCGCGCTCCGGCGCATCACACAACGGCTGCGTGCAACGGGGTCGTCTCAGGTGCCGTCCGCGGGAAGAAGAACCGGGCCCGACTTTGCGAAACTAAGGGTCAGCTCCGTACCGACGTCCAGCGTGTCGTCGACATTGTCCTGAACGGCGAACACCTGTCCGAAATCCCCTTCGAGCGTATATTCCATGCGCACCCCGACATAGGTCGCCTTGGCGACCCTGGCCGGCATGCCTTCTGCGGCTCCAAGCACCAGCCGGGAGGGACGCACGGCAATGGTGGCCTTGCCGATGGCAAGCCCGCGCGACGCCAGCGCGTAGCGGTATCCGCTGACCTCAACCGTTGCCGTCTCCCCCTCAACATCCACGATGTCGCAGGGGATCAGGTTCGCCTCGCCGATGAAATCCGCGACGAAGGCATCGACCGGCTGGTCGTAGAGTTCGCGCGGCGTGCCGATTTGCGCGATCGATGCGTTGCGCATGACGACGATCTGATCGGAGACCGCAAGCGCCTCTTCCTGATCGTGCGTGACATAGACAACCGTCAGGCCGAGGTCCTGCTGGATCGCGCGGATATCTTCGCGCACCTGCCGGCGCAATTTGGCGTCCAGGTTCGACAGGGGTTCATCGAACAGCAGCACCTGCGGCTCGAGCACCAGCGCCCTTGCCACGGCAACGCGCTGCTGTTGTCCCCCTGACAGCTCGCTCGGCAAACGCGCCCCGAATCCGTTCAGGCCCACGAGATCCAGCCCCTCATGCGCCCGCGCACGCGCCGCCGTCTTGTCGAAACCGGAAAAGGTCAGTCCGTACATGACGTTCTCCAGAACGCTCATATGCGGAAACAGGGCGTAGGACTGGAACACCATGGAGACGTCGCGGTCGGTTGCGGGCAGCTTGGTGACATCCGTGTCCCCGATCGTAATGCGCCCGGAACTGGCCATCTCGAGCCCGGCGATCATGCGCAGCGTTGTCGTCTTGCCGCAGCCGGACGGCCCGAGCAACGTGACCAGCTTGCCCGCCTCGATGTTGAGGTCGATATTGTCGACGGCGGTCACGTCCTTTCCGAAAACCTTCGACACCCCATCGAACCGGACCGGCGCGGCTTTGCTGCGAATGTGTGCATCGCTCATGACGCTTCCTTCATTTCGATGTGTTTGCGGCGGCCGATCTGCACCCTGCCGACAAGCAGCTGCAACAGTCCGACGGCTGCCAGCATGACGAAGATCAGGGTTGTGGAATAGGCGATCGCCAGACCGTAATCGTTGTTCTCCACCCGGCCGATAATGTAGCTCGTCGCCATGTCATATTCCGCCGAGACCAGGAATATGACCGCCGATATCGCCGTCATCGCCCGCACGAAACTGTAGACCAGCGCCGCCAGAATGGCGGGCCGCAAGAGCGGCAGGATCACCCGTCTGAATGTCTGCCACGAATTGGCTCCAAGCGTGAGCGAGCTTTCATCAAGCGACTTGTCGATCTGCGACATGCTGGCGATCCCAGCGCGCACGCCGACGGGCATGTTCCTGAAGATGAAACTGACAACGAGGATGATGCCCGTGCCGGTAATTTCGATCGGCGGCACGTTGAAGGCCAGAATGTAGCTGACCCCGATGACCGTGCCGGGAATGGCAAAGGACAGCATGGTTCCGAATTCGAACGCGTTCTTGCCCGCAAAACTCTGCCGTGTCAGCAGATAGGCCGTCACCAGACCGACGGCAGCGGTCAGCGGTGCCGCGATCGCAGCAATCGTGATCGTCGTCCAGAAACTGTCCCAGGCCGCACCCGTCCATCGGATGCCTTCCGCCTCGAACCGGACGGAGAAGGCAGTCACATAGTGCTTGAAGGTCAGGCTGTTGTTGACACCCCACAATTCGACAACACTGCCATAAATGATCATCACATAAACAACGGCGGTGAAGAACGCCCAGGCCAGCGCGATGGTGAGAACCGGAAGGGCCAGACCTTTCGGCATCAGTGGATGGACCCCGGCATCACCCTTGCCGGACACCGTCGTGTAGCTTTTCTTGCCCAGCCATGCGCGCTGCGCGTAAAAAGCAGACAGGGTGAAGAAAAGCAGCACCATCGCCAGGACGGCGGCCCGGCCCTGGTCATATTGCGCGCCAACGATCGCGAAGAAAATCTCGGTCGACAGAACATCGAAGTTTCCGCCCAGCACCAGCGGATTGCCGAAATCGGCCATGCTCTCGATGAAACCGAGCAGAAACGCATTTGCAAGCCCCGGCCGCATCAGAGGCAAGGAGACGGTCTTGAACGTTTGCCAGCGGCTGGCGCGAAGCGTCTGAGCAGCTTCTTCCATGGAGGGAGAAACACCCTCGACAACACCGATGAGAACAAGAAAGGCGATGGGAGTGAAGGCAAGGGTCTGCGCGATCAGAACACCCGGCATTCCATAAAGCCAGCGCGTCGGCTGCACACCGAACAGGTCGGCGATGAACACCGTCACCGTGCCGGACAGACCAAACAGCAGAATGAGCGCAAGGCCGATGACGAAGGGCGGCGTGATGATCGGCAACACGGTCATGGCGCGGATCAGGCGTTTGTAGCGGAAACCGGAACGCGTGACGACAAGCGCGAACGCCAGTCCCAGGAGGGTCGTGATCAGACCGACAAGCACCGCCAGGAACAGCGAGTTCCACGCAGCCCCGCAGCGCGCCCCCGCCAGGCAGCCCAACCCCCAGATGCGGTCATCGAAAAACTTGTCGAAAAAGACCAGGACCGAATAGCTGCCCTCGTCGGTGATGAATGCCGCGAACAGCATTTTGGCGATGGGAAAGAAAACAAAGGCCGTGACGATCACGATCACGCCGCCGATCGCACTGACGACAAATACATCGCCGTTGACCGCCCCACGTGCGGCAATGCCCTGGGTCAGCAGAAACAGGAAAGCGGATGCGCAGATCATCGCGCCGTAACCCATGCCGTACTGGCGGTCGTCCAGCGGACCGAACGCGGCGTTCATCCATTCGAAATTGTACCCGCGTATGCCGATGGAAAATCCCTGAACGATCATCCATGCGAACCCGAGCGCACCGGCAATGACCAGCAACCGCGCATAGGCCGTGTCCGACTTGGAATGTCTCAAGGCAAGAAGTGGCAATGCCAGCGGCAGAAGCAATGGCGCGAGCCAGAGCTTTTCTCCCTGGGCGATCAGGAAAGCGGCGGGCGCGTAGTCTTCATCAAACGGATAACCGTCGACCAGCCACTCGAACGACCAGAAGCCGTCCTCGATGCCGTACCAGGGCAGAAGGCCGAACCCGGCCCACCCGGCAATGATCCAGAAGATCAGGACCGGGGGGGTGGTGCTTTTCGCGGACAAGGGCACTTACTGCGGCAGTGTCGAGACCTCGTCATCCCACTTCTGCAGCAGGCGCTTGCGTTCGTCAGAGGACCCGTATTTCTTGAAATCATAGTCGATCAGCTTGATCTGGCTCATGTCCGGAGCGCTCTCGGACGTCTGAGCGCCCTTGTTGGAGGGCACCTGGAAGGCATTGACTTCAAGCGCAAGGTTCTGTGCATCGGCGCTGAGCGCCCAGTCGTAGAACTTCTTGGCTTCTTCCATGTTGCGGGCACCATCGATGATCGACATCGACCCGATCTCGTATCCGGTGCCTTCGCAAGGAGCGACCACCTTGACCGGGAAGCCGGACACCGCCTGTTTGACCGCATCATGCATGAACACGATACCGATCGTGTTTTCGCCGCGGCCGGCAGCCTTGATCGGCGCGGACCCGGACTTCGTGTACTGGTTGATATTGGCGTGCAGCCCCTTCATGAAATCGAAGCCTTCGTCTTCGCCAAAGATCTGCACCATGGACGCAAGTGTCGTGTAGGCCGTTCCCGACGAGTTCGGGTTGGCCATCTGGACGTGTCCCTTGTATTCGGGTTTCAAAAGATCCTTCCAGCAGGCAGGTTCAGGCAGATTGTTTGCAGCCAGGAGGTCGCTGTTGTAGCCATATCCGAGCGCACCGGAATAAATGCCGATCGTGCGATTTCCGGCGCTTTCAGCCTGACTGATCGCCCAGTCGTGCAACTGGTCCCGCATGGGCGAAACATATTCGGCGGTAAGCCCTTCTTCAGCGGCCTGAAGATGCGGATCGCCGGTGCCGCCCCACCAGACATCTCCCTTGGGATTGGAGGATTCGGCGCGAATTTGCGCAAAGGTTTCACCCGAAGACTTGCGGGTCATGTTGACATCGATGCCCGTCGCATCCTCGAAGCTGCGGGCCATCAACTGGCACCAGTCTTCCTGCGCGCTGCAATAAAACGTGAGCTTGTCGGCCTGCGCCATCGAAACACTGGCCGCGAGCGCGACAAGTGACCCTGCAAGAGCGGTAACGGTTCTTTTCATATCTGTTCCTCCCTGAACAATGGTTTCCAGCCGTTTCGGCCGATTTTCTTGTTGGATCCCTACGATATGTGCCGAAGCTTCTTGGGGATCAGGTCAGCCCCTTGACTGGCCGCAATTTCGAGCAGCAAGGTGCTGAGTTCCGGTTCTGACACCAGTTTTGCGGCCTTCTTGGCCGAAAACCATCTGCGCGATCGTTCGTCGCGTTCCTTCCAGTTCTTTTTCAGTCTCTCGACAAGCAACGGAAAGACGAACACCTTGCAACGACAGCTTTCACCGCGCGGCAAAATCTTGACGTAGTGGTAGGTTCCGATCGGTTTTTCATGAACTTCACCGAGAGCACCTGCCTCCTCGCAGGCCTCGATCCTCGCAGTCTCCCAAGGCTTTTTGCCTTTCATCAGCCATCCTTTGGGAATGACCCAACGCCGTGTCTCACGGGACGTGATCATGAGGACACGAGGCTTACCGGAATTCCAACGCAAAGGAAGCGCAGCTGTCTGCGGAATAACGAGTTCGGCAATGGTGGACATAAATTATGATTACCTTGTTGTAGGGAGATTATCAGCACCCGCACGCAGAAAAAGCAACAAATTTTGTCCAAATTATTGAGGTATATATGTAATTTTAATTAGGAGGCAAATCGGTAACGGTCCATGTTTGAGTCACGTATGATTGGGTTACCCGCGCTGTCCGGAAGGTTCAGCAACGCACAGAAAACTGGGGCAAGCGACCGCTTTCGAGCCACATCGTTTGCGTAAAGTCCAGCCGGGAAGTCCACTGAGCCCGCCTATCTGAAAGACACCAAGAAGCCGGAGCCCGTCCCGGCACCAGCGCAGCCGGACGATCAGGCTCCGCCAACCAGCCATATATGCATTGGAGCAGGTCCTGGGTGCGCTGGAGCGGGCGATCAAACCGGAAGATCCGTGCTCGCGAAACCGCTGCAGCCACTTGTAGACCGTGCGTACGGAAATCCCGAAAGCAGCTGCAATCAAAGGCGCCTTCTCTCCGTTCTGATTGCGTTCAACGATTTGTTCTCGACTGTAAAAACAGGTGCGGGCATTCTTGTGCGGGTTGTTCATTCCACCGATGCTGAAGCTGATTAGGTTTGGTCACCAACCAGTTTCAGATCTTCAATGCGAGTGAACAACCTTTTTAGAATCCGCACCTAAACCGTCAGGCTTCTTCGATACCAAACCGCTTCCTGTATTCCGATGGCGAAACGCCAAGCGTGCGTTGCATGGCGCGCCGCAAACGTTCGTCATCTTCAAAGCCGGTTCGATGCGCAATAGTGGCGACGGGAAGAGACGTGTCTTCGAGCAGGTCGCGTGCGGCCGCGACGCGAAACAGCTCAATGGTCTTGGCAGGCGTTCGGCCAGTTGTTTTGCGATACACCCTGGTGAAGTTGCGTTCGCTCATTCCGACCTGCTCAGCCAATCGATCGACACGCAGGTCCCGGTTCAGGTTTTCTCCGATCCAGCTGTGCAAGGCATCGAACCTGCCGCTCGCATCGTTGGT